>NZ_JBSHGA010000016.1:0-66541 GCF_053617595.1 Paenibacillus sp. NPDC055715
TTCCCTGATAGCTCAGTTGGTAGAGCACTCGACTGTTAATCGAGTTGTCACAGGTTCGAGTCCTGTTCGGGGAGCCATATGGAGAGGTGTCCGAGCTGGCCGAAGGAGCACGATTGGAAATCGTGTAGGCGCCAAAAGCGTCTCGAGGGTTCGAATCCCTCTCTCTCCGCCAGATATTATTTATTAGTAAGGCCCGTTGGTCAAGCGGTTAAGACACCTCCCTTTCACGGAGGTAACAGGGGTTCGATTCCCCTACGGGTCATAATATGGAGGCTTAGCTCAGCTGGGAGAGCATCTGCCTTACAAGCAGAGGGTCGGGGGTTCGATCCCCTCAGCCTCCACCATTTATTTAGTATATAGTATTCTTTAGTATTATCGCGGGGTGGAGCAGTTCGGTAGCTCGTCGGGCTCATAACCCGAAGGTCGCAGGTTCAAATCCTGCCCCCGCAACCAATTAAATTTATTAATGGAACATTATTATGGAACTGTGGTGTAGAGGCCTAACATGCCTGCCTGTCACGCAGGAGATCGCGGGTTCGAATCCCGTCAGTTCCGCCATTTTACAAAGTTATACTACTCTGTTAAGAGCCATTAGCTCAGTTGGTAGAGCACCTGACTTTTAATCAGGGTGTCGAAGGTTCGAGTCCTTCATGGCTCACCATTCATGAAATTATATCTCATGAATATCATTGTATTGCGGACGTGGCTCAGCGGTAGAGCATCGCCTTGCCAAGGCGAGGGTCGCGGGTTCGATTCCCGTCGTCCGCTCCATATTTGCGCCCTTAGCTCAGCTGGATAGAGCGTTTGACTACGAATCAAAAGGCCGGGAGTTCGAATCTCTCAGGGCGCGCCATTTAACTTCATAAGCCGGTGTGGCGGAATTGGCAGACGCGCGCGACTCAAAATCGTGAGGGAAACCGTGGAGGTTCGAGTCCTCTCACCGGCATATATTTCGGGATGTAGCTCAGCTTGGTAGAGCACCTGGTTTGGGACCAGGGGGTCGCATGTTCAAATCGTGTCATCCCGATTCAAAAAGAAAGTCGCTTGAAGAAGCGGCTTTTTTTGTTGTGTTTATTGTCTTTTTTTGTATAAATCAGTAATCGTCAGGCCACACTAACTCAAAAAGTGGGACGGAAGGGATTACTGTGAAGCGATTAAGCTGGAAAAAACAAATTAAACAACGCTGGAAGCAGTGGAGAAAAACGGTGTGGGCCTGTACTATTTTGGGAACGGCTTGTTTGCTGGCAGGTTTAGGTATCCTGTTTTCACGTCATATGCAGACTATGCTGTCACAGCCCCTCGCTTCTACCGTTATGACGGACGTTGATACGGAGGAGCTTTCACACACGAGTACGGCTGAAGTACGTTCTTCGCAGATGCAGGTATTGCAAAGTATCCGTGCTTCAGGCATCAGCAGGAAGACTCATTTGTTAACTACCTATGTGTGTGGCACAGAGACACTTTCCTTGGGAACGTTAAGTTCGCAGCAGTTAGAGAGCTTGCTGAAGCAGCATCCTGATTGGAAGGGACGGTTAAATACCAGTGGCGAGGTGTGGCTGGAGCGTAAGGTGGAGGATTTGTCGGAGTTATGCAAACAGCACGCCTACATGGGTATGAGTATGGATGGACAGCTTACTTTGTTTGAAGGACCGCCTAAAAAAGAAAAAGTAATTCGGACTTTCTTTCAGCTGGATGTAGGATCAATGGAGACATCTCTGCCCGAGGGAGTGTATGAGCAGCTCCAGCAGGGAATCCGTGTGCAGGATATGAACGAATACAACAGTGTGATCTCCACTTTTAGTGATTTTGCGGTGGAGCGAACACAGCGGGTATTGAAGCAGCAATATTGATTATATGCAAGAGGGAGGCGTGTAGGCTTTGCCCTTTAGGGGTGAGGCTTACAACGTCTCTTTTTTTGTGCTGAACTTAGAGTTAAACTTTTTACTCTATTAGATGCAAAGTTTTGTTATAATGGAATGAACGACACATATGTTCGCTTTGTTTAGTGTTTGGCAATGATTGTGGTTTTGATATTGACCGTTGATGGCTAGTTAACGCCGTATTTTGGCGATAGGGGAGAGATTTTTTTGCGTTTTCTAGGAATTGATCCGGGTATTGCAATTGTGGGCTTTGGATTTGTGGACAAGATCGGCAGTAAGGTGGTTCCTGTTCAATATGGCTGTATCCAGACGGAGGCCCATACACCGGAAGAAGAGCGGTTGCTTCATGTGTATGAAGGCATGCTGCAATTGATTGATAAATATAAACCTGATGCGGTAGCGCTCGAGAAGCTTTTTTTTAATCGTAACGTAACAACCGCAATGTCTGTGAGTCAGGCGCGCGGCGTGCTAGTGCTGGCTGCGAAACAACGTGGTCTGCCTATAGGGGAATATACGCCTATGCAGGTTAAACAGGCTATTGTAGGGTATGGAAAGGCTGAGAAGATGCAGGTACAGGAAATGGTAAGAATGTTTCTGAAGCTTCAAGTCGTGCCCAAACCGGATGATGTGGCGGATGCTTTGGCAGTAGCTATTTGTCATGCGCATTCATATGGACTAAATTCAAAATTAAATGAGGTATTGCGAAAATGATAGATTTCTTGCGGGGTTCTGTGGCTCACTTGGAAAATGAATATGTCGTTTTGGATGTGCAGGGTGTCGGGTACCGGGTATTTTGTCCGAATCCTTATGCCTTTGCCAAAAAGGAAGGGCCTGTTGTCATTTATATTCATCATCATGTAAGGGAAGATGCTATTTTATTGTTCGGGTTTGGGACTCGTGAGGAACAGCAGTTGTTCCGTAAGCTGATTGATGTATCCGGAATTGGACCGCGTGTGGCGCTAGGCATTTTGGGAGGCGGTACACCTACTCATGTGGTAACGGCAATCTATCAGGAGAACATCGCATTTCTCACCAAGCTGCCGGGTATCGGTAAAAAGACAGCACAGCGCATGATTCTGGATTTGAAGGACAAGCTGGACGGCATCGGCTCAGTCGGCATCGCGACGGGATTGTTTGCGGAGCCTGTCGTGGAAGAGGGCGAGGGTTCCTATTGGAGCGAGGCACGAGAAGCGCTCAAGGCGCTGGGCTACACAGATGCGGAGCTGGATAAGGTATGGAGCAGAATGAAGAAAGACGCGAAACCTGATGAATCTGCCGATATTTTGATGAAACGGGCTTTGCAACTGTTGTTTGCCGGATAGGACGATGATGTCCGTAAAAGAAGTCTGGTGAAAAGGAGGAGCGATGGAATATGGATGACCGGATTATTTCCGCCAATTTGATGATGGAAGACCAGACGGCGGAGCTAAGCCTTCGCCCCCGTTATCTGAATGAATATATCGGGCAAAATCAGGTAAAAGAAAATTTGAAAATATATATTGAAGCAGCCAAGATGCGTAAAGAGGCGTTGGATCATGTGCTGCTTTACGGTCCGCCTGGATTAGGCAAAACGACGCTCGCCAATATTATCGCTAACGAGCTAGGCGTTAATTTACGCACGACCTCAGGCCCGGCAATTGAAAGACCTGGAGACTTGGCAGCGTTGCTGACTAATCTTCAAGAGGGCGATGTTTTGTTCATTGACGAGATACATCGCCTGCACCGTACGGTGGAAGAAGTCATGTATCCGGCAATGGAGGATTTTGCGCTGGACATTATGATTGGTAAAGGCCCGAGTGCGCGTTCAGTCCGTCTGGATTTGCCGCCCTTTACGCTTATCGGGGCTACTACGCGCGCTGGGCTGCTTTCTGCGCCGTTGCGTGACCGATTTGGTGTCATTAGTCGGTTGGAGTTCTATACGACAGACGAGCTGGCCTACATCGTATCAAGGAACGCGGATATTATGGAGATTGAGATTGTCGGGGATGCAGCCGAGGAAATCGCATTGCGTTCACGGGGGACGCCACGGATTGCGAATCGGCTGTTAAAAAGGGTGCGTGATTTTGCCCAAGTTGCCGGGGATGGTATTATTCATTCAGAGTTGGCCGCAGAGGCGTTGAAGAGACTGCAAATTGATCCGCGCGGACTGGATGAAATTGATCATAAAATGCTTAAGGCGATGATTCATTCATTCCGTGGCGGGCCTGTGGGATTGGACACAATTGCAGCGACCATTGGTGAAGAAAGTCAGACGATCGAGGACGTGTATGAGCCATATTTGTTGCAAATCGGCCTTCTGCAAAGAACGCCGCGGGGACGAATAGTGACTCCGGCGGCTTATGCTCACCTCGGAATTCCCATTCCGACGGATTCACGGTGAGCAGGGAGTGTGTATTTTTATCACATGAGAACAGGCAGTATCGCCTCATACACAGAAAAATGTAGCTGAGATTAGTTTTTAACGTGATTACACGGATATACAAACATGATATTGCAGGACGGATGGTATGGGGAAAGAGAGTGCGTGAATTAAGATTTGAGCGGGTTCAAGTTTAGGTGTATTTCGCCGATGAATTGAAAGGGACAGGTATGAGCCAGGTTTCCGCCAAATCATGCAGTATGCGTGCTATGACAGCCAGAAATGGGGGAGCTAGAAATGAGTGGAAACGCGTTGAATCGAAACACAATTTTCGGCGTATGGGCGGGTCGGGCCAAACGGGCAACAGCGGCTATGGTATTAGCTGTAGTTTGCTTGCCTTGGTCTCCAACTGTTCACGCCGCTGCCGCCCAAGAGGATATTCGTGTAGTGATTTTTGCGGATCTGGGCAGCAAATATAAAGCGACTGTACCCGCTGTAACCTTGAAATCATCAGGGGGTTTGAGTGTCGGACAAAACAGTGGGGGCAGTTTTCAGGCCTGGACGGGACTTCCGGACAGCATGGCCCGTTTTAGTGTAGACAGCTATCGGGTGAAGGTACTTGAAGGAAATGAAGCGGCTGCGATAAAAGCGGCTCAAGTGTTGCAGAAGACCAATGATAAACCGACGGTTTTTATTGGCTCGAAAAACGGTAGCTCTGTCTATCAGGTGTATGCGGGAATATATGCGAGTGAACCGGCGGCGCAGGCTGCTGTACAGCGCATTTCTACTGCAACTGGAGCACAGGCCGAAGTTACGGGGAACAAGCATTGGTCTACGGGGAACTACGGAAGTGAACAAGAGGCCAATCTCGTCCGAACGACGATTGCCGCCGCAGGGTTTGATGCTTTTACCGTAATTCAATCGAGAGGTCAATATGCTGTGTGGGTCGGTGAAGAGAGTAATGATAGCAAGTTGTCCGCTTTGAAAACAGAACTGGAAAGCAAGCAACCGCGACTTACGCTCTCTAAAGTCAACGCTACTCAAACCGGACTGATTGTGAGACAGGAAGCAGGAGTAACGACAGGCTCCCAGGTGATGACTCATTACGTGCTGAGTGGTTCTGATAATAACAAGGTAATTGTCAACGGAGGCAACGATGGAATTCAAGTGGTCGAGAGATCACAGCGTACATACCGTGGCGACATGGAGATCGGTATGACGTCAGGACAGCTGGCGCTTGTTAACGAAGTGCCGTTGGAGCAGTATTTGTATTCCGTGGTAGGAGCTGAGGTCTATTCCTCATGGCCGGATGAAGCGCTCAAGGCTCAAGCGGTGTCGGCTCGCAGCTATGCGCTTGCCCAAGGCAATCGCTTTCAGATCGGTAACGTGGTGGATGGAACGCTAAGTCAGGCTTATAACGGCAAAGGCTCGGAGCATGCGAATGTTAGCGAGGCTGTAGATGCAACCGCTGGTGAAGTGATTAAAAGTGGTGGCAAGGTGGTCGAAGCTGTATTTTCATCCAATGCGGGCGGCGTTACAGCGGATGCTTCCGAGGTGTGGAACAGTGGCGGCGAAGCGTTTGCCAGCGTAGATAGCTCAGGAGATACTTCGGCGCAAAAAGGAGCACAGGAGTGGTATCACGTGCTTCTCTCTAACGGAAAGACAGGCTATATCCGTGAGGATAACGTTAAGGAGCTGGAGGGAGTTACAGAGGCGGGGCTAGACAAAGTCACTGTGACTGCTGAAAATACCAATGTGCGTTCCATTCCTCAAATTCAATCAACTGTGGTAGCAGTAGCGAAGATACAGCCCGGTGAAGAAATGATTGTATTAGAAAAGGTACCTCAATCCGGGGACTACGCATGGGTGCGGGGGCCCTTTACGGCTGCCCAGCTTGTAAAATCCTTGCAAGGGAAAGTAACGGGCACAGTACCGTCCTCTATTGATCATCTCGATGTCACCAAACGTGGTCCGTCCGGTCGTGTGCTGGAGGTTGAAGCGAATGGATCGCCTTTGAAGGTGAAATATCCTGATATGTATCGTTCAGCGATGGGCGGATTGCCGAGCACGCTGTTTGATATTGAGAGTACCGGCAGTTATACTGTATTAGGCGCTGATGGGGCTACTACTCATGTAAATGGTGCACAGGGAACTACAATCCTGTCGGCATCAGGGAGCAGCACTTTCAGTGGTAACGGGATGATCATCATGAATGAAGATCGTCATGCGCGAGTCATCGACAAAACGCAAAGCTTTATTTTTACAGGCAAAGGGAATGGTCACGGTTTGGGTTTGTCACAATGGGGAGCCAAAGGTTTGGCTGATCAAGGGTATGATTACAAGAAAATTTTGCAACACTATTACAAAAATGTGGATATAGTTAAGGACTGACCAATATATGAACGTAAACGATTACGATTTTGAATTACCTGAAACATTAATTGCACAGACGCCTTTGCTTGATCGAAGTGCTTCCAGATTGCTGACGTTGAGCAAGGGGAGCGGTGAAGTGGGTCATCATACATTTTCAGATATTGTGCAGTATCTTCAACCGGGCGATACGCTGGTGCTGAATGATACCCGAGTGATTCCTGCGCGCTTGTTCGGTATCAAGGAAGATACGGGAGCTAAGGCCGAGGTGTTACTGCTTAAGCAACTGGAGGGTGACCGATGGGAAGCACTGGTAAAACCCGGCAAGAAGTTGAAAAAGGGCGCGGTTATCGTTTTCGGTGATGAGCTGAAAGCGGTCATTGAGGAAGAAGGAGATATGGGCGGAAGAGTGCTCTCATTCTCATATGAAGGTATTTTTCAGGAGATATTGGATCGTCTTGGACAAATGCCGCTTCCACCGTATATCAAGGAGCAACTGGATGACCGTGAGCGTTATCAGACGGTTTATGCCCGGCATGAAGGCTCAGCCGCGGCTCCAACTGCGGGGTTGCATTTTACAGAGGAATTGTTGGACCGAATTAGAGAAAAGGGCGTTTCCATTGCTTTTGTCACACTTCACGTCGGTTTAGGAACGTTCAGACCCATGTCTGTGGATACGATTGAAGAGCATGTGATGCATGAAGAATATTACTCATTGTCACAGGAAACGGCAGATGTGCTGAATGAAACGAAAGCGCGAGGCGGAAGAGTCGTGGCGGTGGGGACAACCAGTTGCCGGACGCTGGAGACGGTGGGCAATACATTCGGTGACGGACTATTACAGGCCAGCAGTGGCTGGACGCAGATTTTTATTTATCCAGGTTATGAATTCCGTGTGGTGAACGCGATGATTACGAATTTTCATTTGCCTAAATCGACATTGGTTATGCTGGTCAGCGCACTGGCGGGCAGGGAGAATATTATGCATGCTTACCAGGAGGCGATTGACCGGGAATATCGGTTTTTCAGCTTTGGGGACGCAATGTTCATTTATTAATTAAGGATGGTAGAGAAAATATGGCACCAGCAATAAGATACGAACATATTAAAACCTGTAAGCAATCGGGAGCCCGTCTCGGGCGTGTGCATACACCTCACGGGGTTATTGAAACACCAACCTTTATGCCTGTAGGGACACAAGCTACAGTTAAAACGATGAGTCCCGAGGAACTGAAGGAAATGGATGCTCAAATTATTTTGAGTAATACGTATCATCTGTTTCTTCGTCCCGGTCACGATATTATTCGTGAAGCGGGTGGGCTGCACAAGTTTATGAACTGGGATCGTCCTATTTTAACGGACAGCGGCGGATTTCAAGTGTTTTCATTGAGTGAAATGCGTAAAATTACGGAGGAGGGCGTTCATTTTCGCTCTCATTTGAATGGAGATAAGCTGTTTCTTTCGCCGGAAGTGGCCATGGAAATTCAAAACTCGCTTGGCTCGGATATTATGATGGCCTTCGATGAGTGTCCTCCTTTTCCTGCTGAATATGAGTATGTGAAAAAGTCGTTGGAACGCACCAGCCGTTGGGCTGAGCGCTGTCTGGAGGCGCACGCGCGTCCTCATGATCAAGGGTTGTTTGCCATTGTTCAGGGGGGCATGCATGAAGATCTGCGCAAGCAGAGCGCGGCAGATTTGACTTCCATGGATTTCCCGGGTTATGCTATTGGTGGACTGAGCGTAGGTGAACCGAAGCATTTGATGTATGAAGCGCTGGATTATACGCTTCCTCTGCTTCCCACTAACAAGCCACGCTATTTGATGGGCGTAGGTTCTCCGGATGCCTTGATTGAAGGCGCTATCCGTGGTGTGGATATGTTTGATTGCGTACTTCCAACACGAATTGCTCGCAACGGGACAACAATGACCAGCCAAGGCCGTCTTGTCGTTCGCAACGCCAAATATGCAAGAGATTTCGGCCCGCTTGATCCGGCTTGTGATTGTTATACCTGTCGTAATTATTCACGTGCTTACTTACGACACTTGATTAAAGCGGATGAAACCTTTGGGCTTCGACTGACAACGTATCATAATTTGCATTTCTTAATTCAATTGATGCGTAATGTCAGACAAGCGATTATGGATGACAGACTGCTTGATTACCGCGATGAATTTTTTGAGCAGTACGGTCTTCATGATAATGATAAAGGCTTTTAAGTTTTAGGGAGAGTATACGAAAGGGGGATTTAATATGTTTCAATTTGCTACAGCTGCTGCAACCGGGGGAACTGGAGGAATTTTTCAAATGATCTGGCCACTGGCTCTGATGTTTGTAATCTTCTATTTCTTGCTGATTCGTCCGAATCAGAAAAAACAGAAGCAGCGTCAAACGATGCTTCAAGCCTTGAAAAAGGGCGATAAAGTGATTACAATCGGAGGTCTTCATGGTACAATTTTGGAGATTACGGACGATGTGGTAATCTTGCGTGTGAATGATGTTACGAAGCTGACCTTTGATCGCAGCGCGATCAGCAATGCGATTGCAAAAGATACAGTTTCCGAGGAAGCTGTTTCCAAGTCATAGAATATTAGCATAACCATGCAAAAAACCGAGCCTTTGAGAAGGGCTCGGTTTTTTGTGTTGTTTAACCGCAATTGTAAGCAGTTCGTTCAGTGTGTAGTCAAAGGATCCATTTTGATTATTTACTCAGGTTAATCCCAAACATCCCGCCCCCTGCTCCAATGATAAAGGCGATCCCCAAATGCACCAAATCCTTGGCGTTCATGCCTGCATCCAGCGCCAGAAATCCGACCAGCAGCACGATTAGCCCATACAGGATGCTGGTAATGCCGCCTTGATACCAACCTTTGGTTGTAGATCTTTTACCAGCGACGAAGCCGCCAGATACCATGGCGAATGCATGAACGATGTACGTATACAACGATAAATCCTGTTCCTGCATCTGTGTCAACCACAAGAGTAGCGAAAGGATAAATGCGCCGAGCAGCATCCATGAAAAAGCATAAAACAAGCCGGATAAAATGGGATGGGCCAGACGAAACGAACACCAGCGGCGAATGAGCTCCATTGATAATTCCTCCTGTACCAAGGTTTGAACTATTATAATTCTATGGCCAAGCCTCCCGGCTTAGTACCAAGTCGTAAGCAGTCTTTTTCTTTATTTCTATAATTTAACCTTTTGTTTTTTGTATGGTTGATATGAGGAACGGTCAGAATACGTGTACAATGAACGGCGAATGTCTTGTCGCAAGTACAGGAGAGGGGCGGACATGTTGGGGCACGATATTTTGGCACATATATTTCGAACGTTGCTCATGTATTTTATTGTATTTCTGGTTATGCGGTTAATGGGTAAACGGGAGATCGGGAAATTATCCGTTTTTGACCTCGTGATATCCATTATGATTGCGGAAATCGCTGTATTCAGTTTGGAAGATATAAAGCGTCCGTTGTATGAAGGGCTGATTCCTTTGGGCGTGCTGCTGATTTTGCAGATCGGCATTTCGTACTTCAGTCTTAAAAGTCGGGGTCTGCGGCTGCTGTTCGATGGTAAGCCAAGTGTATTGTTCTCCAACGGACAAATAAACAAGGAAGAAATGCTGAAGCAACGCTACAATTTAGATGATTTGCTGTTACAACTTCGAGAACAAAATATCGAAGGCTTGGACGATGTAGAATATGTTATTTTGGAAACAACAGGTAAGCTCACGGTCATACGTAAAGATGATAACGTTGGAGATACTGAATCTGAAAAGCAGACACCGAATGTAGAGCAAACGAATTTGGCAAACAATGATCAACAGGAGAATAAAGTCACTTCTTTGCCTAAAATTAGTGGGAAGTTTAGATATGAGGGGCTTCCTATTCCGTTGATTATGGATGGCAAGGTGCTGGATCGAAATTTGGAGCGTATGGATATGAACCGTTTTTGGCTTAAAAATCAGATCCAAGCACAAGGTCATAAAGATTTTAAGGATGTTTTCTTGTGCTCGGTTAACCATAAAGGCGATGTATATATTACACCACCGGCCTTTGGGGAATCCACGGATTAAACCTGTTATGCTCTAAACCATCTTCTCAAGATGGGGATACGGGTGAGATTGTCCCAGTCGATCATTTTGGTCAGAGTCATCAGAAAAAGGTACAGAATAATGCCAAAGCCTGCGGCAAAAAGAAATTGCAGCCACATTTGATCGAAAACCGTTAGATGTCTGTAAGCATATAAGACCGCAGCCGCCATGATCATCATGCCCACACCGGTTTTCCAGAAATCAAGCAGCCGCACACGAAAACGAAGCAGTCTGCTTACACTGAAGCCATGCAAAAGGGTGACTATGGCACTGTTGATACAAATGGCGATGACAGCTCCATAGATACCGTATTGAGGCTGGGAAGCAAGCCAAACGATAAGCGTGATTTTGATAGCGGCCCCGACAAAGGTATTGAATAAGGCGCTTCCGGGACGATCCAGAGCCTGAAGTGCTGCCTGAAGCGGGGCCTGAATGTACATAAAAAGAGCGAAGGGAGCCATGAGCTTAAGCATGCCTGCAATGTCGCCATTATTATAGAGTAACAGACACAGAGGCTCTGCCAATACGTACATGATGACAGCAAATGGGGCTCCTGCAACCAAAGCAAGTCGAAGCGATTGATGCAATCGCTTATGGATGGCTGTGATTTGTCCCTTGGCAGCAGCTTCGGATAAGGAAGGTACAAGGGAAACAGCCAGCGAACTGGTGAGGACACCGGGTAGTAGTAACACAGGAATGACCATACCCTGCATAGCCCCGTATTGGGCGGTGGCCACTCCGGTGGCAATACCTGCTACGGCGAGGCTGCGCATACATAGGATAGATTCAAGCAAATAGGACAACGACCCCACAAGTCTTCCGGCTGTTACGGGAACGGATATAGACAAAAGTCGTGACAACACAGACGGTTGTTCGGAATGAGCTCCTGAAGGTAAAGATACTTCTGGTTGTAGGGGAACATGATCTCTTCGCTGGTTCCATTTGTATTGCCATAGAAGCACAATCATGCCGATGAGTTCACCCGCCAGTGCACCGAGCATCGCCCCCGCAGCAGCATAGGCCACGCCATGTGGAAGAAGTAGGGCAGCAAACCAAATGACGCAAACAATGCGCATGACAGTCTCGGCTATAGAGGAGCTTGCGGATGGAATCATATTTTGTTTTCCCTGAAAATAGCCTCTATAGGCAGAGGAAACGGCAACAATAACAATCATCGGACTCATGCTGACAAATGTATAATATACACGGCTGTCTGTCAGCAGGTGGCTTGTAATCCAGGGGGCAAAGAGAAGACAAAGCACTATGGCAAGCAGGCTGAGTGTAACAGTGAAGCGCAGGCTGGTGCGCAAAATACGCCGTGACATTTCGGGCTGGCCCGCCGTTTCAGTCTCGGCTACAAGCTTGGCTACGGCAAGCGGTATCCCCCCGGTAATAAGGGTTACCAACACGATAAAAAAGGGATACCCCTGTTGGTACAAGCCGACTCCTTCGGGACCGATAATACGTGGGAGCGCGATTCGCGGAATAAAACCCAGCAGCCGATTGATAATTCCAGCTGCTAATAAAATAATTGCTCCATGGATGAATGTCTGCTTTTTCAATCGCAACTCCCTCTTCCCCAAAAATGAATTCCGCGTCTATGTGTTACTGTAAAAGATATGCCGGACCTGTCCATGTTCATGACAAGCTTTTCCGACTAAAAGCAAGAGGGATTCAGGACAACAAGAGGGGGAGTGGTGAATTCTGCTATTGACGATCGAAATAAATGCATATATTGTTGGTTTACGGCTATTTTCGACGAAAAAGAAGGGTTTTCCAGGATCAGGTCAGAAATGTTCTATAAAGCAGTCAATAACCCCGCTAATTGCTGATCTGCGGAACCGTAGTCGCTGGAAGGAGGAACGGTCATCGTGGATATGGAAGAGCTGAATGAGCAGGACTGGGATGACGCAATTGAGATGCTGTGTCAAAGCAAGGCGGACGAGCTGATTCTCGTAGGCTATAAGCATGTTACAAGCAAGGACGTGTGGAATTGCGTCAGCCATAAGTATGAAAAGGAGGGTATTCCTCCGCTGCACAAGCTCGTTAACGATATACTTTCTCTTAAAGCGACGAGCTTTATGAACTATTTGACAATGTCCGCATTACGGGGCTCCACTTTCGAATAGAAGGGGGTCTTTTTTTTGCGTTCAAATTGACTGCTTTTTGAGGGGTAGCTATAATAGGAATATTGAGAATGAAAGGGGAACATGGGACGGAATGAAGAGAATTCTAAGTTTCATCGTGGTCGTGCTCATAACCACTGGTGTTATGGTCGGGACAAGCCCGGGCCTACTGAACAGTTTAAAACTAGGCCTCGATTTAAAGGGAGGCTTTGAAATCTTATATGAAGCCCAGCCTTTGGAAGTCGGGCAGAATGTAACCAAACAATCTCTCATACAAACAGCTCAAAGTCTGGAGAGACGAATTAATGCGCTCGGTACGACTGAGCCGGAAGTAACAACGGAGGGTAGCGACCGTATTCGCGTGCGGCTTGCTGGCGTCTCTAATGAAGCGGAAGTCCGCTCCATGCTGAAAAAGCCTGCCGAGCTGACGTTCCGCAGTGCAACGGCAGCGGATGCCAAAAAGCCAGGCCAATACAGCAAAATTGAGCTGCGCGGTAATGATTTTGTGGAGAATGGCGCTGTTGTCGGCTTCGACCAGCTGAATCAACCTGAAATTAGTATCAAAGTGAAAGACAAAGCCAAGTTTGCAGAGATTACAAAGCGGCTTCTTAACAAAGAGTTGGCTATTTTCCTGGATCAGGAATTGCTCTCCGCCCCTACGGTACGTGGAGAACTGACGGATGGCAGTGCATCGATCACAGGTAGCTATACTCGTGAAGAAGCGAACAAACTGGCTGATACGATTAATCTGGGTGCACTCCCGCTCAAACTGACGGAAAAATACTCTCAGAGTGTAGGCGCTACACTGGGTCAATTGTCACTGGATCAAACGATCCGTGCCGGTTTGATTGGTTCGATCATTATTCTGGTATTCATGATTTTGATGTTCCGTGTACCGGGGCTGGTTGCCAGCTTCTGTCTCATCGTTCATACCTGGCTGGTGCTTGCCATCTTCTACTTAGGCGGGTTTGTACTCACGCTTCCGGGTATCGCAGCGTTCGTGCTGGGGATCGGGATGGCGGTCGATGCCAATATCATTACGTATGAGCGGATTAAAGAAGAAATCAAGACAGGTAAAACGATTCGTTCTTCTGTCATCGCAGGTAGTAAGGCCTCGTTCCGTACCGTTATGGATGCCAATATTACGACCATTATAGCGGCTGCTGTTATGTTCGGTCTGGGAACAGGCTCGGTTAGAGGTTTCGCTCTGGTGCTCATGGTTGATATTGTCACCAGTATTTTGACGAATATCTTCTTCTCCCGTTTCTTGCTCAATCTGCTGGTTAAAGCGGATGCTGTGAAGAAGCCCAAGTATTTTGGTGTGAAGGAGAGTGATATTAGTGCGCTTTAATTGGGACTATAAATATGTCAAGATGAGCAAGTGGTTTTACACGTTCTCGATTATTCTTACGCTGCTAGGCATTTTGAGCTTGTCCATATTCGGTTTGAATTACGGTGTTGACTTCCGTTCGGGTTCCAATGTGGACGTCAATTTGACCAAAGCAGTTACACAAGAACAGATTCAAACTTTGCTGGACAAGAAAGGTATCGGCAAAGAGGTGGATTATACGTCGGGTAAAGAGCGCTTCGGTATTCGTTTTTCACAGGTGTTGACGGATCAACAAGTGAATGATTTTAAAACAACTTTCAATAAAGAGCTTGATCCAAAAGCTTCCTTTGAGGTTAATACAGTAGATACGGAAATGGCGCAAGAGCTGGAACAGAATGCGTTGTGGGCTATTTTGTTGGCTTCCGTGGCCATTGCTATTTATATCTCGATTCGGTTTGAATGGCGGTTCGCTATTGCAGCCATTGTTTCGCTATTGCATGATGCATTTCTCGTTATCAGTATCTTCTCTATTTTTCATCTTGAGGTGAACTTGACCTTCATTACTGCAATTCTGACAATTGTCGGTTTCTCCATCAATGACACCGTCGTTATTTTTGACCGTATTCGGGAAAATTTACGATTTGCGAAGAAAAAGTCCAGGGCCGACTTGGATCGGGTGGTTGATCACAGTATTGCACAGACCATGAATCGTTCACTTGCAACGGTGTTTACTGTGTTTATTGCCTCCTTGTGCTTGTTCATTTTTGGCGGCGAGTCGATTCGGATGTTCTCGCTTGCGATGGTTATCGGTTTGTTGTTTGGTGCTTATTCTTCCATCTTCATTGCCAGCCCGCTGTGGGTAGCCTTGAAAGGAAAACATAAGTATCCGACAGCTGGCGGCGGTGCGGCCAAGACTGCAAAGCCCTAAATTACGCTTGACATCAGCAATATGAATTAAAGAGAAAGCCGCGTCTGCATGGGCGCGGTTTTCTAAGGTTTGGAGAATTTAAAATGGAGCATTACCGGAAAATTGTCAGTTCAGGATTGAGGGGGAAACGTTGTGAATAGCGAACGCAGCCAATCATTGGAAACTGCGGCGTGGAGCGGGATTGTGGGTAATCTTGCACTGGCTGTTCTAAAGGGAACCGTCGGTTATGCGGCAAACAGCAAGGCATTGATGGGGGATGCGCTTCACACGGCTGCGGATAGCGCTTCCCGTTTGAAGGAGCTTTTGTTCTCCAAAGGTGCAGCAGAGCATGGTATACTGGTACGATTGCGGAACGGTGAAAAAGTCCGGACTGTCATATCGGTGGTACTAGCTATATTGGTACTGATGAGTGGCCTTCAGCTGGGTATATTAGCTGTTCGCTCTTTAAGCAATCCGGAGCCGCAGGCTCCAGGCCTATATGCGCTCATAACCGCTTTCGCTGCTTTGGTGCTGAGAGAGGCGCTATTTCAGTTTCAATACCGCTACTCCATTAAACACGGTCATAAGGCCGAAGCAGATTTGTACGCTAATCATGAACGATACTCGCTTTATGCGTCGCTGATTGCACTGATCGGTATGATTGGGGCAATGACAGGCGAAGCGATGGAGTGGCCTGCATTATTATATCTTGACCCAACCGCTGCGCTGCTGGTAGCCTGTCTGGTGTTACGTAAAGGATATCTGATGGTACTGAATACCGCCTATCCGGCTCCTGCCCAACCTCTGCGTGAGGAAGACTCGCAACGCTTTATGGAGACGATTCAGCGGGTGTATGGTATTGTCACCGTTGAGCATCTGCATGCACAGGAAGCAGGTCATTTTATAACTGTGGATGTAACAATCAGTGTCAACCCTCGGATTACGGTGCAAGAAGCACAGGAGATCGCTGATCGGGCAAAAAATCTGCTGCTGGCTCGTTTTCCGCAGGTAACCCATGTACAGATGCAGTTCGTTTCTTATCAAGCCGGGTATCCTTACAAGTCTAATCATGAACTACCGGATAATGATGTGTCGTCCCTGCTGCAATAATGGCAGGACGACTATGAAAGAAAGGTGAATAGGATTGCTTCATTCGCAGTACCGATGGAAGACCCCGGAGGTTAACCTGGAAGTGGCTCAGCCGTTGACGGAAGAGCTGGGGATTTCACCATTGTTATCCCGGCTTTTAGTGAATCGGGGTGTCACTACGGCCGGGGAAGCAAACCGCTTTTTGTACGGAAGTGCAGACGACATACACGACCCTTTTCTGCTCCTAGGTATGAAGGTGGCAGTGCCGAGAATCCGTCAGGCGCTGGAGCGTGGCGAACACATATTAATTTATGGTGATTATGATGCGGACGGGGTATCCAGTACGTCATTGATGATTCAGCTTATGCGCTTCCTGAAAGCTTCGTATGATATTTACATTCCGCACCGCTCCAATGAGGGATATGGACTGCACAATCATGCCCTTGATTGGGCTAATCAGCAAGGGGTTACGTTGGTCATTACGGTGGATACGGGAATTAGTGCAGTAGAGCAAATCGCTTATGCAGCAACCTTGGGCATAGATGTTATTGTAACTGACCATCACGAGCCTCCTGCTGTGCTTCCTGAAGCGTATGCTCTGATCAATCCGAAGCTGCCCGGCTGTCCCTATCCATGTAAGGGCCTTGCTGGTGTTGGTGTGGCTCTAAAGCTGGCACAGGCGCTGCTGGGTGAAGTTCCCGAGGAATGGTTTGAAATTGCTGCTATCGGTACGGTAGCCGATCTGATGCCGTTACATGGTGAGAACCGGACGATGGTACGTAGAGGGATTCAGTCTATGAGAAGCTCTGCGTTCCTGGGTATTCGGGCGTTGCTTGGTGTAGCGGGCGTGGATATGTCTACAGTGACCTCTGTCAACATCGCATTTGCCTTAGCTCCGCGGATTAATGCCAGCGGACGCCTGGATCATGCGGGCCGGGCGGTTTCCCTTTTGACGACAGAGCAGGAAGAAGAAGCGGATCAGCTTGCGCATGCGCTGGATTTGCTCAATCGGGAGCGTCAGCAAGTAGTTGAACGTATTATGGAACAAGCCGAGCAGCAGTTGGTAGCCAAGCTGAATGGAGGCACGCTGCCGTCTGTAATCGTATTGGCTGGTGAAGGCTGGAACGTGGGTGTCGTGGGGATTGTGGCATCCAAGCTGCTGGATCGCTATTATCGTCCAACCATTATTCTCGGCATAGATGCAGAGACAGGTATGTGCAAAGGGTCTGCCCGTTCTATTCCGGCTTTGGATATTTACAGTGCTCTGACAGACAGTCATGACCTGATGGAGCACTTTGGCGGTCATCCTTCGGCTGCGGGTATGACGTTGTCTCACGACAATCTGGCATCGTTTGAGGAACGGTTAAATCGCTATGCCGCTTCCATTCTGACGCCAGACAATCTCGTTCCTGTAGCCGAGGCAGATATGGTCTGTCGTCTGGACGAGGTATCTATACAGGTGGTTGAAGAACTGGAATTACTTCAGCCCTTTGGTATGGGGAACCCTTCTCCACGTTTCGTGTTACAGGGTCTTCAATTGCGTGAGGCCCGTAAAATGGGGCGTGAGAAAAATCATGTGAAGCTGTTGCTGGAGCAGAACGGATTATCGCTGGATGCGATTGCCTTCCGGCGTGGCGATCTGGCTGATTTTTTGCAGCAGCAAACCGAGCTTGATCTGCTGGGCGAGCTGTCTATTAATGAATGGAACGGTAAACGCTCCCTCCAGTTGATGATGCAGGATATCCGTGTACAGGCTCCTCAAATTTTTGATTATCGGGGGGTATCGGACCCTTTTGTCGAACTGGAGCGGGGGCTTAAGATCTTTCATCCTCGTATTGAAGAACGAAGAAATGACGTTGCGGTTGTGATGCATCCGTCGTCCAGGCTTCGTCTGTCTCATCCAGTGAACACCGAATCCATATGGGTATATGATAAGGAGGGCGGCGTTACTTCCGGTGATGACCGAAGGGATGCGCAACACTCTGTAAAGTCACTGTTCGTGTTGGAGCCACCGGATACACCGGAACAGCTGCAGGCATTGTGGTCTACGTTTGAAGAGGTAGAGAATGTGTTTCTCCTTCATTCGGTCAGTGAACGAGGTGGCCGGCTTGTCAGCCCAGACAGGGAGCTGTTCAAGCGTATTTACGTTATGCTTTCCCGAATGGGGACGCAGCTTGTGGATGAAAAAGCGATGCTGCCTGCTCTTAGCCGCCAATGCTCCTGCTCAGTACGGATGCTTTCTAAAGTGCTGGACATTTTCGAGGAGCTTGAGTTTATAACGCGTACAGAAGGGCGATTCTGTTTTGTGTCCAATCCGCCCAAGCGGGATTTAACGGATTCTCCACGTTATCAGGAATTGCATGATATGGCTGAAATGGAGCGTTATTTGCTGGATGCGGATACAACCCAGATGACAAACTGGATTATGTCGCTTATGAAGGGCGCGTCTTGAGGAATAGCCTCAAAGCTGATGATGTAGGATGGATATATTAACTAGAAGTTACAGTAGGAGGAACTAAGTTGGACTACAAAGAATATATTCGGGTGATTCCCGATTTTCCACAACCAGGGATTAGTTTTAAGGACATTACGACTCTGATGAAAAATGGAGAACTATACCGCAAGGCAATCAATGATATGAAGGAACTGGTATCGGATTTGAAAATTGATCTGATCGCAGGTCCTGAAGCACGTGGATTCGTTGTAGGTGCGCCTCTGGCTTATGCACTTGGTATTGGTTTTATTCCCATCCGTAAAAGCGGCAAGCTGCCTGGTGAAACTATCGAGGAAGCCTATGGTTTGGAATACGGCAAGGATATGCTGGCTATGCATAAAGATGCAATTGAGCCGGGACAAAATGTTTTGATTGCGGATGATCTGCTTGCTACAGGCGGAACCATCGCTACATCAGTGAATTTGGTACGTCAGCTTGGTGGAAATGTGGTAGGCGCTGCTTTTCTTATAGAGCTGTCTGATCTGAATGGACGGGCGAAATTGCCTGACGTAGATGTGTTTACGCTGATTACGTACTAAGCGCTCTAAAGCCAGGAGGATTCCCGGAAAATATTTGAGCATGAATAACCTAAATAGCTCGATGGGATATCTCTTTTCTTAAAGAGTTGCTCCATCGGGCTATTTTTGTTTAGATATGTTTTATGACGGGTATTCAAGCTTATATCGAGCGGATGAAATTCGGTGCTCAAGGAAGTGCGGTTTTGGTGGACAAGAATGGAGCGACCCTGTCATCGGGACTTCAATCCATAAAAGCAGAACCGCTGGCGAAGTGTTGGGTACGGAGGCGGCACAAGCTATCCAAAATGGTGCTTCTGGCCAGATATCTGCGTCCATCGGGAATGAGGATTATCGGATGCTGTATGATACAATACCGCAAACGGGTTAGAAAATTGGGGTGCTGCTGCCGAATTCGGAGTTGAATCGTCCTGCGAACGAAATGCTTAAGCTGCTTCTTATCGTTAGTGCTATTGGAATCCTGTTGATTATGGGGGCTTTGCTGGTTAGCAATTTGGGGATGGTCAGAACAGCACTTTGCTGCGATGAATCAGGAAATCCAGCAGGTGGCGATTGAAGTACAGGAGGTTTCATCGGCTTCGGAGCAATGTCAGCAGGCTCGGAGGAAGTTGCGGCATTATTAGTTACCTTGCCGATATTGCAAAAGCTTCTGCTGAACGTGCTGAGCAAGACTCTGAACGATCTGAAGGTCAACTGAAAGCGTTGGAAAGTCTGGATAGCTCAGCGAAGTCGCTTACAGGTGTTTCTGACAACACCAATCAGGTGGTATCCCGTTTTCGTATGTGATTTTGTTCGAAAATACAGGCACTACTATAAAAAAATCGCCGATCTCCATATGCTGTGGTCAACACATTTTGCCGTTTAGGCAGGTGGTGTTCATTCGCAGCACATGGAGCCGGCGATTTTCAATATGATGGGATGGGCATCAATCCGGTGTTTTTTCGGTCAAAGGTTCCTGAGTTTTATCATTGGACCAGCCGAGTACGTCAATCAGCTTGAAGAACAAGCTAAGGATAATCCCATTGATTGTAGCCAACGCCATACCTTTGAGGATTACAGCCCCCCAAGTGAGTGTAGCACCACTGATTCCAACGACCAGTACGACCGTAGCAAGCAGCATGTTAGTCGGCTTGGCGAAATCAACTTTTTGCTCCACGAAGATTCTCAGACCGGAGGCAGCGATGACACCGAACAACAGCAAGGATACGCCGCCCATGACCGGAGCCGGAATATTGGAAACAATCGCCGAGAAGGTACCTGAGAAGGACAGCAGGATGGCAATGACCGCGGCTCCGCCAATGACCCATACAGAGTACACTTTCGTTAATGCCATGACACCGATATTTTCACCATAGGTTGTATTGGGCGTCGAGCCGACAAAACCAGAAAAGATAGTGGAGATACCGTTACCCAGCAGCGAACGATGCAGGCCGGGATCTTTGGACAGCTCGCGTCCGACAATGTTGCTAGTCACAAGCAAATGCCCGATATGCTCCACGATAACGACCAGAGCGACTGGAAGAATCGTCAGCATAGCCGAGGTGTTAAATACTGGAGTGGTGATTGCAGGATGTCCGAAAAAAGGAGCATCCGCAATTGCTTGCTTGTTTACCATACCCATAAAATAAGCGAGTACATACCCCACCACGATACCAATCAGAATATGAATAATTTTGGCAAACCCGCGAAATAGCACGGCTCCCAGAACAGTGACACCTAGTGTAACAAGGGAAAGGGTAATGGTTTTGGGATCTGGGGTCCAGGCTTTGGTGGGATCAGCATTGATAATGCCTGCCATGCCTGCTGCAACAGGAACCAATTCAAGACCAATTAGTGCCACGATGGAGCCCATGACAGCCGGTGGGAATACAACGTCCAGCCACCGGGTTCCGGCATATTTGATCACCAGCGCAACGAGGCAGAAAATAATACCTGTAACAATGAAAGCGCCGAGGGCCATGGCATAGCCATTGCCACCAGGGTTATTTTTAAGTACGAGACTAACTGGAGCGATAAAAGCGAAGCTGGAGCCGAGATAGGCGGGAATTTTGCCACGGCAGATCCAGATGTACAGCAATGTGCCAATTCCGTTCATTAGCAAAATCATGCCGGGATCGACACCGAAGATATTCGGTACCAGCACGGTACTGCCAAACATGGCAAACAAATGCTGTACGCTGAGCAGGATCCCGGGTCCTGCCGGAAGCTTTTCATTAACTTGAATTTCGCGTTGCAGCGCAGTTCACTCCTTAGTTCTTTCAATTATTCTTATATACAATAATTACTTTTCGTATTCTTTTCAATATGATTCGTTTCATTTCGCCAACAATCCTGATTTCATTGACCTATATGTGTCGGAATGACACGACAATGCCAAACCTGTAATAGTTGACGTGTGACGTGGTAACCGTCATAATTATAGGAAATCACTTTTAAAAGGGAACCTTTGCGCGACATTGATCGGCGGGTTCCATTTTGCATAGAAAGGACACGGAATAGAGCAGAATGGGGATAGAGCAATTACTTAAAAAGGCCGACGGCTATACCAGAGAAGCAGATCTTATCCGCATCAGGGAAGCCTACGATTTTGCCGAGCAGGCCCATTCAGGCCAGACTCGCAAGTCCGGTGAACCTTATATTCTGCATCCGCTTGCGGTTGCTGAAATCGTCGTTAATATGCAGATGGATACCATCTCCATTATCGCCGCTCTTTTACATGACGTTGTGGAGGATACGACGGTGTCTTTGACGCAGATTCGCGAGCATTTTGGCGATACATGTGCGATGCTTGTCGATGGTCTTACGAAGCTGGAGCGTATCCAGTTCCGTTCCAAGGAAGAACAACAGAACGAAAATTATCGAAAAATGTTTATCGCCATGGCACAGGACATTCGCGTCATTGTCATCAAGTTGGCGGATCGTCTGCATAACATGCGCACCTTGAAATACCAGTCCGAGGAAAGCCAGCGCCGGATTGCTTATGAAACGCTGGAAATTTTCTGTCCGATTGCGAACAGACTAGGTATTTCCGCGATTAGATGGGAAATGGAAGATATTGCTCTGCGCTATTTGAATCCTCAGCAATATTATCGCATCGCCAATTTGATGCATAAGAAGCGGGCAGAGCGGGAGCAGTTTATAGATAACGTTATAGAATGCATCGCTGAGAAGCTGGTAGAGATGGGTATTCAGGCCGATCTATCCGGACGTCCCAAGCATATTTACAGTGTGTTTAAAAAAATGACGACGAAAAACAAGCAATTCAATGAAATATATGATTTGCTGGCGATTCGGATTATTGTGGATAACATTAAGGACTGCTATGCCACACTGGGTATTATCCATACATTGTGGAAGCCGATGCCGGGGCGGTTTAAAGACTACATCGCCATGCCCAAGGCCAACATGTACCAGTCCCTTCATACGACAGTAGTTGGTCCGAACGGCGAACCAACCGAGGTACAGATTCGCACGGTCGATATGCATCGTACTGCTGAATTCGGGATCGCGGCCCACTGGGCCTACAAAGAAGGTAACGGATCGAATAATATCAATTTTGAGGACAAAATCACGTTTTTTCGCGAAATTCTGGAGCTGCAAAATGAGGCGAAGGACGCGTCGGAATTTGTGGAATCGCTCAAAATGGACTTTTTCTCCGACCTTGTTTTTGTATTTACGCCAAAAGGAGAGGTTATTGAGCTGCCAGCCGGATCGGTTCCGCTGGACTTTGCTTACCGTATCCATACTGAAGTCGGAAACCGCACAATCGGCTCCAAGGTAAACGGAAGAATTGTGCCGCTAGACTATCGACTTAAAACCGGCGATATCGTCGAAATTATGACGTCCAAGCATTCTTATGGACCTAGTCAGGACTGGCTCAAAATTGCTCAGTCCTCTCACGCGCGCAGTAAAATCAAGCAATGGTTCAAGAAGGAAAAGCGTGAGGAAAATGTCGAAAAAGGCCGTGAGAATCTGGAACGCGAGCTGAGAAAACGCGATATAGAGCCTTCGGTGTGGATGAGCGACGACAAGCTTCAGGAAGTTGCGCAGAAGTTTTCTTTTAACGATATCGAGGATATGCTGTCTGCCATCGGCTTCGGTGGTATTACAGCAGCGCAGGTCTGTACACGTCTGACAGAGAAGTTGCGCCGGGAGCAAGAAGAGGCACGGCTGATCGAGTTGACGACCGAGGTCAAGGAATATAAACCGCAGGGCGAACGGAAAAAAACACCGACCAATGGTGTCAGTGTCAGAGGCGTCGACAATTTGCTCGTACGTTTTGCACGATGTTGTAATCCTGTGCCGGGAGACGACATTATCGGTTATGTAACACGTGGACGCGGGGTATCTGTTCACCGCACGGATTGTCCTAATATCCCTTCGGGTACGGGCGAAGATCAGGCGCGTGTGATTGAGGTTGAGTGGGAAGAAGCCGCAGAAGTGAATTACAGCGTTGATATTGAGATTACGGGACATGATCGTAACGGCTTGTTGAACGAGGTGCTTCAGGCTATTTCGGAAAATAAAACCGGCTTCTCAGCCGTTACAGGCCGTACGGATAAAAATAAAATGGCGATGATTCACATTACGATACTCATTCGCAATACGGATCATTTACATTCTGTTGTAGAGCGGATCAAACGGGTGAAAGATGTATACACTGTTCACCGGATTATGCAATAACCCTTGTGGACGTGAAAATAGGTTTACAGCCTTTGTAACGCAGTTTAGGTGTAAAGACCCGTTATGTCGCTAAAAGAGACGTGACCCGCACATAGGTGGCTTTTACAGGGCAAGGATAAAGGAGACAGCGAACAGGCGATGAAGATTATTATTCAACGCTGTAAAGACGCTCAGGTAACGGCTAATCAAAAGGTGGTCGGCAAGATCGGAACCGGATTAATGCTGCTGGTTGGTATTGGTCAGGGAGATACGGCGGCTGATGCCGTTTATTTGGCGGACAAAACAGCGGGATTACGTATATTTGAGAATGTTGAAGGTAAAATGAACGACAGTGTGCTGGATGTCGGCGGGGCCATTTTGTCTGTCTCTCAGTTTACGTTGTATGGCGACTGTCGTAAGGGGAGAAGACCCAACTTTATGGGAGCTGCCAAGCCTGAGGAAGCAGAGAAACTGTATGATTTTTTCAACAGTCAACTGCGAGCAAAGGGCCTGGAGGTCGAGACGGGGATTTTCGGGGCTATGATGGATGTGTCATTGACGAACTGGGGGCCAGTGACGCTGATTCTGGATAGCGAACGGTCGTAGGTGAAGCTGAGTAGCATAAAATGACCGTTCAGGGGGACGATAATGTCATCCCGGCTGGTGATTAGCCAGGCGGATAGCCTTAAGGTTGACAGGAGAGACGAAGCCATGCGTCAAACCCCAAAAGTAGACGGTTATCGAAGCGCTGCGCTGTTTTTTCCCGGTAGCATTCAAGAGGCGATCAGCCTCACCTGTGACGCTGATACGTTATTGCAGCATGTTGCAGTAGCCATGGACAAGCCGGGACGCGGTGCTTTGCCGCGCAGGTAGGGAAGGAGCCGAGAGGCTCCTTTTTCTTTTTCCCTGCTTCGAATGTTATAAAACCAGATCAAGCGGGTATACAAAGCGTGGTAGACAAACGGAAATTTGTCACAAACTTAATTTAAAACCATCTTGGGGATAACCGAAAGGAGATCTGAACGATTATGAGTAAAATTGCATCTTTGTTGGCTGACCAATTTGAGGATTCTGAAATGCAAGTACCGAACGATGAATTGAAGAAGGCCGGACATTACGCTGCGGTCGTTATTCCCGACGGATCATCCCCGGAAAATCTGCGTCTGGATGCAAATGTTCTAAAATTCGTGACTGAAATTAACGAGACAAAGAAAACGATTGGCGCTATCATTGTGAGTACTGCTGTAAATTTATGCCTGTACAATTCCCATTTGAGGAGGATTTGATATGGCAAAGCAGATTCAAGCTTATTTTTGCACAGAGGATGATGCTGAGGGAGCCAGAGCTTCGCTCCAAGCCTATGGAACGGAAGATTTGGAAGTAGGTGCGTTGGATGATACGCTTGGCCGGGAAACGCTGTGTTGATCCCTCTGGCGCTTATGGTGAGAATATTCTACCTGACGTGGAGGATGGTGAGGTAAACCGTGGCTCAGCCCGAAGAACGAGGCGGAACGGGACAACAAACCACGACGCAGGTCTGCTTCAGAACGTCTATATTAACGGTGATTAGGATGAATTGCGGTATGTATTGTCCGCGAAGGTAAATGATGCCGATTATGAGGAGGCTGTTCATAAGCTTCGTTCAAATCGTGAATATGTGGCACAACTGGATTCAAGCTGAAGATCATCGCAAGTTTATCCATACTTGAGGAATTTAGTTTGCTATAGAGGAGCTGTAATACAATTGTAACATTCGAAACATCATTCCTTAATATTTGTTGTTTATAATAACGACATGACCCCCTTTTGATATATCTTTTGAAACCTGCGGACCGTTTTCGCAGGTTATTTTCTTTTTATAGGACTTATTTGTCTTATTACGGGGGAATGTCTTGACTTTGTCGAAGCGGTTCATTAAAATCATAAAATAATGAAAAATGATTTGATGACGGGACCAAGTACTCCGAATCCACAAGCACAGAGAGGAATTTCCAGGCTGTAAGAATTCCCTTGATGATCGGACGAATGACCTCCCCGAGAACATACGGCAAACAATTGAGGAATCCACCCTTAGAGTACATGTAACTGTACTGAGCAGTGGATGGTCCTGCATAATAGCCGTACTGCGCGTTACGGGCGTTATACGTATGAGCGGAGTCAGCGCAATGCTGACGGGCACTGAGCGTTTTTTACGCTGGTTGTCCGGGCAAACTCCGGAATGTGGGTGGTACCACGGGTGATTTGTAAACGACAATCTCTCGTCCCTGTTAATCTAACAGGGCGGGGGATTTTTTGTTTTATATTGAAACAAGAAATACACAGACGGGGGGATATGTTAATGGCCTTTCAAAAACCGACGGGAACGCAGGACTTGCTGCCGGGCAATGTAGAAAGATGGCAAGTTGTCGAGCAAAAAGCCCGTGAAATTAGCCGCCGCTTTAATTATCGTGAAATCCGTACACCGATGTTTGAGCAAACGAATTTATTCGTTCGAGGTGTGGGTGAAACGACGGATGTGGTGGAAAAGGAAATGTACACTTTTGAGGATAAAGGGAAGCGCAGTATGACTTTACGTCCGGAAGGGACAGCAGGCGTGGTTCGCTCCTATGTGGAGAACAAGCTATACGGGGAGCCGGATGTAACGAAGCTGTATTATATCGGTCCAATGTTCCGTTATGAGCGCCCGCAGGCTGGACGTCAGCGCCAGTTCCACCAATTTGGTATTGAAGCTTTAGGTGCGGTAGATCCTGCACTGGACGCAGAGGTGATCGCTTTCGGGTATCAGTTCTGCCGTGAGCTGGGCCTGAAAGGGGTAAAGGTGGAAATTAACTCAGTCGGCAATGCAGCCAGTCGTGCAGCCTACCGCCAGCATTTGGTGGACTTCCTGCTGCCGATCAAGGATACGTTGACTAAGGAGAGCCAAGCGCGTATTGAGCGTAACCCGTTGCGAGTGCTGGATAGCAAGGATGACCAGGACAAATTTGGCGGTGCGCCTTCCATTTTGGATAGCTTGGACGAGGAATCCAGCACACACTTTGAGAAGGTCAAGCAAAATTTGGACGCTATGGGTGTGGAATATACAGTCAACCCGCGCTTGGTACGGGGGCTGGATTACTATACGCTGACCGCGTTCGAATTCAAAGCCGAAGGGATTGGAGCCATTGACACCATCGGTGGAGGCGGACGCTACAACGGATTGGTTGGCGATCTGGGCGGACCGGATCAGCCGGGTATTGGCTTCGGTATCGGACTGGAGCGAATTCAGCTAATCTTGGAGCATCAGGGCGTCGAATTGAACGAAGCCAAGCCGCTGGATGTCTATATGGTGGCGCTGGGTGAAGCGGCAGAAACGGAAGTGACCAGACAGCTATTCAAGCTGCGTCAAGCCGGATTTTCCGCAGAGCGAGATTATCTGGGTCGCAAAATGAAGGCACAGATGAAATCAGCAGATCGCTTTAAAGCACGCTTTACTGCGATTTTGGGCGAGGATGAGCTGATACGCGGTGAAATTGCACTGAAAAACATGGAAACTGGCGAGCAGCGAACCGTCAAGTTGGATCAACTGGTGGAAGAGCTGGGTTAAAACCCAGACCATCTTTTATTATCACTTGTGATGCAGTAAGCACGAAAGACAACAAATATGTATTGAAGTCACCGAGTAACATTCAGTCGGGTGGAACTTCCTTTGGCTGGTCAGATAGCACCAATTACTAAAACTAAACAGGAGTGTGTATTATGAAGAGGAGTCATCAATGCGGCGCATTAACCCATGCGCATATCGGAGAAACAGTTACATTGAACGGTTGGGTACAAACCCGTCGTGACCTGGGAGGCGTACTTTTTATCGACCTGCGTGACCGCAGCGGGATTGTGCAAATCGTGTTTAACCCGGCATATTCCGGCGACGCCCTGCAAATCGCGGACCGTGTTCGTAGTGAGTACGTTCTGGAGGTTACGGGTACAGTGGTCAAGCGTGATGCAGAAACCATTAACGCGAACCTGCCTACAGGTGAAATTGAAGTACGTATTACGGAAATTGAAGTATTGAATGCAGCCAAAACACCTCCATTCTTTATTGAGGATGGCATCGAAGTGGATGAGTCGCTGCGTTTGAAATACCGTTATCTAGACCTGCGTCGTCCGGAAATGCATCAGACGTTGAAACTGCGTTCCAAAGCAGCAAAAGTATTCCGTGACTTCCTGGACGGTGAAGATTTCCTCGAGGTGGAAACACCAATTTTGACGAAAAGCTCGCCGGAGGGTGCGCGTGACTATTTGGTGCCAAGCCGTGTGCATGATGGTGAGTTTTTCGCTTTGCCGCAATCGCCACAACTTTACAAGCAATTGCTGATGGTGGGTGGGGTAGAACGCTACTACCAAATTGCACGTTGTTTCCGCGATGAAGATTTGCGTGCCGACCGCCAGCCTGAATTTACACAGGTCGACATTGAGACCTCCTTCATGCAACAGGATGACTTGCTGTCAATGATGGAGCAAATGATGGTGAAGCTGTTCAGAGAGACGGTTGGTGTAGAACTGGAAACTCCGTTCCAACGGATTACACATGCCGATGCGATGGACAAATACGGTTCTGACAAGCCGGATCTGCGTTTCGGCCTTGAGTTGATTCATGCCAATGATATCGTGGCAAGCAGCGGCGTGAAGGTATTTGCTTCCGTAATTGAAAAAGGCGGCGAGGTTAAAGTTCTCAATGCTAAGGGTTGTGGCACATGGAGCCGCAAGGATATTGACGATCTGGGTACGTATGCTGCACGTTACGGTGCCAAAGGTCTAGCTTGGATTCAAGTGAAAGAAGGCGAATTCAAGGGGCCTATCGTTAAATTCTTTACACCGGAAGAAATCGAAGCTCTGAGAGAGCGTACGGGAGCCGAAGAAGGCGACTTGCTGCTCTTCTCTGCGGATACTAAAAAAGTAGTTGCTGATGTATTGGGCGCGCTTCGTCTGAGAATTGGCCGTCAACTGGGTCTAATCGACGACAATGTATACAAATTTGCATGGGTTGTAGACTTCCCGCTGCTTGGCTACGATGAAGAACAAAAACGTTATGTAGCAGAACACCATCCGTTCACTCGTCCTAAGGACGAAGACCTTGCCCTGTTCGAAACAGATCCGGGTCAAATTCGTGCCCAAGCCTACGATATCGTGCTGAACGGCTACGAAGTGGGCGGCGGCTCGATGCGGATTTACAAACGTGATGTTCAGGAGAAAATGTTCAAAGCTCTCAGCCTGTCGCCGGAAGTAGCTAATGAAAAATTCGGCTACCTGTTGGATGCGTTTGAATATGGTACGCCTCCACATGGTGGTATTGCCTTCGGTTTTGACCGTCTTGTGATGCTGCTTGCAGGTCGTACAAACCTACGTGAAACCATTGCATTCCCGAAAACAGCCAATGCGACCGACCTGCTGATGGATGCACCGTCCGAAGTGGATCAGGCTCAATTGGAGCAGCTTCATATCCGTCTTGCTCCGAAACCAGTTGCTCCTAAAGCTTAAGACGAATGCTTGATTTTACAAGTGTCCTGCATGGGCCTGTGAATAGTTTATAAAATGCCATGAACCCGTTACCCTCTTATGGATGATGGGTTCGTGGTTTGTATGCACGGAGTTCAAGCATAGTGTCTAAATCAGTGAGGGAGGATATATACCATATGCTGCATCAATTTTCACGAACAGAGCTGTCCATCGGGACTGAGGGTCTGGAGGTTATGAAAAATAGCACGGTAGCTGTGCTGGGTATCGGCGGTGTCGGCTCCATTGCGGTAGAAGCGCTGGCGCGGACGGGTGTTGGACGCATCATTTTGATTGATAAGGACGTCGTAGATATTACCAATATTAACCGACAGATTCATGCGCTGACGACAACGGTTGGCCAAAAAAAGGCTGATCTGATGGTAGAGCGTGTAAAGCTGATTAATCCTGAATGTAAAGCGATTGCACTGAACATGTTTTATACGGAAGAAACGTATGAGGAGCTGTTCAAGTACGATCTGGATTATGTGCTGGATGCCTCGGATACGATTATTTACAAAATTCATTTGATCAAGGAATGTCTGAAACGGGGGGTTCCGATGATCTCCAGTATGGGCGCTGCCAATAAAATGGACCCAAGCCGTTTTCAGGTGGCGGATATCTCCCAGACGAAAATGGACCCGATTGCTCGTGTGATCCGCACTAAGCTACGTAAGGAAGGCATTACAAAAGGCGTCAAGGTCGTATTTTCGGATGAGGAACCGATGAAGCCGCGTGAAGAGATTACGAAAAAAATCGTACCTGCGAATGCACCCGAAATCCGGAAGGCGAAGCAGCCGCCTGCGAGTAATGCTTTTGTACCTCCCGTGGCAGGATTGATCATGGTCAGTGTGGCTGTCAAGGATTTGTTAAGCAACGCTGGCGTGTAAGTCTGAAATAGTAGGTAGTAATTTGTAGCTCTGTAGCGGTATGCAGTTATTTTAAGACCTGTAGCTCTGTGCGTCACATCAACTGTGTCACAGTCGGCTACAGCTCTTTTTGTTTTTTTATAAAAGCGCAGCTTTACTGTGAACAGATCGAACAACTTGCTGGAGGGTTTGGGTATGAAGGGTGGACTATGGTCCAGAAGCCTCGGGTTCAAACCCGAGCATCATTGGAAAAAGGAAGTGGCTGCTGGTGCCATTTCCTATTTTTCTGTTGTATATATTGTGATGGTCAATGCGACCATTTTGGCAGATGCCGGAATTCCCCTGCAAGGGGCGATGCTGGGTACACTGCTCACGTCGATTATCGGCTGCCTGCTGATGGCCTTTGGCGGAAAGTCCCCAATGGTTGTTGTACCAGGGATGGGGATTAATGCGTTTTTCACTTATACGCTCGTACATTCGATGAAGCTGAGCTGGCAGGAAGCATTGATGGTGGTCACCGTCACAGGGCTTTTATTCGCTGTTGTAGCTTTTACATCTTTGTACAAGCTGATTAGCCAGGAAATACCCCACAATTTACAGCACGGAATTACGGTAGGAATTGGTTTGTTTTTAACCTTTATCGGATTGCAAAAAAGCGGTATCGTGATTGCTCATCAAACGACCTTTGTGGCCATCGGTCATTTTAATGACCCTAAGGTGATCACGGCTTGTGTAACGTTGCTGCTCGCTATTGTGTTGTTTGTCCGTAACGTTCAAGGAGGGCTGCTGATCAGTATTTTGGCAGGAACGGGGCTGGCTTACGTGCTGGGAGCTGTAGAGCCGACAAATACGGTGCGAACGTCTGAAACCGTGCGGCAGTATGGGCAATTGTTTGGAGAGCTGTCCTTTTCAGGTATCGCTTCGGTTGCCTTCTGGATCGCTGTTTTTCTTTTGCTGCTTATTGTGCTATTTGAGAATATTGGTATGATTACTGCGCAGACCAACATGATTGGAAGACCGGACACCTTTAAGAATAGCTTGCGTGTATTGGCGGTGACCAATATTTTTGCCGGTATTTTAGGCAGCAGTCCGGCGGTAGCTGCGGCGGAATCGACAGCGGGTATTGCAGCAGGGGGACGTTCGGGCGTAACACCGCTAGTAACTGCTATATTATTCGGGGCCACGTTCTTCTGTATTCCGCTGCTGGCTTATATTCCTGATAGCGCGATTGCTCCCGTGTTAATCATTATTGGCGGGCTGATGGTGCAAAATGTACGTGAGATGGATTTTGGTGATTTTACCGAGGCGTTTCCTGCATTTCTGATCATGGTGATGATGCCTTTTACTTACAGCATTGTAGATGGGATGGCATTTGGTTTTATTGCATACCCTGTTGCCAAGCTGGCAGCAGGACGCGGCAAGGAAGTGCCTGTCGCTCTGTATATCATTTCTGTACTGTTTGTAGCTAACTTTGTGCTTCATTCATTGGTATAGTAAAATCGAAGATAGGATGTACTGTTCATACCCGCGCAGAGCGCGGGTGTTGTTGTTTGGACAAGCATGGTCAGATTCGGAAGCGAGGTTGATGGTTTATGGAAAATGAGCATCATTTACAGCAAGATGAGCAACAGGACTGGAAGCAGGAAAAGTCGACTAAAAGACCCAATAAGGCCGGCATGGGTCGGTTTATCAAATTAATTGCGAGTGCACACCCACCCAAGGCCATTCTCATCATTGCCATGATTCTGACCCTCGTTCAGACAGTTGCCGGTTTAATTGTACCGCTGATGACCAAGGGATTGATCGACGGCTTGACCTTTTCTTCACTGAATCGTATGGTCATTTTTGGTTTACTTGGGGCTTTTGTGCTTCAAGCTGTGGCGTCGGCGGTTTCTATTTATATGCTGAACTATGCGGGGCACAAAATTGTGGCTAATTTGCGCAAACGCTTATGGCATAAAATTTTGTCTCTCCCCATCCCGTACTTTGACCGAAATCGGTCAGGAGATACGATGAGTCGTGTCACCAATGATACAAGCCTGATTATGAACCTTATTACAGAGTATCTTGTCAATCTGATTTCTAATGTGATTGCAATTATTGGCGGTATTGCGCTGTTATTTTATCTGGATTGGGTTATGACGCTCATTATTCTGACGATTGTTCCGCTAACTGCTCTTATTTTGTTTCCTGTAGGGCGGAAAATGTATCGCATCTCCAAAAAGCAGCAGGACGAGATGGCAGATCTGACCTCCGTGCTGAGCCAGGTTATAGGTGAAATTAGGCTGGTGAAGGCTTACGGAACGGAAAGCAGAGAAGCCAAGGCCGGGGAGGATCGCATCTACCGGATGTTCCGCTTTGGCCTACAGGAATCCCGCATTTTGGCCCTTGTAGGTCCTATTTCTACCTTTCTGCTAACCGCAGTACTGGTCATTATTTTGGGTGTAGGTGGCGTACGAGTAGCATCGGGTATGCTGACTGCCGGGGATTTAGTGGCTTTTATTTTGCTACTGTTTCAGGTAATTACACCGATGGCCCAATTCACGACCTTGTACTCACGTTTGCAAAAGGTGGTTGGAGCTACTGAGCGGATTCAGAGTATTTTGGATCATGAAGAGGAGCCATTGGAATTGAAGCTGGAAGCGGCAAAAGAGAGCAGGGATATTGTGCTGCATGATGTTGCTTTTTCCTATACCGAAGGGGAAGAGGTTCTTCATAGCGCAAATTTGGTCATTCCAGCTAACCGTACGACAGCATTTGTAGGTCCGAGCGGGAGTGGAAAATCGACCTTGTTTTCATTGTTGGAGCGCTTTTATGTACCAAATACCGGAGAAATCTGTTATGGAGATGATCCGATATCGTCATATACATTATCCTCCTGGCGCTCCAAAATCGGTTATGTGTCGCAGGAAAGCTCAATGATGTCCGGAACAGTCAGAGATAATATCACGTATGGATTGGGACGGGAAGCTGATTTGGAAGAAGTAAGACAAGCAGCCAGGATGGCATATGCGGACACGTTTATTATGGATTTGCCTCAAGGCTATGACACTGAAGTAGGGGAACGAGGAATGAAGCTGTCCGGCGGGCAGCGTCAACGGATTGCCATTGCGCGTGCGCTTCTTCGCAGCCCCGACATTCTCATGCTGGATGAGGCTACCTCCAGTTTGGACAGTTCATCCGAGCATGAGGTACAAAAGGCGCTGGCGAATTTGATGGAGGGACGAACGACGATTGTTATCGCTCACCGTTTGTCTACGGTCGTTCACTCCGATCAGATTATTGTGTTGGACAAGGGCAAGGTGACAGGTGCAGGGACTCATGCCGAGTTAATAGAGTCCCACCAGGTATACCGCGAGCTGGCTCAAAAGCAGTTTGTGGAGATGGGGGAGAGGAGTATGGAGCATTAGAGGCTGCTTCGCGTGTGATTTGATCCTCCGATCGCTGTTGCCTCTGAAATCCCCTTGATTGTAAATAAGAGCAGGGGGGGAATTCAGAGGCAAAGGCGAACGCTCCGCTTCTCTGGATTCAAATCACCCGCTCCGCTGCTACGGTAAAGGTCCATACATAAGATGAAAACAGGCGTAGATGCTCCCCTCACAACAACAAGTGGGACGGATTTATTTTTCCAAAATATTAATGAAAAGGTTTTAATAAGATATTTAACAAGGAATTAGTTTTTTTGAGGCTATATGACATACAACATATAGAGTTGGCTAAAATGATGCTAGACTAAAAAGTGATGTTTTTTTGTATTGTTAAAAAGGGCTTTTGTAGGAGGACTTTTAGAAAGGAATGGGGTCAAGAATGAGCAAACCGAGAGTATTAGTTGTTGATGATGAGAACGCAATCAGAAAATTGATTAAAACGGTTCTTGAAGGCGACGGAATGGTTGTGCTTCAGGCTGAAAACGGCATGGAAGCCATGCGGATGATTAGCGAGGAGCCGTTCGATCTCGTCATCCTGGACATTATGATGGAAAATATTGATGGCTATGATGTGCTTGGTCAAACGCGCAATATGGGCATCCATACGCCGATCATTTTTCTGAGCGGGAAAAAAGAAGACACAGATCAGATCATTGGACTTGGACTTGGGGCAGATGCCTATATTACCAAGCCATTTAGTCCTCCTGTGCTTTGTGCTCAGGTAAAGAACCAGATTAAAAGATATCGCCAGCTGCAGGAATCAAAACAACAAGCCTCACGCATTGCATTGGGACCATTTCTATTCAATCATCATACCTATACGTTTCATAAAAATAATCAGGAAATTGCGTTGTCATCAAAAGAATTACAACTCATGAAATTTTTTATGGAGCATCCTAATCAGGTCTTTTCGAAAGAACAGCTATATCAAAACATCTGGAAAGATACGGTTGTCGATAATAATACGATTATGGTCTATATCAGACATCTGCGGACCAAAATTGAGGAAAATCCGACTAATCCGAAATATATCAAAACCGTCTGGGGAATCGGATATCGTTTTTCCGTTGAAAGATAGATTAACTATATAATTCTATCCAATTGTATACGTTCTCTTGAAAGCACGCCGATGGACTCGGGGGGCTTTTTTTCTACGACTAATTATTTCTCTAAAATTATGAAAATACTGAACAAGCTGTTTTAGTAAATGAGTCAACTGTAGTTTTTTTGTATTGAAAACGCTGACATAATTTTATCGCATGGTTCTTAAAAACATTTAAGGATTAATCAGGATACTTTAAGATTTGCTTTTTACAATATAGTTATCTCGAATCATCCAATGAGTGAAAAAGCGTTCTACTACAAATCTTGTAAATACCTGGGTTAGCGATTGATTCGAGGATAAAACGCAGATTGATCTCAAGGAGGCGATCAAGTGGTCACTAATAATCTACAAGAAGCCGCAGAGCTTAAGCTACAGCCACGAACAAATTCCAAATGGAAAAAGGTGTTAAATTACAAGATTGGAGGTGTCATTCCTGTAGGCCTTTACATCCCGTTTATGGCTGTTGTCTACTTGCTGATGAACTCCGGAAAGCTCGATAGTGATATGCCTGGGGCTGTATCTGTCATGGTATTGTATGGTTTTATTCTAGCGGAAATTGGAAAGCGTATTCCTATTCTGAAGGATATCGGCGGCGCTGCAATTATGGCAACGTTCGTTCCTTCTTACATGGTGTATGCTCATCTTCTCCCGCAGTCAGCCATTGATTCCGTTACTGACTTTATGGATAATACCAATTTCCTGTATGTGTACATCGCAATTGTTATCGCTGGCAGTATCCTTGGTATGAACCGGGAACTGATGATAAAAGCGGTCGTTCGATTGGCTGTCCCTTTGACGATCGGGTCCATTCTCGGAACAGGCGTCGGTTTGCTTACAGGTGTGGCTTTGGGAATCTCCGCGTATGATACCTTGTTTTACATTCTTGTTCCTATCATGGCGGGAGGCGTTGGTGAAGGTGCGATTCCACTCTCTATCGGCTACAGCCAAATTTTAGGTTCGACCCAGGGTGAACAATTTGCCATGGTTATTCCTGCGGTCATGTTGGGTAGCTTGTGTGCTATTATCCTGTCCGGCTTGTTGAAAAAACTGGGGGATAAAAAACCGGAACTTACCGGTAACGGCACGCTGCTCAAAACAGGGGATAGCGATGTTTTGGGACTTGCAGAGGATAAAAACAAAAAGCCGCTTGATCTTTACCAAATGGCTGCCGGAGCCATTTTAGCTATCGGATTCTTCATGTTAGGCACCTTAGCCGCTGAGTTTGTTGGTCTGCCTGGTCCGATCGTCATGCTCTTTGCGGCATTCCTGGCCAAATATTTTGGTTGGTTGCCCAAATTCCTTGAAGACGGAGCGCAACAGATGCAACGTTTCTTTGTGATCGCCGTAACGTACCCGCTCCTGCTTGCAGTAGGTGTTGCTAAAACACCATGGGAGGCACTGATTTCTGTAATTAGCCCTACTTATTTCATCACCATTTTTGTAACTGTATTAACCGTGGTTGTGGGTGGATATTTTGCTGGTAAGTGGATGAAAATGTATCCGATTGAAGCCGCGATTATTACTTCTACTCGATGCAGTCAAGGTGGAACAGGGGATGTTGCGATCCTTTCTGCAGCCGATAGAATGGGACTCATGCCATTTGCCCAGGTATCCACACGTCTCGGTGGTGCAGCAACGGTAACACTTGCTATTTTCCTGCTGCGATATATTACACACTAAGGGAGTGAAACCTTAAAAAAAATTAATAATTTGACAGGATACTTTAAGATCTTGTCATTACAATGAAGTTGTCTTGAGACACTATTTAGTAGACGAACGTGAATAGCTGATATAATCGGAAGCGAACTAGCCTAGCACTAGGGACTCATGGGCTAGTAGCTCGATGGAGATGATAAAACAGGATGAGATTTCAAAGAGAGATACTGTTTCATTTTCGAAGCCATTTTTCATTCATCACGATGCTAGCGCTTCCGATTTCTTTTCTAGTTCTGCTGTGGATGGCCTACGGCTCGTATATGGACGGAGAACGTACCGTAATTGAACAGCAGCAGCAGCAATTGCTAACGATTGCCAAGCTAAACAGCACGTCAATTGAATCCTTTTTCGATGAGCAAATGCACACGCTGCAAATATTGACGGGCAACCGGCAGATGTCGCTCGCCATAGCAAATAAGAATGAAGCCGTGATTGACGAAAACCTGTCTGCTTATTATGCCGCCAAAAAAGATAGCATCTATCGGGTTAGCCAGGTAAACCTGGAGGGGAAAATAGTACACACTTTTCCCAAGCGCAATCATACGGATACGATTAAAGCCTATGAATTAATCAAGAATGATATACAAAGGGTGCTGCGAGAAAAAAAACCATTCATTGCAAGCGCTAAGATAGAAAATAAAGGTAATTACATTGTGCATCTGTTTCAGCCTGTTTATCTCGATGGGAAATTTCAAGGTGCGCTCATCAGTGTGGTAAATCTAAACGCTGTGTATGAGAAGCTGTTGAAGCCGATTCGTGTGGGGACCAAGGGTTATATCCATGTCAAGGATCAGCAAGGCTACTATCTCATGCACCCGAGCGAAGCAAATATCGGGTTATCGCTCTCAGCGATTAAGGCCAAATACCCGGGACTTGATTACCGCGACCTGGAGAAACTGTTCAAAATGCAGCTTACCCAGGAACAAGGCTCAGCTTTCTACGATTCGTACTGGTGGGGTGACGAATTCTATACCAAGACGAAAAAGATCGAGGCATTTTCCCGTTTTCATCTCGGTGATTCGTTTTGGGTGGTAGCCGCCGCCATGAACTACGATGATGTGAGAGAACCGATTGAAAAAAATAAAATTAAAACCATTGAGATTTTTTCAATGATCGTCCTGACGTTGGCTTGTGCCGTTTATATCATCATGAGGACGAAGAAAAATAAAGAGGCTCTGGAATACGAGACGAGGTATTTGCGGGAACTGAATAACAAAAACGAACTATTGAGAAAAAAAGACCTACAATTGCAGCACTCGCAGAAGCTACAGTTAATCGGTACGATATCAGGGGAAATTGCCCATGATTTCAATAATTTGCTGACCCCCATCAGAGGCTATGCAGAAATCCTTCTTAGCAGGATAGAACCTACTGAAGAAATTTATGATTACGTCAGTGAGATTTATGATGCTTCCGAGAAAGCAAGATTGATAATCGAGGAAATCCTGCTATTGAGCCGGCTGGAGAGTGGAAAGGTCAAGAAAAACGCTCCGGTCAAAGTTGAAGAGCAGGTCAAAGAGGCACTGGGACTCATAAAATCCTTCCTCTCGCCCAAAGTGAATGCTGTATTCAAAAAACGGGTAGATTCAGCCGTAATTTTTGCAAATAAAGTACAGATTCATCAAGTCATTATGAACCTGTGCAACAATGCCTACCAAGCAATGAAAACAACCGGTGGCGAACTAAAAATCATATTGGATACCATTCCCTTGCAAGAGATAAAAAAAATCCGCGAGAACGTCCTGGAAGTCAGCGATTACGTTACTTTATCTGTCTCGGATACGGGGAGAGGGATGAGTGATGACACCTTGCAGAAAATCTTTGATCCTTTTTTCACAACCAAACCGACAGGAGAGGGTACGGGGCTTGGATTGTATATCGTCCAAAGCATTCTCGAAAAACATCAAGGATTTATTACCGTGGATTCGGAGCTGGGCAAGGGTAGTACGTTTACGGTGTATCTGCCGAAAACGGAGTTTGTAGCAAAAGAGACAGAGATAAATAAGAACCCTGTATTTACTGAACAAAAGCGCATCCTTTTGGTCGATGATAAACAGCGAGTATTGAAAGCGATGAGAAAAGGACTGGAATTGTATGGTTTCCATGTTGAGACAGAATCAGACAGTGTGGAAGCATTGCAGCGGTTCGAAAAGTCCCCAAACCATTACGATCTGGTCATTACGGATCAGGCCATGCCTTATCTGACGGGTACGGAATTGGCTGAACGTATCAAGGTAATCAACCCAAGTATGAAGATCATCCTGATTACCGGTTACGTCGAGGATCTTGTGGTGACATACAAGGAGAGATTGATCATTGATGAATACATGTGTAAGCCTGTAGCAGGTTCAGATATGGCACAAATGATTTATAAGGTTTTGCAATCCTGAAGATGGGGATTAACTACCATCCAATTGGCAAAAGAGGTGTAGACATTGATTATTCAGCAAGTAGGCATGGCCGGTACACTGGAATCAAGCGATATTACGATTTCGATCGAGCCGAACGAGACGAAGGGTATTGAAATCGAGTTGAAAAGTACCGTAGAGAACCAGTTTGGAAACCAGATTCGCAAAGTGATTCTCGAAACATTACAAGAAATGGGCATTGAGCATGCGTATATCCGCGCGAATGATAAAGGCGCACTGGATTGCGCCATTAAGGCTAGAGTAATGACAGCCGTAAGCAGAGTGGTCGAGGGCGACTGCCGACCATGGGAGGCGGAATAGATGCAGAAACTGAGAAGGACCATGTTGTATGTTCCAGGGAATAACCCAGGGATGATCCGGGACGCCCATATCTATGGGGCAGATTCGATTATGATCGACCTTGAGGATTCCGTTTCCCTATACGAAAAAGATGCGGCACGTTTGCTGGTTTACCAGGCTTTGAAAACCTTTGATTTCGGAGGCATCGAGGTGCTGGTCAGGGTAAACCCACTCAATACGCCGTATGGCAGAGACGATTTTGAAGCGATTGTACGAGCGAAGCCAACTGCCATTCGATTGCCGAAAACGGAGACCGCCGATGACGTGATTGAGGCGGATGAATTGATTACCGAAATTGAACAAAAGATCGGCATGGAGCAAGGGACAATCAAGCTTTTTGCAGCGGTTGAGAGTGGCAAGGGCGCATTGAACGCGGCGCAAATTGCGGTTGCCAGCAAGCGGCTTATCGGCATCGCCATTGGAGCGGAGGATTTTGTCACAGACCTGAAGACAACACGCTCGCCAGAAGGCATTGAGCTGCTGACAGCACGAAGCCTTATATTATTTGCAGCCAGAGCTGCTGGCATTGCTGCTGTCGATACAGTCTACTCGGATGTAAATAATGAGGAGGGCTTTGCCAACGAGGTGAAGCTGATCAAACAGCTAGGCTTTGATGGCAAATCCATTATTAACCCACGTCAGATCGAGATTGTAAATCGCATCTATACGCCAACAGAAGCAGAGATCAAAAAATCAAAGCGGATCATTGAAGCCAGTCTCGAAGCGGAGGCAAAAGGCTCGGGTGTGATCAGTCTCGACGGTAAAATGATTGACCGTCCGATTGTAGAACGTGCACGTAGAGTACTTGATCTGGCGGAAGCGGCAAAAATAAATATAGAGTAAGGTGAATGTTATGTTAAACGGTGCTGGGAGAGAAATTCCTGTAGCTATTGAGGGACTTGATGCGATAACTCCCTTTGATCGCAAATCGACTTACGGACAATTTAAAAATACAGAGCGGTTAAAAGACCGCCAGCGAAATCCTGCCAAAAACAAAATCATGGATTCGATGGAGAAAGCCATTGAAGCTACGGGCTTGCGTAATGGGATGACGATCTCGTTCCATCACCATTTCCGCAACGGGGACTTTATCGTGAATATGGTTATTGATAAAATCGCCCAAATGGGTATTCGTGATCTTGTCCTGGCAGCCAGCTCCTTGACGGATATTCATGCGCCGTTGGTAGAGCATGTGCGAAACGGTGTCATCCGCAGAATCGAGACCAGTGGTCTTAGAGGCGAGCTGGCTCAGGCATATTCCTACGGATTGTTTGATATTCCGGTGACGATTAACTCTCACGGTGGTCGCGCAAGAGCGATTGCATCAGGGGAATGCCCGATTGACGTAGCCTTTTTGGGCGCTCCTTCTTGCGATGCATACGGCAATGCAAACGGAACTTCCAGTGTAAACGAAGCTCCATCGGCATGCGGCTCCCTGGGTTATGCCATGGTAGATGCACAGTATGCGCGCAATGTTGTGATGATCACTGACAATTTGGTCTCCTATCCGAACACTCCATTCGCGATTCCTGAAACCCAGGTGGATTATGTGGTCGTCGTGGATCGTATCGGCGATCAGAAGGGGATTGTCTCAGGGGCTACCCGTTACACGAAGAATCCGAAGGAACTGTTAATTGCCAAAAATGCGGCAGATGTGATTGAAGCATCCGGATATTTCGTGGATGGATTCTCATTGCAAACCGGCTCCGGGGGTGCTGCACTGGCAACGACCAGATTTCTGCGGGAAAAAATGCTTGCCGCCAATATCAAAGCAAGCTTTGCGCTGGGTGGTATTACCCAACAAATCGTTGACCTGCATGAAGAAGGATTGATTGAAAAGCTTTTGGACGTGCAGAGCTTCGACCTGCGTGCCGTAGAATCGCTGAGAAAGAACAAATTCCATCAACAAATTTGTGCGGAATATTATGCAAGCCCTGAAAATATAGGCTGCGCTGCTCACCAACTGGATGTTGTTGTGCTGAGTGCGCTCGAGATTGATCTGAATTTTAATGTGAACGTAATTACCGGGTCCGATGGGGTTATCCGCGGAGCTTCCGGCGGACACTGCGACACTGCCGCAGGCGCTGCAGTATCCATCATCGTCGCTCCGCTGATTCGCGGAAGAATGCCTGCTATTCTTGATCGTGTAAATACCATTATCACGCCAGGTCATACGGTTGACGTACTGGTTACCGATCAGGGCATCGCGGTGAACCCTCTCCGCCAGGACCTCCTGGCTAGCTTGAAAGCCGCCAAGCTTCCTGTCTTTACGATCGAAGAGTTGCAAGAGAAGGCTACGCGGATTGTCGGCAAACCAGAGCCGATTCAATGGGAAGATAAAATTGTGGGTGTGATCAAATATCGTGATGGTTCCGTAATTGATGTCATTCGTCAAGTGAAACAAGGACGCTAAAATTATAAACCAAGAGGAGGAAGTATTGAGCAGCTGCTCAGTACAAACAAACTTATGAGTATAAAAGAAGCCGCCTTACAGGCACACCGCGTAAGAAACGGTAAGCTGGAGATTACGGGGACAGTACCGGTCGTAAGTAAACAGGATTTAGCGATAGCTTATACACCTGGCGTTGCCGAGCCATGCAAGGAAATCGCCAAAGATAAGAGCAAAGCCTATGAATACACGATTAAAGGGAGCACCGTGGCGATTCTGACGAATGGGACAGCCGTGCTGGGTCTGGGGGATATTGGTCCTGAGGCAGGGCTGCCCGTCATTGAGGGCAAGGCCTTGCTGCTCAAAGAATTTGGTGGGGTGAATGCGTTCCCCATCTGTATCGACAGCACTGATCCAGACGAGTTTGTGCGCACGGTTGAAGTGATCGCCCCAGGTTTTGGAGGCATTCATCTTGAAGACATCAAGGCGCCAGAATGCTTTTATATTGAAGACAAATTAAAAGAAAAACTGAACATCCCGGTTTATCATGATGATCAGCATGGAACGGCAGTTGCTGTGCTTGCAGGGTTATTTAATGCTTTGAAACTTGTGGGCAAAAAAATAGAGGATGTGCACATCGTCATCAATGGAGCAGGAGCTTCGGGGATTGCCACCGCCAAGCTATTGCTTGTTGCAGGAGCGAAGCGTATAGTCCTCTGCGATATGAATGGTGCCTTGGTCGAAGGCGACACCTCTCTCAATGAGCCTCAGCAGCAAATCGCCAAGCTGACAAATCGTGATAAAGAAACAGGCAGCCTGACAGAAGTCATCAAAGGCAAGGACATCTTTATCGGCTTATCGGTTGCAGATGTGATGACAACAGAAATGGTGCAAACCATGAGCAATGAAAGCATCATTTTTGCCCTTGCCAATCCGATTCCGGAAATTTTGCCGGAGGAAGCACACAAAGGCGGAGCAAGAATTGTTGCGACCGGCAGATCGGATTTTCACAACCAAATCAATAACCTGCTGGCATTCCCCGGTATTTTTAGAGGCGCGTTTGATGCCAAAGCCACGGACATCACGATGGAAATGAAATTAGCGGCAGCCAGAAGCATCGCAGATCTGGTGACAGATGAGGAGCTTGATGATACCTATATCGTTCCAGATGCGATTGACAAAAGAATAAGCTCAGCAGTTAGTAAAGCAGTAAAAATCGTCGCAGAACAAAGCGGTGTTGTAAGAAAATAAAGACATTGTCTTTTCAGAACAAATAAACAGGATGCGCATCCTATCCTTTCGCTTGCAGAGTGTGGGATGCGCCATTCATACTTATTCAGACTTCCATGCAGAAAAATGGTGATCATTATGGCTATGTGGATGGAACATTTGCGTGAAGAGATTTTAAATCCAACCTCTGAAGACGCTCAAAGAAAGCTTCGCGACTTCCTTAAGCGCCAAGGTCTTAGAATAGACCATCAAATTGAATATACGATGGAAATTGTAGATGGCAGCAACATTGCCGCTACAGGTTCCTTTTCAGGCAGTGTACTAAAGTGCATTGCTGTGGATGAAGCTTATAAAGACCAGGGGCTATCGGCACAAATCGTTAGCCATTTAGTAAATGAAGAATACAGGAGGGGAAGGGCTCACCTGTTTATTTATACAAAACCAGTCAATAAACAAATTTTCAAGGATCTCGGCTTTTATCCAATCGTGGAGGAATCCTCCAAGGCGGTTTTGTTGGAAAACCGATGGGATGGTGTCAGGCAGTATCAGCAAGAGCTTTTGCAGGAATCGGGGGACCCCGTGCCTTCGGCTGCGATTGTCATGAATTGTAATCCATTCACACTTGGACATCTGCACTTAATCGAGCATGCAGCGGCGGTGTGGGAAAAGGTACATCTTTTTGTAGTCTGGGAGGACCGATCCATTTTTCCCTCAGATGTCAGATACAGACTAGTGGAAGAAGGCGTGAGACATTTAGCCAATGTGGTCTTGCACAAAGGCAAAGACTATATTATCTCAGGCGCAACGTTTCCTTCTTACTTCCTCAAAAATGATGAAGAGGCAGCAAGTACGCATATATCACTAGATTTAAAAATATTTATCCAGTATATAGCTCCGTTGCTAAATATTCAAAAACGGTATATCGGTCAGGAGCCAAGCTGTGTCTTGACCCGCAGGTACAACACGAGCATGAAAAAATTACTGCCTTCCGTTGGAATAGACGTGGAGGAAATACCGCGACTGCTATGGGAAGGTGAGGCAATCAGCGCCTCTGCGGTCCGCAAATATATCCGTCTCGGTCAAATGGATAAAGTGAAGCAGCTTGTACCGGACACGACCTATCAGTTTTTATTGTCAGTGAAAGTTGGAGAAATCATCAGGCGTATCAGGGAGATGTCATAACATGTATCCGTATGAGGTGGTCACCCTTGAAGAAATGCTACAGGCACGCGAAAACCGGGCAGATAGACAAAGACAACTGATCAACAGGTACACGGTACCTCTGATCAGCATGACGATCAATATCCCGGGACCACAGAAGTCCTCTCCAACTAGTAAATACGTTTTTCATGAAGGCTATCGTATCTTGATGAGTCAGCTGGCGGTGAACCAAATGACACCGCTGCACTGTGAAGCGTATGATCTGCTAACAGGCCCAGAAGCATATGTTGCCGTTCAGGCAGATGCACGAATATTGAAAAGGTTGGTCATTGCGATTGAAGATGGGCATCCACTAGGAAGATTACTGGATCTGGATGTGATTGGACTCAATGAAAGGGCAATCTCCAGAGATGAACTTGGCTTGGGCAAGCGAAAATGTCTCCTGTGCGACCAGGCTGCGCATGGTTGTGGACGGAGCAGAGCACATGCACTTCCCGAATTGCTGGAAGCTATCAAAGCACTGGTGGACGGTTATAAGCGAAAGCATCAAGTAGTCAAACGAGCATGATCGTTCATCATCATTAAAAAATCCAGAGAAGAAGGTTGTTAGTATGGTCATTCCTCTTGGTCAACAAGCTGTCCTTGCGCTGTTAACAGAGGTCTCTGCCAGCCCAAAGCCGGGACTGGTAGATCGGTTTAATCGTGGTGCTCACAAGGATATGGACTTCTTTACGTTTATGTCTAGTGCGGCCGCACTTTCCGGCTACTTTGAAAGATGTGCAAAGGCGGGAAGTTCCTTTCATGGAGAGGATCTCCGTATACTATTTGCGAATCTACGCCCCTTGGGACAGGAAGCCGAACAGGCTATGTTTGCCGCAACAGGCGGGGTGAACACACATAAAGGACTTATTTTTTCGTTAGGAATTATATGTGCTGCTGCTGCGTATTGTTACACGACAAGAGCAGCTGCCAGCAGGCTGGATGAACAAATCATTTGTGAGACCATTGCTCAGATGACCAAAGGTTTATGTGCGAGTGAGCTTGCATCCCTGAAAAAATCAACAGGCTTAACGGTCGGCGAACGGTTGTATAAAGAGTGGGGTATGATGGGCATACGTGGTGAGGTGGAAGCAGGCTTTCCCACCGTGCGAGAGTATGCTCTGCCCGTTTATCGTGAGTTGAGGTCATCGCAACGATACCATGTGAATGATATTTGTGTTCAAACCCTGTTACAACTGATGGTTGTCAACGAAGATACGAATGTCGTTGGTAGACACGATAGGGAGATGCTAACCTATGTCCAGAAATATGCCAGGCAGGTGCTAGAGGCGGGCGGTATCTTGTCAGAGAGAGGTGTCGCCATGATCCATCGAATGAACGATGATTTTGTGCAAAAAAATGTTAGTCCTGGTGGCTCCGCTGATTTACTGGCAGTTACAATCATGTTGGAATATTTATGTCTACCCGACCCATTTTAATGAAAAAGGGCTGTCCGCAAAGTGATATGTTCCCCTTACAACAGACAGGTTAATTCGTAAAACCTACTGCTGTAAGGGGTGTTTTTTATATCAAAGCAACCATATCGTTAATATTCGGATTCAAATCACCGCTACGCTGCTGCGGCAAAGCTCCATATCTGGGTAATCCATTAGTTTGTGTTTTAATAAGAGGTCTTTCGTATATAAAATAAGCGTATTGGGAAGTAAGATTGGATTTTTGTGGTTAAATGTGTTACGCTTACTTTCCTTTTTTTGTGTCGAGCAAGTGAAAAAGATACAGAAATCGAGACTTGATATTCTTAGGAGGTAACTGAAATGGAGAATGAGTTTCAAAGTGCCTATCAAGAAGAACAGCACAGGCTGTCGCTTGCTATGGAGGAAATTGATCGGAGATTGGAACAGCTTCGCAATACGCCGGTATACACCGGACATGATTTTACGGAGCAAGTGCTGGAATCTGCGCGGGAGGAAAAACGTCAGGCTTTGGCCAAAAGCTCACAGGAGCCTTATTTTGGACGCATGGATTTTGACGAGCGTGGCAGAGGGCAGCGTAAGCCGCTGTATATCGGTAAAGTCGGAGTGGAGCGTGAAGAGACATCGGCGTATCCGCTTGTGATTGATTGGCGTGCGCCGATTGCCAGCTTGTTTTATTCGTTTACAGGTGGTGAAGAAACCGCGTCCTACGAGGCTCCCGAGGGAACGATTGAGGGCTTGGTGTATCTGAAACGCAACGTTGTCATCCGTAAAAGAATTCTGGAACGGGTAGCTGATACATACAATCGTGAAAGCGATGGGCCTGCCGTTTCCGATGAATTTCTCGTTTACCGTTTGGGAGAGAACAAGGATAACCGTTTACGGGATATCGTATCCACCATTCAGGCCGAGCAGGATCAGATCATCCGTGCGGCCAAAAATACAGCCCTCGTTATTCAGGGGGTAGCGGGAAGTGGCAAGACGACGGTAGCGCTGCATCGTCTCGCATTTTTGCTTTATCAATACAAGGATCAAGTGTCGGCGGACAAGATGGTCGTTTTCGCGCCGAACCATATGTTTCTCGATTATATTTCAGATGTACTTCCAGAGCTGGGGGTCGGAAATATTCAGCAAAGTACATTTGCGGACTGGGCGCTCCATTTGTTGGGGCTGGATTTACCTCTGGCGGACCCTGCCGAAACGTTATCTTATTGGTTTGAGAGCGGCAGCCTGCGGACGAAGTCTATGGACGAGGCGCCGGGACGATTCAAAGGTTCGGTTCACTTTATGAAGCTGCTTCAGGCATTTGTGGAGCGGCTGGAGCCTATCTCGGTACCGGAAGGCGACTTTTCACCCTGGGATGGGGCTGTGCTGCCGCGAGCTGAGATTTTGAATTGGTTCAATGAAGAATACAAGCCCTATCCGCTCGCGAAGCGGAAGGAGCGAGTGCTTGCAAGAGTCCATCGCTGGATTGAAATGGAGCTGAAAAAGTCGCCTTCGGCGGCTGCACTCAAGGAGCGTAAGAAAAAAGCAGGAACTCGAGAAAAGGCATATGCTAAAAAATGGCCTCAATACGACGCACTGACGCTTTACAAGCAGCTTTTTCAGGCAGCCAAAGGATTACCCGCAGAAACGGCTGCGGAGATGAAGGCTTCTTTGCCGGCTGCTATTTTCAAGACTACACAGTCGGACCTGCGAAATCAGGTGATCCGCGAAGAGGATTTGACTGCCTTGGTGTATCTCCACGTGCTGATTCATGAGGTAGAATCGTCTCAGCGTTTTGACCATGTGGTCATTGATGAGGCGCAGGATTTTTCGCCTTTTCATATCGCATTGCTGGATTTGTTCGTAAAAGGACATTCCTTTACAATACTTGGCGATTTATCGCAGGGGATTCATGAATACCGTGGCGTACATGCGTGGGAGGAAATGAGCTCTCTTTTTGCGCCAGAACATACGGCGTATTTTGCACTGACTCGAAGCTACAGATCAACCCTAGAAATTATAGAATTTGCAAATACAATTTTGGAGCAGGGAGTTCGCGGCGGCATTACAGCAGTTCCGGTATTTCGTAGTGGCGATCCGGTGCGTACCGAATCTTATGACACATCCGGACGTGAACAGTATTTGCTTACCGCTCTCAAAGAGCTTTCCTCCAAGGATTATCGCACTGTATCCGTGCTGACACGTACCTTAAAAGAGGCTGTAGAACTTCATGAGGTTTTCATACATGCTGGGCTGGACGTAAATCTGATTGACGGCGGTAAAAAGCAATATGAAGGCGGCTTGTCCGTTCTGCCTGTGTACCTGTCCAAAGGGCTGGAGTTCGACGCAGTTATTGTGGCGGATGCCGACCAAGAGCATTATGGAGAGCTGGCATGGGACGCCAAGCTGCTGTATGTGGGCTGTACCCGTGCGCTGCATGAGCTGTGGCTGTTACATGAAGGTGCGCTTCCGAGTTATGTACAGGAACAGTTGAAGTAAGGGAAATCTACCAGCATAAGAACAGCCACGAAGTTCATCTTTCGTCCGGCTGTTCTTTCTTTTGCTTGCCAGGCTACAGGTATGGAAGTATATAGCGATGCCGTGATCGTGCTATCTGCAACTTGTCTGTGGGTATGGTAGAATAAAAGGCGGTTCATACCGTTTTTAGGATGATAGATCGCTTGAATTTTCAGGGTTTTCAACCGCATGGGCGAACGCGATGCAAATGGACATGCAGGGGTAGAGTGTTTTCTCCTATCACTATAAGGAAGTGAATGAAATGGATTTATTTTCATATTCCCAGGATTCGACGCCAAGCAATCGGTTGCTTGCTGACCGACTGCGTCCAACTTCGCTGGACGAATATATTGGACAGGAGCATGTCGTCGGTCCGGGTAAGCTGCTGCGAAGAGCTATAGAGGCAGATCAGGTTTCTTCCATTCTCCTGTATGGGCCGCCGGGATGTGGCAAGACGACGCTGGCGCATATCATTTCACAACACACGCAAGGCGAATTTGTCCGCCTGAATGCAGTGGAAGCGTCTGTGAAGGACGTGAGGGAAGTCATTGACCGCGCACAAATGAATAAATCAATGTACGGCAAAAAAACCATCCTGTTTCTCGATGAGGTACATCGTTTCAACAGCTCACGCCAGGATGCACTGCTGCCTGCGGTGGAAAAGGGTACGATCGTGTTTATCGGCGCCACAACCGAAAACCCTTTTCACTACGTAAACGGCGCCTTGCTGAGCCGCTCTACGTTGTTTCAGCTCGAATCGCTGACGCAGGAGCATTCGCTGGCAGCCATGCACCGCGCCTTGGGTGATGCGGACAAGGGGCTCGGCTATATGCAGCTTCAGGTGGACGAAGCTGCGCTGGGTCACATCGCGTCCATGGCGAACGGCGATATCCGCCGCGCCTTGAACGCGCTGGAACTGGCGGCGCTCACGACGCCTCCGCTGACAGACGGCACGATTCACGTGACGCTGGAAGTCGCGGAGGAATCCATTCGCCGCCCGATTGTCAAGGCAGACGAGTCTACGCAGTATGACGTGCTGTCCGCCTTTCACAAAAGCATTCGCGGCTCCAGCGACGCGGCGCTGTTCTGGTTCCTGTACGCCGTAGAGAAGCTCGGCATGGACCCGATGACCTTTCTCCGCCGCCTCATCGCAGCAAGCAGTGAGGATATTGGGCTGGCCAATCCACAGGCGATGGTGCAGGCAGTGAGTGCGCTTGAAGCTTATCGCAATAACGGCTGGCCGGAGGCCAAGTTGAACATTGCACAGGCTATTTTATTCGCCGTGGAGAGCCCAAAATCGAATGCCGTATATACGGCGATTTCACGGGCAATGTCGGCTATGGTCGACATCAAATCTGCTGAGGTGCCACTGCATTTGCGCGATGCACATTACAAAGGTTCGGAGAAGCTCGGTCATGTCGGCTATCAATATCCGCACAATTATCCGAATCATTATGTGAAACAGCAATATTTGCCTGATTCGATAGCAGATCGGACCTTTTACCAGGCTACTGAGCAGGGGAATGAGTCGAAAATCAGACAAAACCAGCAGTGGCGGGATTCACAGTCGTAAAATATAGTAGTAGACGGATATACGTAATATGTAAGATAAGGTTTAGCCACTGTTATGGTTACACCCTGAATACTGCAAGAGTGAAGAAGGGGATATAAAGATGAAAGACGTGCTATTCGTCGGGGCAGGTGGAGCGCTTGGGACCTCTGCCCGTTACGGTGTGCAATTGTTGCTGCCTGCAGCAGGGGCGGATTTTCCACTTGGTGTGTTGTTAATCAATTGGATCGGATGTTTGTTTCTCGGCTGGTTCTTTACGGTAACTTTGCGGTCGTGGCGGATCAGGCCTCGCTGGCGACTTGCCATCGGAACAGGCTTTACTGGGGGCTTTACAACCTTTTCCACCTTTGCCGTGGATGCCGTGCGCCTAACGGTTCATGATCGTGCGCTTACGGCTGTGTTGTATCTGTTGCTCAGTGTATGTGGAGGTCTGTTTTTGACTTGGACAGGTATTCGTCTGGGCACGAAAATGACGCAAGCTGCCCCCAAGGAGGGAAGCTTATGATCTGGTGGGCGACGGCAGGTGGAATGGTCGGTACATTGGCGAGATACGGGCTTGGCATGTGGGCCGGGAAAAGGTTCGGCACCACGTTTCCGTGGGGAACATGGATCATTAACATCAGTGGTTCATTGCTGCTCGGCTGGCTGTACGGCGAATTTATGCAGCACAATCTTTCGCCTGCACTCTGGATGCTGCTAGGAACAGGCTTTTGTGGTGGTTATACCACTTTTTCAACATTCGGGTATGAATCTCTCCAACTGATGGAGCGCAGAGAATATCGGCGTACGGCTGTGTATGTGCTGTCTTCGGTGTTGGTAGGGGTTGTAGCTGCGGCTGTAGGGTATGGGGTTAGTTGACGCAATAAAAACCTCCAGAATCCCTACCCCCGGCATATTCAGCCTTGAGTAAGGTTTCGGAAGCTTTTTTATTTGGTGTTGTTTTAATCGAACATTGATGTAGTGCTGTGCCTGCGAAGCTATTTTTTATCCCGTTCTTTATACAGCTCAGGCAAAAGGGATTCCAGTTCCGGTCTTGGTTCAGGATCGGACAGCTTCATTTCCTCCAGCGTTTGGACGGCAATGCGCAGCACGGTGTAATCTCTGTACCAACGGTTATCCGAAGGAATGACATACCAAGGAGCCTGTTTGGTTGCACTTAGCTCCAGTACGTCCTCATAATATTGGGTATATTGCTTCCAAAATTTACGTTCCTGCAAATCACTCGGATCGAGTTTCCAGTTTTTATGTGGTTTTTCAATCCGGTCGATTAGCTTCTCCAATTGGAATTGCTTTGAAATATGTAAAAAGATTTTGACGACCTTTACACCGCTATCCAGCAGCAGTTGTTCAAAATGTTTGATATGTTTAATATTTCGTTTGGCCTGCTTGTCGGATACCTGACCGTGAACACGTGTAATCAGCACATCCTCATAATAAGAACGGTTGAACGCTGCGATATATCCCCGCCTCGGGGTTACGCTGTGGGCACGCCACAGGAAGTCGTGACTTAATTCTTCGGCTGTAGGTGATTTAAAACTGTGGATTGTCACACCCGCCGGATTGAGGTTGGAAAATACCTGTTTAATGACTCCATCTTTTCCACTGCAATCCATACCTTGGAATACGAACAAAACCGCCTGCTTCTTTTCCGTAAATAATTTGCTTTGTAATGCCGCGAAACGTTCCTTCAATTGATCTGTTTCCTGCTGAATTTCTTCTTTATTTTTGATATCCTTCGTATCCTTGGGGTCCCACCCTTTCAAAGAAACTTTCTTACCCGGCATCAGCATTCCCAATGAATCAGACATAGAGGCACGCTCCTTTTCAATTGAAGTATGATATCTTGTCTACATCATATACCCAAATGGGATTGTTATCAAAAATTCCTTATGTATCTTAGCTTTTCTTGGTCTAAACGGCTACATTTTCGACTTTCTGGTCACGCTTCTGGTCACAAAATTTTTCTTCAATTTCTAGTGGTTCAGTTTCTTCTTTTTTACTCAGTAAATTACTCAATCCAACTACTGCATCTGACTGCATATTTTTTAACAAATGCGAATAAGTATCCAAAGTTATAGTTACACTACGATGTCCCAATCTTTCGGAAACAACTTTTGGATGTATCCCAATGGACAGCATCAACGAAGCAGAGGTATGTCTAAGATCGTGAAATCGAATAGATGGTAGTTCTAGTTCTTCTATCTTTCTTTTCATCAGCCTTGTAATTGTGTTTGGGAAAACTTGCTTTCCAATATTTGTACAACAGATTAAATCATTGTCCACATACATTTCTCCAGCCAGTTCTTTTTCCATTAAGACTCTTTCATGTTGCTTCTGCAACATTTCAATTACTTCGTCTGATATATCAATCGAACGAACACTTGAGGTAGTCTTGGCTCCTTCTTTAATCCTCTTTGCATCGCTCTCTAATGTTTGAGTAACCATAATACATTTATTCCTGTAGTCAACATTCCTCCAAGGTAGACCGAGTATTTCACCTTGTCTCATTCCTGTGTGTATTGCCAAGAAATAGACGATATAATGTCTATGGTTTTCAAAGGAACTCAAAAATCTGCGTATTTGATCGACATCCCAAACATTCAATTTTCTTTTTATAACTTTAGGTCTATCTAATTTCTTTATTGGACTTTCTTTTATCAAATCATTTTTAACTGCATAATTCAAACTGTACACCATAATATTGAAAATCCTTTGAACATATGAATCTGCATACAGCTTTCCATTCTTATCTTTCTTTTTTATACGATTCATCACTCCTTTTATGTCTGTAGAGGTCAATTCCCCAAGTGATAGAAAAGGTGAAATATGTGTGACAATACCAGACCGATAAGATTTGGCAGTGAGTCGCGTCATACGTTTGTTTTGCTCTTTCTCTACTAACCACACATCCAACATATAATCTGTAAACTTTATCTTGCTTGGTTCAATGTAGTCGCCTTTGTTTACCTGATTTAATACTTCCGTCATAGCCGCCTGTGCATCTTTCCGCCTTTTAAATCCTCGCTTCTTTTTCTGCTTCCTGATTCCATCCTTTCCTACGTCAACAACGTAGTAATACAATCCAGTCTTTTCGTCAAGTTTTACAGAGCCTTTTGCCATGTGCATCCTCCTAATATTTTCTTTATTTTATTGTGTGCAATAATTGAAAATATCATATTTAATTAGATGTGTAAATAGTTTGTTTTTGATATGAGAATTTTAAATGCTTAACAGAGGAGTGAGATTCAAGCTCCCACATAGCAACCTTAGAACGAACGTGAGAGCGTCACAAAGGTATATGGATAATCGATCCCGCTATATAAAACACCAATTTTACCATCCAGTTGCCCCCATATTGACGGTGACTGGATTTTTTGTATATACGTTTCTCAATATATACTTTTTTTCCTACATTGGATTTTACTTTGATATTGAGAAGCAGAAGGACCAATGGTCCTACTGAATAATGGTGATCAAAGCGCTGGTCCAATGGTCCAGCGGTCAATGAAGGATGTGGCTGAGTCAATTGGTGTGTTAATCCTATATAGAGAAGACAATAAACATAGTGGAATGTGGATTTAGTCTGAGAAAGCTTCTACGAAAATTTGAGGAACCTTATCTGAACGTTGGGTAAGAGGAATGGAAGGGTAGAGGATAAAGGTGTTTGAATCATTGATTGGAATAAGCACTATAGCGTCAAAATGACAATACATTCTATCAAATCAATTAAGGAGCGATAACCAATGTATAAATGTGGACGACTCATAAAGGGTAAGCTTTTCCTGCAAACTTGGGATGGTCAGTTAATCAGTCTCAAAACATTAGCTCAGGCCAACAGAAAGGCTATGTAACATGGATATGGAATGGCTTGACTCAATGTATAGACAGTTGGTGAAAGGCAGCAGGGAAGGATACAGAGCTTGAGAGAAGGCTGGAGATTAGGAGCCAACTGAGTGTGATTAGGCGTATGAAAAGGAAGTTGAAACAAGAAGGAATGTGCATATAGAGTCAAGGAGGGTGAAATTTAGCCCCCTTTGTTGAGCGCCTAGCGATAGGCGTTTTTTTGTTTATCATTACTATAGACCCATTACCTAAGACATGGTAAACTGTTGAAAACAACGTCCAACTTTTGGGTGTCACCTAATGTCACCAAGTGACACGATTACCTGTTCTTGAAATTTCTAGGGTGCTAAATCTGATTGCTGAAAGTTCATTCTATATAGCTACCATTCTAAAAAAAGGAGCAAATGAATATGTATAAAACTGGACGGTTAATCAATGGAAAATTGTATGTGAAGTCGTGGAATAATGAATGGATCAATCTTAAGATGCTTGTGGCCGACAGAAAGGCTATGTAACATGAATTTGGATTGGTTGGATTCAATGTATAGACGCTTGGTTAAAGAAGGGGCAGGGAAGGCTGTAGGGCTTGAGAGAAGGATAGAGATTAGGAAGCAGCTCACTATGGATTCGACGTATGAAAAGGAAGCTGAAACAAGAGGGAATGTGCATATAGAGTCAAGGAGGGTGAAATTTAGCCCCCTTTGTTGAGCGCCTAGCGATAGGCGTTTTTTTGTTACTATAGACCCATTACCTAAGACATGGTAAACTGTTGAAAACAACGTCCAACTTTTGGGTGTCACCTAATGTCACCAAGTGACACGATTACCTGTCCTTGAAATTTCTAGGGTGCTAAATCTGATTGCTGAAAGTTCAGTCGTGAGAATATATGGAGCTAAAAATTGGTTTAACCGAGTTATATACTGAAATTGATTCAGGATTAGATCATTCAGGACGAATTTTCGTCCCTTATACATATCACCAAAGTTGAGTCCTAAGTTTAACTTAGCGCTGACCAAAATTATTTTACTCACCAATTTTATTTGCAATATCGGCTTGAGTTTTTGCCAGATTAAAATTATTTTGGTCTGCCTCTTTTGAGGAATATTTTTTTCCTCTCATTGTGATGGTTGTTTCCATGTTTAATGCTGAATCAATTTCAGTATAGGCTACTAAGTTAAGCTTAGAAGGTTCAAAGGTAAATCGCTGTTGAGTACCAATGTGTAATGGAAAATTATCAGACCAATATATGATTAACAAAACTAGGTTAAACCGAGTTACAAACAAATGGTCAACAGAAAAAAATAAATGAAATGACTGTGCGTGAGTTGCGCGAGCAATGCAAAGCTGAGACAAATTGTCTTAGGCTTCAGCTATTACATATGAATTGAGTAAGCATGATAGAGTGAGTTATAAATATAATCGTATTGATATGTTCAAAATGACAATTATAATACTTCCACTCCGCTATTCCTGTTACGATTCACGATACGTCTGTGGTGTTTTCAAAAACATAGATGAATAAAGGAAATTCCGAATTTAAGTTTTATACAATTTAATTTATAAAAACTTAAATATCCACTGATATATCAAGCTTTTTTACACATTATTTCTCGATACGTACGATTGAAACCCACGATGCAAAGAAATCCTTCACAAATTCCTTTGTTTATCTACATTTTTCGCTATTTTTTCAATACGGCACGATGTAAATATAGTCAGGCATAATTTTGAATCACTAGGCCACAGAAAGCTATATGGAATACGCGATTCTTAAACATATGATCAAGTTTGACGATTGAGCTTCGATAAGGGTGTTGATGCGGCTTATCTCTACAGTGTCTCCAAAGTTGGCGATACCCCTTATAATGGTTGACACAGCATCAACCTAATACATCGACTTCGAAATTTTCTAAGTTGACCATTGAATTGGACGCTATGTCCAACTGCCCATATGAGTGCTAACCAACTTGGATAATACTGTATTGAATTTCAAGATGGTTATTTCTTCTGAACTATTGATCATTGTGAATGTTGTATAGTAAATAATTTTCATCAATTCTAGCAATGCAACATAATATTAATTATGTTGCAAAATGAATAGGATGACAGTATAATTAGACTATATAATGCAACATAATTTATACGAAATCCACTTAAATCGAATGCAACATAATTGTATGGGAGTGGTGAAGATGATCCACGCTTTTGAGGAATACTTACGGCAGGATGAAAAAAGTTTGAATACGATTAAAAGTTACATACTTAATGTAAGTGGATTTATGAAATGGTTTGATGAAAGCAAAGGAATGGAGTTCAATAAGCTGCATAGAGAGAATGTGAAGGGTTACATTAGTTATCTCAAAACTGTGAAGAAGCTTGCTCCTGTTTCTATCAATGCTAAAATCAGCGCACTTATCAAGTTTAACGACTACCTGATTGAATCAGGAGTGCAGTCAGAAGTTGCGATTAATAAAAAGGATATGTTAAAGATTCAACGTCAATATGCTTCACTGGCTACTGTTGGACTTGCTGACGTTGAGAAGTTCAGACAATTGGTACTGGAACATGAGTCAAAACGGAACTATGCTATCGTGTCATTACTGGCCTACTGTGGACTACGGATTAGTGAAGCTCTAAATATCCGTGTGACTGATTTTAATTTGACTTCAAGAGAATTAATTGTATCTGAAGGCAAAGGAAAGAAGACTAGAACTGTGTTTATGGGAGACAAGGCGAGAACAGCTATCCAGAGTTGGATTAAAGATCGCTCAGACAAGGGCATTACAAGTGATTATCTGTTCCCAAGTAACAGAGGAGGTAAGTTAGACAGAACGGTAATCAATAAACTCTTCAATAAATACTCAGCGATTGTAGGAAAGGAAATAACTCCTCACGATCTGAGACATTTCTTCTGCTCTTATGCATTAGAAAATGATATGTCAGTCCATGAAGTGGCGAACCAAGCAGGGCATAGCAATATTCATACTACACTCTTATACGCTAACCCAACAAAACAAAAGATGATAGAGAAGATGAACAGACTCTAAATTCATATGTGTACACTGTTACAAGCCTAGATAATCATGTCTAGGTTTTCATTGCGTCTGCTGATCAATACCAATAGACACAGAATATACGATGGGGGGTATTTTACATCCAAAACAACACTTTAATTTCCAGAAATGCCCCTAGCACATCCACTCCGACACTCAGGTTATTTTTTGACTCGATACCATACGCAAATTGCGGAAGCTTGTGTGGCAGCCAAAAACGCTGGAGCGGTTGATACGACTTCTGGCGGTAGTTATGACTTTTATCGGTTAATTACTGTGTTATACCGCAAAGGATTCTTTAAATAATTCAGTTTTTCAAAGAGATGATAATTATCGTCTCTTTTTTATTCTTATAACAAGGAGAAATGTAAAGTGAATGATATTTATATTATTGGTGGAACAGTGTTGTTTGTGCTATTAGGCGTATTGGTTATTACTTGGTTTAAAAAGAGAGGTGTCAATCTGAGTGATACGGATAGTATTCTTGGGAGTGTCGATGTAGGCAAATTAGTTGTAGAGGTTCTTCCAATTGCTGAACAGCATAAAGACAAAGCTAATTTTGTTTTAGATGTGGCAAGTGAAGTAATTGAATATGTACATAATTATTCAAATGAAACACTGACTTTTGAACAAAAGGAGAAGGTAGCACTTGATACAGTTGATGGCCTGTTGAGCAAGATGAAAGTAACTCCAACGGAAAACGAGTTAAAATTGATTGAGATTCTAGTCCATAAAGGTACTCGATTATTGGATACATCGGTAGCTGCCACACCTGTAACAAAATAAAAAAAAGGGGAATTCTCAGATGATAATGAGAATTCCCCTTTTTTGTGTGTTATGACCAACTTCCGATATGCCAGCCCTGAACCTGAATACCACTTATACCAAATTGTTAGGATTGCTACTGGGAATCATTCGTCCTAAATCGAGGAAGTATAAATATATTACTCTCTTTTTTCATCATCTAATCGCCGACGAAATACCAAAGCCGAGACAGCAAATATAATAAAAGATAATGTTGAAGCAGCAGTAACCATCTTCAACACATTTCCTATTGGGGAGTTAAACAACAGAGCAACTGAGATGATTAAAACGGCACCAGTTATACCCATTCCCAAAATCGAGAACGCTAAAATCTTGTTCATCAAATCACCTCACAGGTTCACAGGTAATTGAAACAAGCTACTACTCCAGCGATACCAGCACCACCAAGAACTGCATATGCACCAATACATGCAGCACATATCGGAGCAGTCACTGGTGTCGGTGCTGCACACGAACCACCGCACGCAACCGCAATAATATAAGCCACCGTACCACCAACGCCAAGCACTGCTCCAAGACAACCTGCCACTTTGCCTACACTCTGCGGTTGAATTCTAGAGTTAACTGGCTTTTCTGCAAGCATTTTTTCATCTGTGATATAAGGTCTGTCAGTGTCCACGGATTTAACAACATTTCCATTCAAATACGTCTCAACTCGGAAGTTTCCTGCCTCATTCTTGCTCACCAACATTTCATTTGTCTGCAATACTTTATTATCCTCATTGAAGAATACTGTTACGTTACTAGGAAGGCTATAATCCCCATGCAAAGGAACTGTAACAACCGTAACTCCACCGCCAACCGTGTACACACTCGATTTTTCCAAATCAAAAGCAGTCACAGGGGCGATATTCTTAATTTCACCTTTTTCTACTCCATGTAGCGTTGCATCGATCAATTCCTTGGCTTCATTACCTGTAACTATAACAATATTTTGGCTGTTATCTGCTTTTGCTTTAACACTCAAATTCGGAGATAAACTTAAACAGAAAATAGATAAAATCAATAATACTGGCAAAAAGACCTTTTTCGCCTTTGATATAGTAAAACCTCCCATTTTTTAATATTTCGCCATAGATGCAGATTTCTATTTATGTAATCTATCAACTTATTTATCCATATTATAGCAGAAAAAACCCGGCAGCGTCAAGAAGTTTGTGTAAATGAAAATAAGGGGGTATTAGTCTGTGGTGTGAACATGGTCTGGAGTTCAGCTAATCAACAAATATTTGTAAACAATCCGAAAAGGTATCTAAAGTAAAAAACTGAAAGGTCTATAATCTTGTTCCAAAAGATGGTACAATCATGAGCAATAAAATGAATCTATCCTACTACTTGTTTCACAACTACATCATTTATTTAACTACGCATCATATGCTAAATGCTGAAAGGGTGGTTTACCGTGGAAAACGCACCTACGATTCGGGCAGAAATTAAAAAGTATCTGGAGCAGAAAGGCTTAAGCATGACCAAGTTTGGTTGTATCATTGATTTGAATGTAGGTACTGTCAGTGGCATTGTGACGGGCAATCGTTCTATTTCGATGCACCAATTAGATAGAATTACGATGGGCATGGGTTTACCTCCAGACCATTTTTACGAGCGTTATTTTGAAGAGTGTATTGAAGAATTTCGGCTCAGCTGGCGAAAAATCAGCCCATTTTTAAGTCGTTGTGTGGAGCTTACACGGTTGGATTGCTTAGAGCGAGTTGTAGGTATGCTGCTAGATCATCCATCGGCCTATATTACTTCCCTCTTTGAATTAGCTGAAAGTTCATTTCAAAAAGGACATCTGGACGGAGCCGCTTATCTTTATGAAAAAGTAGCCGAGAGCGAAAAGCAACAGCATTCGGAACGCTTGGCCATCTGTCAATATCGTATATTTGTGGCAAAACAAGGCGATGATCAAAAACGCAATCTCAATGCAGCTACAAAATTTGAGGATTTTGTCGAACGCCTAGATGAAATAGACCAGCTTGACGCATTGAAGGATTTGGCCAACGTGTATAGGTCTTTGCGTCTATGGGACAAGGTAGATGAAATGGCGAGAAAAATGAAGTTGAGAGCGGAAATTCAATATTCGATGAAACATCAACAGAAGAAGCAAGAGCGCAATGAGTCTAAAAAGAAGCCAAGCCGACCGCTATTTGCATATCTGGCCTTTTCTCAATTGCTATATGCAGGTGTATGTGAAGCACACGGCGACTACGAAACAGCATTAAGATACACCTATGCTTATGCCGATTTAAGTTGGGTAAAGGAAATGGATGGAGAAACACAAGATTGGAAAAAACGATTTCAGGAGTGGGCGCAAGCCAACATTTACGCGTATAAATTATTGTCTGGAGAAGTAAGTGTCCTCCCCGATTATTTATCTTACACTAGTTCGCATAAAAATGAGGTTCTACCTGCATTGATAAACATAATTGAGGCAGCCAACCGATATAATATTAATGTAGATGATATACTTGAGCAGTTTGAATCAGAAATTCAGTCTTTTCTGGAACAACAAAAAAGCGTAGGCGTGTACACTCGACAATTTGTTTCGGAGCGATGCACCCACTTTTTACAAGGATTAGCCGATTACTACTTTCGTAAAACAGCGTATCGTAATGGTTTTAAGCATTTAATCAACAGTTTGGAGATATCCTCTGCAATTAATAATAAGTCATGTATAATCAAGTGTGTCAAACTATTTGAACGCTATAGAAAAGAGGCATCTTCCGAAACAATAATTTCCTACCAAATTTTAATTGATGGGGTGAACGAAGATGAAAAGAAAATTACCGTTAATCCTTGTGGTCATTAGCTTAATGTTGGTGTTTGTTGTTTCAAGCCAATTTTCAGTGCAAGCGAATAAAACTATCACACCTCAAGAGACACATGGAGGGCTGTAATCATCCATATGGATAAAAATGTTTAAAGAAGGTTAGATGGGATTGTCCGTCTAGCCTTTTTAGTATGTAGGGAGAAGCTTGCTAAATATATTGTTGAGTTATGAAGAGTTCGAAGCAATTTTTAATGATGAAGATAAGTAGATTACATTTCAATATCAAGGGCATACAAGAAATTTGAGCTTGCTCATTTAACAATAAAATGGGAGTGAACTTATTTGCATAGTTAACATACCCGAATGAAGGGATATATGATTTGCATATACCTTGCTTCAAACGAAGGTGCGTCAAATAATATCCACCGTTACAAATCGTTGTGCTTGGGTAGGTGATCAGAGCGCCCGACAAAATCAATGAAAGATGTAGCAAAATCAATTGGAGAAAATGAATAGAGTAGGATCAATTAGACTGAGATAATAGCGACTCGAATTTTTCGCTTCCTTTATATATACATATTTCAGCGACTACGAATAAGCATGGCTGAAAAATAAATAAAAGGAAGGGGTTGGCTCTGGTGGAATATATGCTATACTGGAGCAGTGACAGAGAAATTAAACAATAAATTGAAAGGAGACGCAAAATGAAGCGGAAAATGAATCGAAGGTGAAGCGTCTGGGGAATGCTGGTTGAAGAATTACAAAGACAATACATATAACTTTGATTTTGCTTTAAAATTAGAAGTAATTGAATGAAGTACCAAGTAACACCCAGATTTAAGATGAGTAAATAGTTTGAGGTGGGCAACTTAATATTATTTGTTTGTCTTGATGAGATTTTTTTGGATAGACAGAAAAAGAGGAGGGAGTGTTACAGAGACACGACTTCTGGATTTTGGTGGAGTCTGTTTCGTTAAATAAAATTTATTTTGATCTTTGACAATCCAAATTATAGTACTTGCATAGGTGAGAGTGAATTGAGTTTAGATAATTTTATCGTTGTCGACGTTCACGCTCGGTTGCGTGAGTATTATTCAATTTGCTCGAAATTATAACAGGACTATAAGTCTGTTTAGGCGAATGAAATTGATTTTATGATGTGGAAATGTCAAGCTGGTTTGTCTAATCAAGATTTAAAGGTTATTTGTTGTATGCTTTTTTCGAGAAATAGATAAGAGTAACGGGAGTAATCTATATTTCTATAGGTGCGATGTCATTAGTTTGTGTAAGTTGTCTATTTATCTTCAATTGAAGGGATTTTTTTGTGCTGAACAGAAAGGAGATACTAATTGACACAATCAACAAAGAAAAGGATCACTGTTTCAGATGTACTAACTGAACATATCCACACATGGCAACGTGGAGATATCATTACTATTGAAGCTGGTACAGGCGTTGGTAAAAGTCACTTTATAAAAAATGGACTCTATCCCATAGCGAAGAAGGAGAGGTCTAGAATTCTTTTTTTCCTCAATCGAACTAGGCTAAATGAACAGTTTCAGGAGGAAATCAAACGTGATAGCAAGTCGGATGTAATCACAATTATCTTGTATCAAAAGTATGAATGGGAACTATTAAAAAATAGTGTGGTTGTCAAAGAGGATTATAAGTACGTAGTATGCGATGAGTTTCATTACTTTCTAACTGAGTCAAGATACAACAAAAACACAGAAGATTCATTTTATGCAATGATCAATGAAAAAAATAAGATACGGATTTGCATGTCTGCAACTGCTGACGCTATGATTGCTTTCTTTAAGTATAAAAATATAAAACACGAAAGTTATTCTATTCCTCATGATTACAGTCACATTAAGGAATTGATTTTTTATCAGAGCGACAAAGTGTTGGAAAAGTTTCTACATCAAATACCCAAGAATCATAAAGTAGTCTGCTTCACTAGGAGTGCAAAAAAGGCATTCAGGCTACATGATACATTTAAAAACTCCATGTTTGTATGTTCACCTTCTGGAACCGCTCCAGAGAAAATACACATGGACAAAGACAAAGTAACTAAGATGTTGATTGATGAAAAGTTTGATGAACAGTTTGTATTCAGCACATCCACCCTAGATAATGGAATCAATCTGAGAGACAAACAAATCAAATACATAGTTGCCGATATTATGGATGTAGACGTTTTGATACAATGCTTAGGTAGAAAGAGGATCATCGATAAATCAGACAAAGTTACTGTAATAATCAAAAATATATCAAAGAAGATGTTAAACAAATTAATTAGAGACTGTAACAGACAGATAGAACCAGCTCTTTACCTACAAGAGCATGGCACATCAAGTTATGTGGAAAAGTACAGGAAGCAGTCTAATCTGATTGTATATGATCGTCCAGTAAATAATGAAGTTGGATATGATAAAGCCATCAATGATTTAATGTTCTTCAAAGAAATCTATGATAAGCAGTTTTTTGAACAAGTGGTCAGTGAAGAAGACGGTTATATGAATTACATAAAATCGAAGCTCCAACAAGATACATATACAATATTAGATGATACATATGACAAGGCCGATATTACCGATTACTTAGATACAATTATAGGTAAACGTTTATACAAAGAGGAACAAGCAGAATTAATTAAAAAATTGAATTTACGTGATGGAAGAGGCAGGAGATTAAAGAGCTACAGGACAATTAATGAATATTTTAATGAAGATAATATGTCTTACAACATTAGAGGTAAAAATAGAGATCAAAGAAGAGTTTTAGAAAATGGGGATATCAATCCAAACTACAATAAAACTTTTTGGCTACTAGCAAAACATCAATGTTTATAAGTGTTTTTAACTTTCTTTGCAGCATTTTTGTGGAAAAACCCTATAGTATACAATTACGCTAATTTAAAAAAGGCAGTATTTATAAGTGTTTTTAATCATCTTTGCAACATTTTTGTGGAAAGTGCTTACAAACGAAGAAACTTTCTGATACATATAAAGGTAAGTTTCACAAATTAGGAGCATAGGGGTGAATTGCCGAAGGCAAGAGGGGAAACGGTGACAAGCAATACTACTATGTAGCGTAGCGGAATAGTTTTATTGCCACTGAGTTTCCCTTGCACTTAAAGCTTTTAAAGATCAAGGCCAAAAGACTCTCCGCAAGCGCTGCGCTATTGCTACGTCATCCAGTCACAAGTGACTGTCTGTAATTTGGATTCTTTTTATTGTTTACAGTTACATAAGCAGCAAAAAGATGTGGAAGCTGATTTTGATTCCTTGGCTTTGTTGTACATAAATTTATAGGGATTAGAGCGTCAAAATTAATTTGAGGACCATCTTTACGTTTTACATGTAGCCGCATAGACTTACCATAGAGATGGTTTGTAGATTAGGTGAAAACGAAGTAGCAGAATTACACCAATACATATACGAGGAGAAAATATGAGATGAATAAATTTAATGAGGCTTTTGATAATGCTGAAAAAGTGATTGAAAAGGGTGTCAATTTGATGTGCAGTTCTCATTTTAAGACAAAGAAGTGCCAGCAGATGATTAGGGAATATGTAGAGGAGGTCAAAAATACTATTCAGGCTATGACAAGAGCGCATATTAGTGATGTTAAAGAAATAACCGATGATACCACTAAAAGGCTAGATTCAATGCGTTCTAGCCTTGACATGGCTAGTTTAAAAATCAGCGAAATTGAGGGTGTTCATTCGCAAACCATTGTTCATTGAACAAAGTGGCTTGAAAAGGGGTGATGTGGATTGAACTAGTGTTGGATTCTCTTCACATGAAGTAAGCAGGAATTATATAAAATAATAATATACATACCAAGAAGAAATACATAATGAACACAATTAACTTGAGCAATATGAACACTGAGCAGCTAGTAGAACTATATAATAATACGTCTAAACTTATCTTTGCCGATAGCAAGGAATTAAAAGAGCAGTTTGTGCGAGATAGCAGTGACGAATGGAAGAAAATTGGCCAAGAGTATAAGCAGCGTAGACAGTTTCTACAAATCAGTCTCAGAAAACTTAGTGGGATGCTTGGATGCTCTGAATCTAAGCTGCGTAAATGGGAGAACGGTCAGCCTGTGCAAGCTGCTGGAATGCTTCAACACTCTTATGATATGGCTCTAGAACTCGAAATGATTGAACAAGGAAAACAAAATTATAGAAAAGAGATTTACGATGAAACAACTCTTTCTAATAAAGAAGTACGAGCATTTTACGATATTTTATGGAATTGGATTATTTCAGAGGACAGTACATATGACCTGTACAAATTCATTCAATTTGAAATGGACGGAGAAGATTCATACTCTCTCCTTGGCAATGATGAAAATGCTACTTTGTTTGCCAAACTATTAGATGATCATTTGGAAGAATATGAATGTCTAGATTTTTATAAAGAGGATTTCGAAAAATTGAAAAAGGAAGTAGAGAAAGAAGAGAAAAGATTAAAAATGAAAGGGATTATATAAGGGAGGACTTTTGCAATGAAAGGGGATGCGCTTGATTGACTAGCATGTTTGGATACAACAATCTATAGTATCTTTCTTTCTTATGTAAAGTTGATTGGATTGTAGCCGACTTCTTCTACCTGTTTTATATTCTTTAATGAGGTGGTTATTATGGAAGGTAAAAAATTTGTTCTTATGCTTTTACTTTTTTGCTTGTTCGGTATTATAGGACTAATCGCTTTAATGTATGGATTCCTCTGGTTAGTTTTCAACGGATAGTTTATAAAATTGGCATTTTACATCAGTTGATGTATTTAAAGAGTGACCAGCAGAATGAGCGTGTACATAGAAATTGCTTCACACAGGCGTAAATGTTGTTTTAAGAAGCATTAGAGTTAGGGAGTAGATAGGGATAGATAGCAAGTTAGAAAGGCTTAGAATTAAATTATAAGGTGTTTTAGCAGGTAGACAAATTAACAGAAATGAAAACGGAGGCACATAATACATATGGAAGAAGAAATGCTTAGAGCTTTAGAGTCATACCCACCACTTTTAGACGTAAATCACATTCAGGAAATACTAATGGTAGGTCAGGCAGTAGCCTACAACGAATTAAATTCTGGCAATTTCCCAGTGATGAAGGTAGGTAGACAGTTGAGAGTAGAAAAACCCCTTTTCGCAAAATACATAATCGAATCATCCACTTGTTGCGTGAATAAATGATGCATAAAAAAAGAACACACTAAGCAATCAATTTTGCCGAATGTGTTCTTTTTTTATTGTTGTAGTGGTCACACGCTGGTCACAGGACTTCAAATAATTGATAAAATCCAATGAGATTCGATATGACTAGATGAAAAGTAGTTAGCGAAAAACATTGATACGATAAGGTTTTTTGAGGTTTAATGAGACCAGATGAAAAGCTAATTGATATCTTGTCTACATCATATACCCAAATGGGATTGTTATCAAAAATTCCTTATGTATCTTAGCTTTTCTTGGTCTAAACGGCTACATTTTCGACTTTCTGGTCCCACTTTTGGTCACAGAATTTTTTCTTCAACTTCTAGTGGTTCATAAACTTCTTTTTTACTCAGTAAATTACTCAATCCTACTGCTGCATCTGACTACATATTTTTTAACAAATGGAAATAAGTATCCAAAGTTATAGTTACACTACGATGTCCCAATCTTTCGGAAACAACTTTTGGATGTATCCCAATGGACAGCATCAACGAAGTGGAGGTATGTCTAAGATCGTGAAATCGAATAGATGGTAGTATTAGTTCTTCTTCTTTCTTTTCAATATTTGTACAACAGACTAAACCGGCCTGGTAAAATAAAAGCGGTAGCTTCCACTGTTCAAAAAGATTGTTCCAAAGGAGTTGTTGTGATAACGTATACATATGAGACATGTCTTGTTCTCCTCTGCGTAGGGTCGTTGGTGGTATTTCTATTTTAACAGAGAGTCAAGTAGGTCTCTTTTTACATTTCATAGGACTGATTTTGAGCAAGTACAGTTCTTAATTTATATTTAAGTACAAAACGGAAGGGAGAAGAATGGAATGGTATCGAGTAGATTGATATCTAATTTAGCATCAAAGCAAAGTAAATGGAGTTATAACCAACGTATATGGTTAAGAGGTTCTAGTATTGGATGGATAAAGGGTTATTGTGACATCAAAGACAAGTATGCGATAGAAAGAATGTTGAATGGAAAATTAGTAGTGAAATTGTATTTATCCGAAAATATTATAGAATATAAGCCTTGGGATGAAGAGACGAAGAAACGAAACAAAGAGCGCATAGAGAAATTAAAAAGACAAAAGAGGTTAGAAGATTAATCTGAATTTTTGATGGCTGGTAGTGTGAAATGTGGGTCTGTCAATAATTTTGTGTAAGCTCTTTTAGGCATCGTTTCCCCCGAGGGGGAAGTTGTGATTTTAACGCAAGTGTTGACCGACCCGATCCGGAAAAAAGA
>NZ_JBSHGA010000017.1:0-63818 GCF_053617595.1 Paenibacillus sp. NPDC055715
AGCAAGCTTCTAAAACAACCCCGCTCGACTTGCATGTATTAGGCACGCCGCCAGCGTTCGTCCTGAGCCAGGATCAAACTCTCCATTAAAGACCAGCCGAAGCTGGTTTATAGAAAGAGCGATTCGCTCATTTTGAAACTGACGAGATAAAATATCTCTTTTTGCTCCAGCTCCGTTCAGCCTTGCGGCATATCCGAAACCTTCGCGATTTACTCACTCGTTGTTCAGTTTTCAAAGATCAAACCTTCATATTCTCTTACTTCGTTTCACCACCGCATCTCAGCGGCGACTTGATTAATATAACACACATTCGGGATTTAAGTCAACACTTTTTTTAAAATTATTTTTCAATTTCATTTCAGCGTTATTCTCACAAAAAAATTCCCGGGCTTTATGGGCCGAGAATTAATATATCACATTATTGAATTCCCCGTCAACTGTATTTTAAAATAAAAGCATTTTTCGCTTACCCTTGCCAAAATGCTCCGCATATTAAACAATTGTTGTTTCTTGATTAAATTCTATACACACTCACATAGCCTGTCCGAACAATATCATTTTCAATCCCAGTAAAAGTGCAATTCCGGGCAACCCCAGTACCGTTACAGCTCCCATCGTCACCGGATTAATTGGGATATACACCTGCGTGACCCACCCCGAATAATTAATGACATACAGCGCAATTGCCGCCAGAGCCATATGTGCCCCAAGCACAGTAAGCCAGCCGATACCCAGACGTTTTTTGAGAATTAGATATGACAGCACCACAACGCAAGCAATCAGAACAAGCCAGACAGCACCTCTCATTCGGCTCTCCGTTTATGAACGCGGCCTGAGTCATTCGCATACCCCGGTTCATCTGCGGGTAGGTGGAAACGATGCAACCCTTGCTGTTTGGCACATTTTAAATGTATCTGATATTTACGCTCCGCAGCTTCCAAAACAAAAATGGCATAGTCGATTTCGTCCTCGCCTGTAGCTTCATGAAATAACCGATGCGCTCTTAGCCATTCCGCGTGCGAAGCCCGAATCTGGGCAAACAACTCCTGACGATGCCCTGCTTCCGACTTGTCGTGCTCTTGTCGACGAAAATTTTGCTTCACCCGTTCCCACATCCATTCATCCTCCTCACAAGCTGAATTATGTTCACAGTCTGTAAGACTACCTTATTCATACTTATTTAACAGAGGACAAACTTAGAACAGGAACCATCTATACCAGCCATACATCACAAAATAAAAAGGAGCCATAACGGCTCCCCAATGTGTCGAGAAAATCCATAGAATTTATCGTCACTAAAAAATATCTATAACGTATAGTTGTACTTATTAGTTCAGCTCTCTGCGGCCTTCTAGCGCTTTGGACAGTGTAACCTCATCGGCATACTCCAAATCCCCGCCTACCGGCAATCCGTGAGCAATACGAGTAACCTTGATTCCAAAAGGACGCACCAGTCTGGAAATGTACATGGCCGTCGCTTCTCCTTCAATGTTCGGATTCGTAGCCAAAATCAGCTCTTTGATGCGTTCATCACTGAGCCTGTTCAATAATTCCTTGAGCTTGATATCCTCAGGACCAATGCCCTCCATAGGAGAGATCGCCCCATGAAGCACATGGTAGGATCCATTAAACTCTTTGGTGCGCTCCATAGCTACCAGATCCTTGGAATCCTGAACAACACAAATGGCAGAAGCATCCCTCGTCTTATCCTGGCAGATCCGACAAGGGTCCGTGTCCGTAATATTGCCACAGACGGAACAAAAGTGAAGATTGCGTTTCACATTGACCAGTGCTTTGGCAAAATCAATCACATCGTCTTCCTTCATTTTCAGTACGTGAAAAGCCAAACGGGCGGCCGTCTTCGGCCCCACTCCCGGCAGGCGTGTAAATGCATCAATCAGCTTTGCAATCGGCTCCGGATAATACAATAGTGTGTTTCTCCTTTATGCACAGTCTAGAACAAGCCTGGAATTTTCATACCGCCTGTAAATTTACCCATATCATCGTTAGCCAGTTCATCTGCTTTGGACAAAGCATCGTTGACCGCAGTCAACACGAGATCTTGCAGCATTTCTACATCATCAGGATCTACAGCTTCCGGTTTGATTGTAATGGAAAGCACTTTTTTATGTCCGTTTACCTCTACAGTCACAACACCGCCGCCGGAAGTACCTTCAATTACTTTTCCGCCAAGCTCCTCTTGGGCTTTCAGCATTTGCTCCTGCATTTTTTTCACTTGCTTCATCATTTGGTTCATATTGTTCATTTCAATCATCTCCTTTAATGAAGTATACATCCAGACACTTTGATTCTAATCCTTTATAACTACCAGATCTTCCCCGAAAAGTTCAATAGCTTCATCAATCCAGGGCTCCTTGGGCTTCCCCCGCGCGTCATGCTCCGGCTCCAGTTGGAATTCTTCGGCAGGCTGGTCGGGGACTCCTTCAATTGCAGCATTCCAATCCTTTTGCATCATCGTCACCAGACGATAGGGATGGCCCAACTGTTCGTGCAGAACCTTCTCAATGACCTGCTTATTAGCAGGCTTTTCAGTAGTTTCACGGTGAATGTTGTTCTTAAACGCCACAAGTACACTATCCTCTAATACAGAAACTGGCTCGCCGTCCATAAACCATGCATGAACTGTGACTTTCGCTTCTTTGACTCCCTGCAAAATTTGGCTCCACTTACGCCCCGCTGCCGCAAATGCCTCTCCCGACTTCTCAGCGATATAGCGATCTAGCTGCGAAGGAAGCTTGACTGGCGCAGAAATCCGCGGAGCGGGAGCGCGCCCCCCAGGAGCCTGACGGCTCCCCGACGATGCATCCTGCCCTGCCCCGGCAGCCAATCCGCCTTGCAACGCGCGTTCCAGCTTCTTCTCCAGCTCGGCAAGCTGGCGCTTCAAAACGGCTACATCTTCCTGATTGGCAGCGGCAGCGCCGGAATGCTGTGCGGTTGGCTGAGCAGCGGCTCCAGTTGCTCCAGGAATGCTGCACAGCTTCAATAGAGCCACCTCAAACAAGGTTTGCGGCTGAACGGCATACTTCATCTCGCTTTGATAGCGATTAAGGGTGTCGATCATCCCAAAGAGTTGCTCCTTGGTAAAAGCCTCTGCCACTTCCTTGAACCGCTCTGGCTCCAGCACTCGCTCTGTCATTTTAGTTGCCTGCGGCACCATCTTAATCATAAGCAGATCCCTGAAATAGTACAGCAGATTTTCCATACATTTATCTGCGCTTTTACCTTCTTGCATAAAGTTCTCGATCATTTGGAGCACCGTGCCCACGTCTTCTTTCAGCAACGCCAAGGCAAGCTTACCAAATTGCTCGGACGCAATGCCTCCCGTCATATCCAGCACCTGCTGATAGGTAACCCGACCGTCTGTAAACGAGGATATCTGATCCAAAACGCTAACCGCGTCTCGCATCCCACCATCTGAAAGACGCGCAATGTACTGCAGTGCATCCGCATCAGCCTGTATGTTCTCCTGTCGACATATTAGATCAAGCCGTTCTGTCTGCTCTTCCAACGATACCCGGCGGAAGTCAAAACGCTGACAACGCGAAATAATCGTCGCAGGGATCCGATGTGGTTCTGTCGTGGCCAATATGAACATCACGTGTGGCGGCGGCTCTTCCAGCGTCTTAAGTAGCGCATTGAACGCTTCCGTCGTCAGCATGTGCACTTCATCAATGATATAAACCTTGTGCCGTACTTCCGTCGGCGCATATTTGACTTTATCGCGCAAATCACGAATCTCTTCAACGCCCCGGTTGGAGGCTGCGTCAATCTCCTGTACATCCATGACCGCTCCGGCCGTGATCCGTTTACAGGCTTCGCATTCGTTGCAAGGCTCCAGCGCCGGTCCATGCTCACAGTTAATTGCCTTGGCCAAAATTTTGGCCGCACTCGTCTTACCTGTTCCTCGCGGACCGCTGAACAGGTAGGCATGGGACGTGCGATTTTCGCGGATGGCATTCTGCAATGTCTGGATAATATGCTGTTGTCCTACCATGTCCTTGAACGACTGAGGCCGCCAAGCACGGTACAACGCTATATGTTCCAAGGCGCGTTACCCTCTTTCCCATTCACTTTCATGAACATTAATGTTCACTTCATTATACTATACTCCCGTCCGAATCTAAACCGGACACCTTCCAATTTATAAACACAAAAAAACATCTTCGCAATGACTGCCAAGATGTTCTAATTCCTAATATATACCGTGCACCTGTTATTGATCGTTGTGATCCGAGCGGCAATCCTGAACAACAACTCGGGCTAGGCCACCCTCCGGCACAAGAGTGAGCTCGCTTATGGCTGCTTCCTTCCGGACCTGACCAGGTTCACAAGTACTCATTGCGGAGGACCCAACCGTCAACATTGTGCGCAGGGACCAGCCTCACATCAACAACACCTCTAACAGGAATTCAACCTCGCTATAGCGGATTGCGAGTTACAGGGCACCGCTACCTCCCCATCTAGCACGGTGAAAATAAGTATATCTCAAGGCCGCACAAAAAGCAAACATCCACAACAAAAAGAGCCTTCTGCAATAGCAGAAGGCTCTAATAACTTTATAACCTGCGGTAATCGATTAGATACCGTATTTCTTTTTGAAACGATCCACACGGCCGCCAGCATCAAGGAATTTCTGCTTCCCTGTGAAGAATGGGTGGCAAGCGGAGCAAATCTCCACGCGCAGAGAACCTTTCACAGAACCGGTTTCGAACGTATTTCCGCAAGCACAAGTGACATTAGTTACGTTAAATTTCGGTTGAATAGCTTGTTGCATTGAACTTTCACCTCTTTCCGCCCTGAACGTCCTATCAGCCCAGAGTTGTATGAACACATGTTCACATTATAGCACCTGGATATGACCGTTTCAACAACTCTTTTGTGTATCCAAAAATGGTGTAAAACATGTGCAGTTCAACCCACTATTGACCGTTTTAGGCCTTGGCGAATTTGGGACGCGCCAGCCCTTGAGGCGGTACGTGGGTGTAAGACCCGATAACAACACCGGGCAGTTCCTCCCGGTAAATCTCAAGCATTTGCTTCATGCCAAGAATCTCTCCCTGGGCAGGTGGAATCAGCTCCAGATAGCTTTCAGGATCAATATTCAGGTTGCGCATCTGAATAAGCTTGAGCTTTGTGCGTTTGGCAAATTCAATCATCGCTTCGATTTCTTCCTCACGGTCTGTCACGCCCGGAAAAATCAAATAGTTAATCGACGTATATACACCCTGCTCGGAAGCATAACGAAGTGATTTTTCCACATTGGCTAATGTGTAACCACGCGGCTTGTAATACGCATTGTAATGATCGTCCAGCGCGCTAATCGTGCTGACCCGCATCAGATCAAGTCCAGCATCTACGATTCCCCGGATATGATCGTTCAATCCTGCATTCGTATTAATATTGATGTATCCCATATCTGTAACGGAACGGACCTCTTTGATCGATTCTATAATCAACTTGGCCTGAGTAGAAGGCTCACCTTCACACCCTTGACCAAAACTAATAATGGACTCCGGTGTTTTCAAATGCTCCAACATGACTTCCACAATCTCATCGACATGAGGGCGGAAGTTCATTCTCGTCTGAGGGGATACAAAACCACTGTCATCCGGCTGTTCCGATATGCAGCCAAAGCATCCGGCATTACAAGAGTAAGATACTGGAACTCCACCCTCCCAGCGATTCAGGAACGTGTTCGAGGAGGTAAGGCACTCATAGCCTAAGGCACAGTTGGACAAATGTTGGTAAAGCCGATTTTCCGGGTACCGCTCTGTCATCCGCTGCACGCCCTGTTTTACCTCGTGACGATCACAGTTTTCCGGATTCCATTTGGACGGATTATCACTCCGCTCTGCCGTTACATAGAAGGCTCCATCTTTCCAGACCACGGCCGAATAGCCGAACAAGGGGAGCTTGTACTCCTTATCGGTCTTCACATACCCTGGCAGGCACAAGCGTGTAAAGCCTTGAGGTAACAAGGCCCCCACTGCCTGCATATCACCTGGCAAGGAAACCATTTCCCCGGATTCAGGATTCATACCGACCGGGCGTGTGTTGGGCAGACTCACCAGCGTAGCTCCTTCCGGTAGCGGAATAAGCTCATCTTCCATGATTTCGACAATCATGTCCGCACTGCGGGCAAGCCCATACAAAGAAGCATGATCATATACATTGCCTTGTTCGTCGGCATACACCAAATACATTGTGGGGCTCCTTTCGTTCCGTCAAGCGCACGCCTGAAACAAACTGAACCGTGACGGCTGCCTGCTTGAGGGAACAGATAAATACCTATCGTGGAAATTACGATTAGCCATAGGCCGATCATTGTTATTCAAGACAGCTATGCTGCTGGTTTTAGTTGGTTGAAGCAGGAACCGATGCTGCAGTGGAACGCGTGGTTCTCCGTTGCGGAGTGCTTGAGCTGCTTTGTGATCCACTGGACGGTGCCGTTGTATCAAACGAGGCCAAAAACTCTGCGTTGTTGCTGCTGTTCCGCAATTTTTTTAGGAAACCTTCCACAAAATCGTGGCTTTCCGTCATATTTTTACGAATGGCCCAAATGGTATCCAATTCTTCCTTACCTAACAACATTTCCTCACGCCGGGTACCGGAGCGACGAATATCAATAGCCGGGAATATGCGGCGTTCCGCAAGCTTGCGGTCCAAATGAAGCTCCATGTTGCCTGTGCTTTTAAACTCTTCATAGATAATGTCATCCATCCGCGATCCCGTATCAATGAGCGCTGTGGCTAAAATGGTAAGACTTCCGCCCTCTTCCACATTCCGCGCCGCACCAAAAAAACGTTTCGGACGGTGGAATGCTCCTGGATCAATCCCCCCACTAAGCGTACGACCGGAAGCTGGAATAACCAAGTTGTAGGCACGTGCAAGACGAGTAATGCTATCCAGCAGGATAACCACGTCTTTTTTATGCTCTACGAGGCGAAGGGCACGCTCTAGAACCAATTCCACTACCTTGATATGATTCTCAGGCAGTTCATCAAAAGTGGAAGCAACAACTTCACCTTTAACAGAACGCTGCATGTCGGTCACTTCTTCCGGACGTTCATCAATCAACAAGACAAACAGCTCAATCTCGGGATTGTTGGTAGAAATGCTATTGGCAATTTCTTTGAGGAGAAGTGTCTTACCAGCTTTGGGAGGTGCCACAATGAGTCCACGCTGTCCAAGTCCGACAGGGGCCAGTATATCCATTATTCTCGTAGACAAATTATTGGGGGTAGTTTCAAGAACTAACTTGGTTTGTGGGTAAAGTGCAGTCAGTGCAGGAAAGTGTAACCGCTCAGCAGCTTGTTCAGGACTTCTTCCATTGACGGCGTTAACTTGAAGCAATCCAAAATATCGTTCATTCTCTTTCGGAGTCCGGCATTTACCGGATACTAGATCGCCTGTTCTCAAGTCAAACTTGCGGATTTGTGAAGCAGAGATGTAAATATCTTCGGTACTCGGGAGATAATTGATCGGCCTCAGAAAGCCGTAACCTTCAGGAAGTATTTCCAGAACCCCCTGCATAAACATCAATCCGCTCTTCTCGGCTTGTGCACGCAGGATGGCAAAAACTAATTCTTTCTTCTTAAGCGTTCCGTAGTACGGGATCTGGTATTGCTTGGCCAGCTTGTACAGATCGGTCAGCTTCATTTCTTCCAGATCGGAAATTTGCAGATCCATATAATAACCACCTATTCAATTATTAAGTCCATTCAAAACTAAATGATAGACAATGATATCGTAAACGTCATTAACATAATTTTAACCAAAAAAAATAAATTTATGCAGCCATCTGCTTGGATTATACCGAATTATTTCAGTTTTCCGATAAAAGATTGTTAGGTGTGAACCTATATCTTGTATCATGCAGCGGCTGCATAGAACCTATCCATTCTATTGTTCATCCGTTCCGAGAGTTCAAAAAATGTACGAAGTTTGTTATTCTGCCTGTCGCCATACGTCCGCGCCCAAAAGACGAAGATTGGAGACAAGATGATCATAACCACGGTCGATGTATTCGACACCTGACACCTCGGTTACGCCTTCACTTACCGTAAGTCCGGCGATGACAAGCGCTGCACCAGCACGCAGATCGGCCGCTTTGACTCTAGCCGCATTTAGCTTGCCGCCCTCAATAATAGCCGTACGACCTTCCACGCGGATTTTAGCCCCCATTCGCAAAAGTTCTGGGACGTGTTTAAAACGATTGCTATAAACAAAATCGCTCAGTACACTAACCCCTTGCGCCTGAGTAAGCAAACTGGTCATAGGAGATTGCAAGTCCGTGGCAAACCCGGGGTAAATTAAGGCTTTAACATCAACATGCTCATATGAAAGCGAGCCCAGTACACGAATGCTTTCATCATATTCCTCTATACCGATACCCATTTCCTGCATTTTTGCAGTCAGGGCCTCCATGTGCTTGGGAATTACGTTGTCAATCAAAACATTACCACGAGTGGCCGCAGCAGCAATCATATATGTGCCCGCTTGTATGCGGTCAGGTATGATGGAGTGACGGCAGCCATGTAGCTCGGACACACCTTCAATCCGGATCGTTTCCGTTCCGGCACCCTTAATAATGGCTCCCATGGAGTTTAGCAAGGTTGCTACATCTATAATCTCAGGCTCTTTAGCCGCATTTTCGATAATTGTGGCGCCTTTGGCACGTGCAGCCGCCAGCATAATGTTAATCGTAGCTCCTACACTGCTGACATCCAAATAAATCTTGGTACCGCGCAGCTCTTTGGCATGCAAATGAATAGCACCGTGCTCATTCGTAACCGTAGCACCCAGTGCTTCAAAACCTTTGATATGCTGATCAATGGGCCGAGGTTCAAAATTACACCCTCCTGGCAAGCCGATGATCGCTTCCTTGAAGCGGCCTAGCATGGCTCCCATCATATAATAGGATGCTCGTAATTTCTTAACAGGTCCATTCGGCATAGGAATGGATTTAATGGAGGATGGATCTATTCTCATCTGGCTGCCTTCCCAGGCAACAGTTGCACCAAGTTCCTCCAGTATTTCGGAATACACCGCCACATCACTCAACAGCGGCAAATTGTCCAAAATGACTTCCGACTCTGCCAAAATGGCGGCGGGAATCAAGGCGATGGCACTGTTTTTGGCACCGCTGATGGAAACTGTGCCTTGAAGCGGCCGTCCACCGGTGATCATCAATTTTTCCATAAGCTTGAGGGTCCCCCTACTTGTTTTGCAGTCGGTCAAATAATAAACTTTCAACTTTTTGGTGGTTAAAATGGAAAGACACCGGCTAAGCGGTGTGCTTTCCAGGTCAAACTATTCAACTGAACAGATTCAAATCTCCTGTGCAGAACTACAATTACAATTACAATCAAGAGATACATTGACCATGCAGATGCACGGTAAACCACCTTATTCTTACGCTTGGTTGTTGGAACCGAACTCACGGATTTTACCGATAACGGCTTGTTTAATCGCTTCACGACCTGGAGCGATAAATGTACGTGGGTCATAAGCATTCGGTTTCTCAGCAAGCACTTCACGAACCACTTTCGCGAACGCGATTTGGTTCTCAGTGTTTACATTGATCTTGGAAGTTCCCAGCGAGATTGCTTTTTTGATGTCATGCGTTGGGATACCAGTGCCACCATGCAGAACGAGTGGAAGTTTGATTGCATTGCAAATCTCTTCCATTTCTTTGAAGCCAAGGTTCGGCTCACCTTTGTAAGGTCCATGAACGGAACCCAGTGCTGGAGCCAGTGTGTCGATACCTGTTTCGTTAACGATACGCAGACAGTCGTCAAGCTTAGCGTACATTACGTCACCTACAACATCATCCTCTTGACCGCCAACCATTCCAACTTCAGCTTCAACGGAAACGCCTTTGGAATGAGCATATTCAACCACTTTCATCGTTGTTGCAATGTTGGTGTCGATTGGGCTGTGGGAATCATCAATCATAACGGATGTGAAACCAGCGTCGATAGCTTCTTTACATTTTTCAAAGCTGGAACCGTGGTCCAAATGGATCGCAACCGGGACTGTAATTTTCATGTCATGCATAAGACCTTCTACCATTTTAACAACAGTGTAGAAACCCCCCATGTGACGCGCTGCGCCTTCAGATACGCCCAGGATTACCGGGGATTTTTCTTCTTCAGCAGCGCCCAGAATAGCTTGAGTCCACTCCAGGTTGTTAATGTTGTACTGACCTACCGCGTATTTTCCTTCAAGTGCTTTGTTCAACATGTCTGTCATAGATACTAATGGCATGGTTAGAGTCCTCCTAAGGGTCTTTGGGTTTATCTATATTTTAGCCGACATCACATACGGGCTTATTATACCACAACCCATGTTAAATACTAAACAAGCTTTTGCACATCAACACATACGAAAATCACGCCCAGGACGCCGTTTTTTCATAGAATTGTATAAGGAAAGGATTTAATTTAAGTATTTCCCATAAACACAAACAAAAAACCCTGTTGTGTTAACAGAGTTTTCAACCAAAGTGACTCGCTTCATCGCCCCTGAGTTGCTTGTTTACGGCGATTCGTATTTCATCAATATCAAAGGGCTTCGTAAAGTGCATGAGTGCTCCCAGTTCCGTCGCCTCTTTAATCATGTCCAGCTCTCCATAAGCTGTCATCATAATAACCTTGATATCGGGATTCATGGTTTTTAGATGCTTCAAGATTTCAAGTCCGTCCATACCCGGAATTTTCATATCGAGCAGAACCAGATCAGGCGGTTCCTTTTCAACAATTTCAAGTGCAATTTTTCCGTTTGCTGCCTGAAAGGTCTCGTAACCCTCACTTCCGAACACTTCCATCAGCAAAATTCGTATTCCATTCTGGTCATCGACGATTAACACTTTTTTCTTTTCCAATGTTTTAACCTCCTAAGATCTTAAAACGAGGATCATGCAGCTATTGCCATAACAGCGTCCGATGACGTACAATATCCGTCCCATACCCTAAACTATATTCGCTCCTGCAAAAAGAAAATCCTTCTCTTGTACATAATTGTGGAATATTCTTTCATAATCAGGAAGCGTGGAATAGAAAAAAGACCTCCCTGAGGAGGTCTTACAGGCCGCAGCATTAGCCTTGAAGCTGCAATGCCGCCTTAACAAATTCACGGAACAACGGCTGTGGACGGTTCGGACGGGAAGTGAATTCCGGATGGAATTGTACCGCCAGGAACCATGGATGCTCAGGCAGTTCCACAATTTCCACCAAACGTCCGTCCGGTGAAGTACCAGTAATGCGAAGACCTGCTTTTTCAATAACTTCACGATATTCGTTATTGAATTCATACCGATGACGGTGTCTCTCATATACCAGCTCATCGTTGTAACAAGCCGAAGCCAGCGAACCCTCCGTCAGTTTGCACGGATACAATCCGAGACGCATCGTGCCACCCATATCTTCGATGTCCTTTTGGTCAGGCAGCAAGTCGATGACCGGGTAATCCGTAGCGGGATTGATTTCCGAGCTGTTGGCTCCTTCGAGACCAGCCAAGGAACGGGCAACCTCAATGACAGATACCTGCATACCAAGACAAATACCGAAGAACGGGATTTTCTGTTCGCGCGCATAACGAATGGTGCTGATTTTACCTTCAATTCCGCGATCGCCGAAACCACCTGGTACGAGAATACCGCCAATGCCGCCCAGCATGTCCGCTACGTTCTCGTCCGTTACTTCCTCTGCGTTCACCCAACGGATTTTCACATCCGCATTGGCATCAAATCCAGCGTGCGAAAGGGATTCGACCACACTTAAATAAGCATCATGCAGTGCAACGTATTTACCAACAATGGCGATTTCAACCGTTTTATCCAGCTTTCTGATCCGTTCAACAAGCCCTTCCCACTCCGTCATATCCGGTGCAGGTGTTGTCAGCTTGAGGTGATTGACTACAATCTCGTCCAAGCCTTCTTCACGAAGGTTCAATGGAACCTCGTACAAAGTCGACGCATCGCGGCATTCTACTACTGCGTTAGCATCAATATCGCAGAACAGCGCGATTTTGGCCTTCATATCGGAGGAAAGTTCATGCTCTGTACGGCAAACAATGACATTCGGCTGAATGCCGATGCTGCGTAGTTCTTTTACACTGTGCTGAGTTGGTTTGGTTTTAACCTCACCAGCAGCTTTAATATAAGGAATGAGGGTTACGTGAATGTACATTACATTCTCACGTCCAACCTCACTTTTGAGCTGACGGATCGCTTCCAAAAATGGCAAGCTCTCGATATCGCCCACAGTACCGCCGATTTCTGTGATAATTACGTCCGAACCTGCTTCACGGCCAGCACGATATACACGCTCCTTGATTTCGTTCGTAATATGAGGAATGACCTGCACCGTACCACCCAAATACTCCCCGCGACGCTCTTTGCTGATTACGCTGGAGTATACTTTGCCTGTCGTGACATTGCTGTTCTTGGACAGATTAATATCAATAAAGCGCTCATAGTGTCCCAAGTCGAGATCCGTTTCCGCACCGTCATCCGTTACAAACACTTCACCGTGCTGGTAAGGACTCATGGTCCCCGGATCGACATTAAGGTAAGGATCGAATTTTTGAATCGTTACCTTCAGTCCCCTGTTCTTCAAAAGCCTTCCCAGTGAAGCTGCCGTAATCCCTTTGCCCAAGGAAGACACAACCCCGCCTGTCACAAAAATATACTTTGTCACTGTTTAAAACCCTCCTAAATAAAGTCCAAAATTCAGGCGACATTATGATGTTATCGTAACCCGTTTACACGGATTATCATCCATGAAGAAGGCAGCGGAATCATTTTCCATGCCCGCCGCCCTTAGCCCTCTTTCATGAGTGCAAACACCCTATAAAAAAAAAAAAGCACTCCCGTAGTACGGGGCACTTTTATACAAAAAGCAAACATATAAGTGAATCAATCATAAGCCCAAGCAATAGTTTACCCCGTGTCCAATCCGCTGTCAAGGGAGTTATCTGTGTTCATTTGCCCATTGAACAAAATTAGAGGGAATCCATCTGAAAGCTTCAAATCAGAAGGCAGTTTCAAGAAAATGGTCATGAAAAAGGGGAGAATACATCTCCCCTTACAGCCTGATCTTAACGAAGCGAATCATCGTCTTCTTCCGTCGACTCGTCGTCATTTTCATCTTCTGTATCTTCCTCATCACTGAGGTCTTCATCGTCTATAACCACGTCTTCATCACTATCATCATCTTCACCGTCGAACAGCTCTTCTTCGCCATCCTCGTCTTCACTGTCTGCATCGAAGTCGTCATCGGCGCTGTAAGCTTCTTCTTCCTCACGATAGTCCTCTTCGTCGTCATCGTCTTCGTCATTAATAATACGAGGACGCTTGGCGCCTGTCAGAGTGTCTTCGGATTTATCCACTGGATACCAACGCTTCAAGCCCCACAGATTCGTACCGACACAGGCGAAACGCCCGTCAATGTTGATTTCAGTATATAGCTGGGCGATAACGTCATTAATTTCTTCGTCGGACATGCCGCGCAATTTGGCAACTTCATTCATCAGGTCACGGTAATAATATGGAGTATTGGCCGCTTTCAATACCATAAATGCCAAATCCACCATTGGAGTCTCGTTTACTTTCTCCGGGTCAATCTTCAAGTTGAGTGGGGTACTCACCTAGGGACACTTCCTCTCACGCGTAATTCACAAGAACATGTTTCAGAGCATACACGATACATGCAATACTAACATATCCATTATCAAAACTAAGTAAAACCTATTTGGAAGCAAATTGCAAGTTAATCATGGGTATCCGTACAATTTGCAGTAGTATGCCTTGAACAAGGCGGCGCACGTTAAAAAGACGGGGTCCCCCCCGCCTTTCGACTGTACCCGCTCCGGGAGAAGTCCCCCAAAGTTGTTGCACAAGAGCTTATGCCCTCCTATGTATCGTATGTGTCCACGATCACTTTGACACGACAAGCAGGCCTATTTCCATAAAAAAGAGGCAGGTTTCCCATGCCGCCGCTGACGCTTGCTCATACAATACCTCAGCATGGCTCATCGGAGGGGGACTGTCTCAAATGGACTATCCGGGTTTTTTGCAGCGTTTGCACGAGGGAATTTCGGAGCCATCCGGCAGTGGAAGGCACAAACAGATCATTACGTTCGATAAGCCTCATCAATACCGGGAATGCCTGTCCTATCTCAGGAAGCTGAAACCCGAGCTTGCGGGATTGCGGCAAGTACAATCGGCTCGACTGATTCGCGCTCTGATCGCCCCGCTTCCAGGGGGAGACAGGCTGGGCAAATATCACAACGGTCTTACCGTTGAAGAAGATACGCGCATGAGGGTACATGGAGGAGCGGTTCACATGCCGAGGAGGGAGAAAAACCTGCCCATGCCGTGGGGGGTGAAGCAGGTACGGGCATACAAGGCTTGGCCTTTCTCTACAGGAAACCGAGTCAGGATTGGTGTGATCGACACGGGAGCGGATTTCCAACATCCTGATCTTCGGCATTCTCTCGCCAGAGGCATCAATTTGCTTAACCGGACTATGCTGCCCTATGACGATAACGGTCATGGCACTCACATTGCCGGCACCATCGCAGCATCTAACTATGATGAGGGCATGGTCGGTGTAGCACCACAGGCGCTGATTCATCCTGTAAAAGCGTTTGACCATAACGGGGCCGCCTACGTCTCGGATATTATTCTCGGCATCGACTGGTGTGTATTGAATCGTGTCGATATCATCAATATGAGCTTCGGCATGAAATCACGCAGCAAGGCGCTGCTTGATATGGTGAACAAAGCGTATCAAAACGGTATCGTGATCGTAGCTTCCTCGGGAAACGAGGGTAAGCGCCGGAGTATTGACTACCCGGCACGCTATTCCCAAACCATTTCAGTCGGAGCTACCGATAAATACAGACGCATCGCGTCTTTCAGCAACCGTGGACAATTCGTAGACGTGTACGCGCCGGGTGAAAAGATCATTTCCTCATGGATACACGGTAAGCATCACGAAATGAGCGGTACGTCTATGGCTACTTCCCATGTGACCGGAAGCATTGCCCTGCTCCTTTCACTGAGACCGGAGATGGAGCCTGGAGAAATCAAAGCACTACTCAAGCGTACCGCTACACCGCTGCGCCTTCTTAAAAGCACGGGGCGCAACTCTATATCAACGAAACTTGGAGAAGTCGATGCCTTCCGACTGATGCAGGAGGGTACGAAATAACGGATGAAATAAATGAATTACATCTAAGCGTTTAACGTCGCACCCGGCTCCAAAGAGTGAATGGCTTTTACAGAGCTTTCGTGTTCGGTCTGTTTTCTGACCCGTTTTTTGATTTGTACAATCCAGCAGATGTTTACCAAAAGAACCGCTTGAAGCATGTCCCGTCAAAAGTACACCGTTATGATTACTTTTTCCGCTACCTTCGCCATCCCCCGCACTCGGCGGATGATCTAATAGATACTGATAGTACCAGCGTGCCCGTGGCGAATCCATCATGCCATCCCCGGTTACGATCATAACCGCAGCATTCTGTTCCAGCAGCCGCAATCGCTCCGCAGCATCACGAGGCACAAAGATCCGGCCACTGTGCAGCACATGACCACCAGAAGACAATATCTGTTCCATCCCGGCCCGCAGCCGCTCCAGCTTCACAGCCTGCGGGTCTATATCCATGCCATAGGCATTATCCATATCGCCTTCTCGGCTCCCATCCGATCCAAATTTTACCTGTCGTCCCCTGGAACAGCTCGACCTTCACTCCGCTTTGCGCCTCATACCCCGCTACCAGCTTTTTCACCAGCCTGTCCGGGCCTGCGCTGTAGACAACCAGCTTCTGATCGGTCGGTCCGGCTTGTCCTGCTGATCCACTTGATCCTGGCGAGTGTGAACTGGTACTGATCTGCGCACCTGATCACCCGCTCGCAAGCGAAACCGATTTAACACCCGAGCGCATCGCTTCTTTCTTCTTCGTGCTGCACGGCAAAGATTCCAGCACACGCCAAATGAACGACCAATGGCTGGAGCATAGCGGACGCCGCCTTCCCTCTTATCTGGAGCTGGATTCGCTGGAGGCGATCAAGCAGGCGGTCATGCTGGGAGAAAATGTCTCTTTCGTCTCCCGCATAGCTGTGCAGTCCGAGGTCGAACGCGGGATGCTGGTCATATGGCCCATTCCCGGGCCAGCGTGGGGAGCAGTACATTTATATGGTCAACAATAAGGACCGCCACCGCTCGGCGCTAATCCGTCAATTTGCTGAATATTTAGCATGGAACTAAGATTAAATCTTACCTTTAATATAGAAATTATGTTATTATTTAAACTAAATACCAGCTTGCCTTGACATACGACTGACAATACACCCGTAAAGTGTAGCGTGTACCCCCATTCGGACGAACAGGAGATGATTGGATGAAAACTGGTCTTCGTATCACCAAAGCTTTATCGGTACTAACCCTGAGTGCAGTGCTGCTTGTAACGGGGTGGAATGGTGTCGAGTCTGCACAGGCTGCTGCCAATGCCACACCAAGCTATGAGGTAAAGCTGCTGCTGAATACAGCTCAGGTCCTCAATGCGGACGGTTCTTTGAAAAGCAGCGTAGCCAACGAGTTTCAAATTAGTGAAGATGCGCAACGATTGAGCATCGAATATTTTGACACGGATCAACTGCAATTGAACAACGAGGGCTGGAACGTAAGATTTCGCAAAAAAGAGGATAAAAAGAATTATGAATTAACCTACAAAAAACGGTACACGGTCACGAACGGAGATATCAACGCGGCTCTCACCCAAGCGAATAAAGAAGGCTTCAGCGCATCCGACGATAACTACGATGCTGAGGTGGATTGGGGTTATAGCAAACAGACACTGAGCTTTTCCAATGATAAAAAAACGAGCGCTTCCAAAGGATTAACTCTTCCTTCTCCGGGTCAGGCGTTAAAGCAACTACTGAACAATCTTCCGGGCAAGCTGCAAAACTGGAAAAGCAGCAATTGGGGCAAACAAACCCTGGCTGACTCCAGAGTGCGCGGCCCTGTACAGGTCAGCAAATATGAAGGTAGCTTTCAAGGATTGGATGCTGACATTGAAGTCTGGCCTATCCGCAGTGCGAACGGATCAGGTACAGATACCATCATTGAAATCTCCTTCAAAACCTCGGACTACAGCGTTGCCTCCAGCAATCGCACCAAGCTGATCCATCTGCTGCAATCCAAAGGATGGCTGGTTCCTGCAGATTCCCTGAAAACAAATTTGGTGCTGGAACGCTACTAAGCTGCTCGAACAAAAAAAAGGAACCGCACGTGCCACCCTGCTGGGGATGGTACGGACGGTTCCTTTTATCGTTAAAGTGGTTGGCTTACATGCGTTCCGGTGCAGACACGCCTACCAGCTTCAGCACGTTGGCAATGGTAGTGCGTACCGCGCCAAACAGCGCCAAACGGGCCTGCGTTTGAGCGGCATCCTCAGTGATAACGCGTTCTGCCTTATAGTAGCTGTGGAACAACGATGCCAGCTCGTAGACGTAACGAATCATCCGGTGTGGCGCAAAGTTCGCAGCCGCTACCGATATTTCCTCCGGCAACTCGCCTATTTTGCGCAACAGGTCGTATTCATGCTCAGCCGTCAGTTTGGACAGATCAACCTCTGCCAACGGCAGTACGGCAATGCCCTGCTCCTCAGCTTGACGGTATACGCTGCACGCCCGCGCGTGGGCATACTGTACATAGAATACCGGATTTTCATTGGAAGTGGAAATCGCCAAATCCATGTCAAAATCCAAATGCGAATCCATGCTGCGCATCGTGAAGAAGTAACGGATCGCGTCCACGCCCACTTCTTCCATCAGGTCTTCCATCGTCACGGCCTTGCCGGTACGTTTGGACATTTTCACCTTTTCCCCGTTTTGGAACAGGCTGACCATTTGGGCAATCAGCACTTTGAGCTTATCCGGGTCATTGCCCAGTGCTTCCATAGCTGCTTTCATCCGTGGAATGTAGCCGTGGTGATCCGCTCCCCAAATGTTGATGATCGTGTCATACCCACGGGCGTATTTGTCGCGATGGTAAGCGATATCCGGGGTCAGGTACGTGTATGTACCGTCATTTTTGATCAAGACACGGTCTTTATCGTCGCCGTACTTGGTTGTGTTCAGCCATGTAGCTCCGTCCTTCTCGTAGATCTCCTCACGGTCACGCAGCTCACTCAGCGCTTTAAGCACTTCACCGTTTTCATACAACGATGTTTCACTGAACCAGGAGTCAAAAGGTACACGGAACAGCTCCAGATCACGCTTGATCTTGTTCAGTTCCTTTTCCAGGCCGTAGTCACGGAAATAGGCGGCGCGGTCGCCCGGTGTCAAAGACAGTAGGGAATCGCCCTTCTCAGCCACCAGCTCCTTGGCAAACCCGATGATGTCCTCACCGTGATACCCGTCCTCCGGCATCTCCGCAGGCTGTCCCAGCTCTTGCAAATAACGCGCCTCAATCGAGCGGCTCATGTTGTAAATTTGGTTACCCGCATCATTAATGTAGTATTCACGCGTTACTTTGTATCCGGCAAAATCAAGCACGTTGCAGAGGGCATCCCCTACTGCCGCACCGCGCGCATGGCCCAAGTGCAGGCTACCTGTCGGGTTCGCACTGACAAACTCGATTTGCACCTTTTTGCCGGCACCTTCCTGCACACGTCCGTAATCTACTCCCTGCTCCTGCACTTGCTGAATAACAGCATAGAGGTAGCTCTTGTTCAGACGGAAGTTAATAAAGCCCGGTCCGGCAATTTCCGCACTTTCAATCGAAGCGGCAGCCAAGTCCATATTCGCGATCAAATCTTCTGCAATTTGACGCGGGTTTTTCTTCGCAACGCGGGTGAGCTGCATCGCAGCGTTGGTAGCCAAATCACCGTGCGACTTGTCCTTCGGCACCTCCAGCGTGATCGTCGGCAGCTCTTCGCGGCTCACGATTCCGGTAGCCAGTACTGCTGCCTCGATCGCTGAGGTCACCTTTTGATTAATGAGTTCCAGTGGATTACTTGTCATGATTGTTGCTCCTCCTGTATATGCAAACTGATGGCAAAATGCCCCGAGAAATCCTCAAATACGTACAGATCATAAGTCCAGCTCACATGTCCGGTAAGTCCGTCCATTCGAATATCGAGCTTCTGCGTATGCGCAGACATGTTCAGGCTTAAATAAGGCGAGCGGTAAAATCCCGGCAATCTTCGCCCCAGCGCAAATGACTGCTCCGACTGGACCTCGCCGTGACGGATCAGCTTCAACTCATCCGGTCCGATTTTGACTGTATTCCGTGTCGTTCCGCCCTCAGGCCCCTCTTGCGGCTCATCGTACCTTATATATAGATGCTTCCCACGCATGATGGCTTCTCCGGGAAGCTCCTGCACCAAATCTTCTCCGTCGTGATGACTATGAAGACGAATTTGGACCTTTGCATTGTGTGGCATGTGTTCAAACTCCATTCTATTGCTATCCTACTGTACTACTATATCCAGTTCCCGTTTGCAATTCAAATGAGATTTTACAAAAAGATGCTTTCATCCACAAAAAACAACTACCGTGGAGTGACTCCATCGGGGGCTTGGCTAAAGCTTCGTGTTTCCCTCATGAATTTCAAACTTTACGCCCGCATAGGTTTTGTGGAATTCGGAAAGCCTGTCTTTCATCAGGGCTACGCCGGAAGAAGAAACGGACATATGGTTCAGCATATGCCATAATCATATTCAGTGATCAGGTTGAGTCAACGGTCGTTATACATTATTCAGGTTAGGTGATGGTTTATTTGCTGAAATTTGTTGCTTTTTTGAAGCCTTATAAAAAGGAAAGTATTCTTGGGCCTCTGTTTAAACTGATTGAGGCGGTTTTCGAATTGTTGCTGCCTACCATGGTAGCACTAATGATCAATCATGGCGTTGGCGAAGGAGATACCCATTATGTTTGGCAGATGGGTCTTTTGATGCTGCTTATGACCGTGCTGGGCTTTGGCAGTTCAATGGTGTGCCAGTTCTACGCAGCCCGGGCCTCACAGGGATTCGGAACCACGTTACGCAATACGATGTTTAAGCACATTTCATCGTTCTCTTATGCCGATCTGGATAAGTTTGGTACGCCCTCACTCATTAATCGGATCACGAACGATGTGAATCAGCTCCAGACGGCTGTGGCGATGCTGATTCGTCTGGTCATTCGCGCTCCTTTTATTTGTATTGGGGCTATTATCATGTCGATGATCTTGGACTTCCGCCTTGCTTTGGTGCTGTTGGCAGCTACGCCGATTCTGGCTTTGATCCTGTATCTGGTGATCACGAAGGCTTCGCCGCTGTACCGCCAGTATCAGAAAAGGCTGGACAACATCGCTCTTGTACTAAGCGAAAATCTTACAGGGGTAAGGGTCATACGGGCCTTTGCCAAAAGAGGAACCGAACGAGTCAAGTTCAATACGGCTTCGGATGACCTGACCCAAACTGCCATCCGTGTTGGGCGCATTTCCGCTTTGCTCAGCCCGGTCACACTGCTGGTGGTCAACGGAGCCACTATTGCGATCCTGTGGGTCGGCGGCATTCATATTCAATATGGATCTCTTACGCAAGGGGAGATTATTGCTTTTATTAATTATATCACGCAGATCTTGCTGGCTCTGATCGTGGTGACCAACTTAATCATTCTGTTCACCAAGGCCGCAACCTCGGCAGCACGGATTCAGGAGGTTCTGGACACACAAGCTTCGATTTCCGATGTGACTACGACTACTGATCGGTCTGAATCAAATGAACAGGACACCGTACCGACCATTGCTTTTGATCACGTCTCCTTTGGATACAACCAAACGGGACAATTGGCGCTTAGCGATGTTACCGTAGACATCAACCCTGGTGAAACGGTCGGCATCATCGGAGGGACGGGTTCGGGGAAATCTACATTTGTAAATCTCATTCCCCGGTTCTATGATGCGGTGGAGGGGCGTGTTCAGGTCGATGGCATCGACGTTCGCCAATATAAGCTTGAGCCATTGCGGCAAAAAATTGGGATTGTTCCACAGAAGGCGCTGCTGTTCACCGGCACCATAGCGGATAATATTCGTTGGGGTCATGAACACGCCACCGATGAGGAAGTCGCTCGGGCCGCAGCCATTGCGCAAGCCGATGAGTTCATTGCCAATCTGCCCGAAAAATACGATGCTCCGATTGCCCGAGGGGGCCTTAATCTGTCGGGAGGCCAAAAGCAACGTCTCACTATTGCCAGAGCTATTGTTGGGAATCCGCAAATCCTCATTTTGGATGATTCCTCAAGTGCACTTGATCTCGCAACCGATGCCGCCTTGCGTACATCGCTACGGGAAAATAGCGGCAGCATGACCGTCCTGCTTGTCTCGCAACGGGTGAGCAGCGTACAGCATGCTGATAAAATTATTGTGTTTGATGAAGGGCGGATTGTCGGTGTCGGCACACACGAACAGTTGATGAGCAGCTCAGATGTATATCAGGAAATTAATCATTCCCAGCTCTCAACGCAGGAGGTAGACCAATGAGCGGCAAGGAAACCTGGAGAAGATTGCTAACCCATGTGGGTCAATATAAAACAACCGCGTTTTGGGTCATCGTCAGTGCGATTCTCAGCGTGCTTTCCAATCTGATCGGTCCCTATATGATCGGTCAGGCCATCGACCATATGGTGGTTAAAGGTGCAGTCGATTTTAGGGGGATCGCGCAGATTCTAGCCGGATTAGGCATGGTGTACGCCGTAGGCAGCTTGTGTAGCTGGCTGCTCACCTATTGGACGAACCGTATTGCTTTTCAGACGGTCAATGATATGCGACGGGAGTTATTTGATCATTTTAATATCCTCCCGTTAAGCTTCCACGACAATCACCCGCAAGGTGACAGCATCAGCCGTTTTGTGAACGATATGGATGCTGTGTCGGATGGACTGTTGCAAGGTTTCTCTACCTTGACTACCGGGATGATTACGATTATAGGCTCGATTGTACTCATGCTGTATATCAGTCCGATGATGGCATTGGTCGTACTGGTGTCAGCCCCGGTTACGTATGGCGTGGCATGGTTTATTACCACACGATCCCAACGCATGTTCCGCGAACAGGCCCAAATTTTAGGAAGTCTGAATGGTTATGTAGAGGAAATGATCGGCGGACAGCGGATAGTAACAGCCTTTCACTATGAAAACCGCTCGTTCGAGGAATTTGCCGCCAAAAACGAACAGTTGTATCAAGCCGGGGTTAAATCACAGTTTTACGGATCATTGTCCAATCCCTCCACGCGGCTGGTGAACAACATGACTTTCTCGGTCACGGCGATGATCGGCTGTATCTCCATCATTCTGGGCGTCATCTCGGTAGGGGGATTGTCGAGCTTTCTGATCTATGCGAATCTGTTTGCCAAGCCTTTTAACGAAATTACGGGTGTGCTGACCCAGTTCCAGTCGGCTACAGCTTCCGCCCAGCGCATATTTGCTATTTTGGACTCGCCGCCTGAACAGCCGGAACAATCAAACACCGTACATTGGGAACGCAGCAAAGGCACGATTCTTTTTGATCATGTCAAATTCTCCTATAACCCGGAACGCACGCTCATTACGGACTTTAGTCTGGAGGTTAAACCGGGCACCCGTGTTGCGATTGTCGGGCAGACCGGAGCAGGCAAAACAACACTCGTCAACCTGCTCATGCGATTCTATGATGTAGATAGTGGGTCGATATCCATCGACGGGGTGAATATCAATGACATGAGCCGGGACAGCCTGCGGACTAACTTTGGCATGGTGCTTCAGGATACATGGCTGTTCAGCGGTACGATTCGGGACAATATCGCTTACGGAAAGCCGGAAGCGACGGAAGAAGAAGTGATCGCGGCTGCGACGGCTGCCAATGCACATAGCTTCATCAAGCGCCTGCCTCATGGCTACGATACGGTCATCAGCGGTTCAGGCGACAGCCTGTCGCAAGGTCAAAAGCAACTGCTCACCATCGCGCGGGTAATCCTCGTTGATCCACCTATGCTCATTCTAGATGAAGCGACCAGCAGCATTGACACCCTGACAGAAGCGCGTATTCAAAAGGCGTTTATGAAAATGATTGCCGGACGCACCAGCTTTGTAATCGCCCACCGACTATCGACCATCCGCGAAGCGGATCTGATTTTATACATGCAAAACGGCGATGTGGTCGAAAGCGGAACCCATGAGGGTCTGCTTGCAAGCGGGGGGCATTATGCCTCGCTCTATAACAGTCAGTTCACTACGGCCTAGCATAGCAGGTTGAGGGGATAAGAGGCTGTCTCATAAGTGGATTTTCCTACGAATGCGACAGTCCGGTTTTTTAAAAAACCGCAAAAAGACAGCAGAACAGCGATTTTCCAATAACGGGAGAATCGCTGTTCTGCGTTTTCGGTCATTTTTCCCTACACCACAGAGGTATGAATTGACAAAAGGCGAACTCCAGTAAATCCGTTATTGAGTTCTCTTTTTTTGGACTTTTCAATCATCCATATGTCTATTTCTTTTTCAAAAAATTTTCATATATTACTATCATACCTTTAAAGAATGGAGTGATAACAATGGGTTTTTATGTTCGAAACAGTACGCCTAACCCCATATTCGTTGCTGTCGGGTACTATGATTCTGGTTGTAGCCCTATCACCTATGTTAAGAAGGGTTGGTACCGTATAGCCCCTGGTAGGCGTTCACTTCTTGTGACTGGATCAGCCGCAAACCAATCGTTTTATATCTATGGATATGACAGTTTTGGTAATTCGTGGGATGGTAATTTCTACACCTATGTTCCTACAACGGCTTTCACAATGTGCTGGATAGAAAGATGCCAGGGCTGTAGAAGTGTAGGGTTCGATGAGATCAATGTTGGCAATTCCGAAAACTACACATTAGAGCTTGTAGATAGTACCCAAGGTACATCTAAGTCAAGACGTACTCTAGTGTCGAAAAAAAGAACACCAAAATTTAAAAGTAAGCTGGGCTTTTTTAAGTCACCTGGCAAATTAGGTAAGTGGGGTAAGAATATAAAACCATTATATGGGAGAAGGAAGTAGAGTTTTATGACAGCTCTATACGGACGGCGCGATACTTTACGCCATTCGGAAAAGTGAACAACCGCGAGAGCTGCCGATGACGTCCGCGCCAGAACTATTCCATTATGATACAACATTAGCGTGAGGCAAGTCCTCTGTTTCGCTTACACAGAAGGCCGCTTGATTCTTCTCCGGAATCGGCGGCCTTCGCTTTTCAGAACCCAAAAAAGCCCCCCAGCCTAGGACGGCACGCCTGTTGAATATCCATAATAAGTGATTTAATTAATAGGATTAGAACCACGGTTGAGAAGAACATGCTGGATCTGAATCAGCCATTCCACCGGTAGTTTTTGCAGAAGAAATAGACGAGAAAATCGGGCAAAGGAAAGAATAGCATGTTTGGGCCACGTCGTTTGAGCAGGACATAGACAATGAGCGCCCAGAATAGCTGCCCATAGACCGCATTTTGTAGGTGAGCATGGTTCCGTCAAAAGATTGCAGCACGGCTTCTGCTCTATTTGCTTCTGTTTCCCGTGTTGGCCAAAATATTAATGTTCCATATTTTTTTCTCGTGGATGATTCTCTCTTGCGTTTCATTATCACTTGGTACCATGCAAATTGACCAGCTCCATATTTCGTATATAAAGCTTTGTAATTAGCAAGTAGAACAGTTGAAAATCAAGGCTTAGAAAGCCTATCTCATTTTAGGACAAAAGACGCTTATATTTACGTATAAAAGACCGGATCAGGCGCATTTCCTTACGAGCTGTTTCCCTCTGTCCCCCCGTTTCATCAAATGTACCCAACAAATAAATAGCTTCCTCAAGGGCATCCGTGAGCGTGAGCACGCACTTTTTATCGGTTGCCCAATGATTCAGGTGCTCTTGTAACTTGCTAGACCGTTTGGCATCATCTGCCCATGTTTCCTGTTCCCAAGTATATGAGAAATCGGATTCCTTCGACTCACCCAATCGGCTCAAGAGTTCGATCCGTAGCAGTTGGCTTTGCTGCATAGTCTGTTCAAATTGTTTGATTCCTCTCCCGTTTGGACCCGGTATCCATGTAGCTTCTTTTGCAGCAATATAGCCATATTCATCTACTAACTCCTGGTTGGATAAATCTTTTACTTTCTTCGCTCTCAATCTCTTAGCTCCTCTCTTACTCGTTACCTAAGTGACGGCAACAACTCTGACATTGTACACCCGCATGATTAATTTCCATCTTCTTTTTTTTATGGTTAAAATTCCAGTGTTAGCAGGTCGGTTCTCTCTATCGCCCTGCCGCCGGCTATCAAAATTGGAGAAGCACTGATCACTGCCTTTTGGCGCGGTCAGCCTGCGTGTGCCGTGATACATAGAGCTTGTTTTTCGATTAATTTATTACATTTTATGACATGAGTATGTATTTTTATATCAAATAAGTCATTTTATAGATATGGTGTTATAATCATACTCGTTATGTGATGGGGGGATCAGTTTTGCATAGAGCAGGATGGATTAGGAGATTAGATCATTTGGGAAGAATCGTGTTACCGATAGACGTCAGGAGAGAATTGGGCATTGAAAAACAAGATGGTTTAGAGTTTTCTCTACAAGAACAAGGCATCATCCTAATTGAAATCAACAAAAAACAATGTAAGTTGTGTGGCTCTAATCATAGTTTGATGCCTTATGGAGATTCCTTCGTCTGCATTCCATGTATACGCGAACTGAAAGCAGTGTGATCTGGCTACATCAGTTGGGCATTTCCGTAGGTTTTTTGGGTCTAAAGATACGATTGTACTGATTAATAAGTTCATCCAATAACATAGACTGCTCAAGAACACATGCATGTCCCAAACCGTATTGCCCAAACAGATCATGAAGCTGCTGCCGAGCATTTTCCATTTATTGGTGTAACGTTTCATCCGTATTCATCGACACCCCCTCCTAATGAATCTCATTTTAGGATGGAATGAGCAAATTCGAATCGTTATTTTTTTCAACCAAAAAAATCGTAAAACAGACAAAAAAAGATCAGCATTTTAAGTTGGTCTGGTCATACCCCAGTAGGAAGGATCGTCTTTTTTAAAGATGTTATTATTTTTTAGTCTCGTTAGGAATAAGATTGAGAACTAGCCTTAAAACTTTGTTGCTGCCCCTTATCATCCTTATAAGAAATACCGATTTGTCCTTTTCCATCATTGTACATCTGAATATCTGGAATCCAACTTACATATTCATACGCAGGTCTGATCCCTGCTTTTTCAACAATATTTTCGATACTTTGACCATCTCTAAATTGCCAAACAGCTCGTGCTACTCCATTTTTAATTTCAACAACTGTATTCCCTGAGCCTACACTTTCGCCCTCATCCGTTCAGTATGCCAAAGCCATTATGGAGGCCATTCAATCAAGGTTCAAGCCTTATCGGGATGATGAATCTACCAAGCCGACGTTCCGTATTGAGGATGTGGCAGCCTCCCTCGGTATTAGTCCCGGATACGCACAGGAGGTATTCCGTAAGGTATACGGCTATCCGCCGCGTCACTACCTATCGGAGACGAAGCTGCACGAGGCGAAAGTGCTGATCCAGCAGCCCAATCTGTCGCTGAACAAGGTGGCTTCTCTGCTTGGATACTTCAGCTTGGCTCGTTTCAGCAGACAGTTCAGGCGCTGGAGGGGCACTAGCCCGCTTAAATACCGCCAATCGTTAAAGACCATTACTGCTGAGAATTAGGGAGATCTAAACATAATGTCGTAAGCTCTTAATTATTCAAGAGCTTACGACATTATGTTTCTTATAGAGAACTACTGAGTGGGAATTTGTGAAACAGAAAATCATTAAACTTAGGTCCTGTGTAGAATTGTCCCATTTATGTATAAATTATATGATTCATTTGAATAAAATATAAAAAATATAAGGAGTGAAATAATTTAAATAAATTAATAAAATCAGCACTTATTTTGGGTTTAATGCTAAATCTATCAGCGTTGACTGCACAGGCTGCCTCAGATCAGAGCGAATTAGAAGGGAATTTCAAACACCCAGTCGAAAGTAATGTAGGAGATCAGTTGTATATTGATGGTGTTCCATATTATTCTTCTGAGGACATTAAAAAATTGGATAAAGAGCAAAAAGAAGATACCCTAACTCTAAACAGAGAGAATAATCTAGTTCAACCGATGGGCACTAATAAATGGACATTTGTGAATTCAAGTAATTATTATACAGGTAATGATTACGACAGATTTAACAATGGAAGTAATCAAAGTGTAAAAATGAATTTGGAAACGGAATCAAAAATGACTGGCGAAGTAACTGGAACTATTAAATATGGTTTTTCAGCAGTTGCAGAAGGTGAGATGAGTTTAAAGATCGGTCAGGAATACAGAAAGAAAGTTTCCATTGACGTGACCATTAAACCTTGGCATACTGCTGAACTAAAAAGCGCTGCAAGAGGTATAAAAAGAAATTATGAGTATACAAATACGGGATGGTTCGGCGATACTAAATACACAGCTTCAAGTTATGATAACGCAAGCTAATTTAAAATAAACCGATTACATAACCCTCCTCGATATGAGGAGGGTTTACCAATTACAAAAAGAGGTGACTACATATTGAGACTACGTTTTATTCTAATCATCATGTTGCTGCTGACTAATTCTATGTTTTTATTTGGATGTACAAACAATAATCAAGAAAAGGTTATAAATGAATCAAATAAAAGTAAAAACACTCAGTTGAAGTATATACAACAAGTAAGTGTACGAGAGAATAGTTATTTCATTTTCAATTCTCATGATGATAGCCCTCAAAAAATTAAAATTAGTTTCCCCTATAAAGTAGAAGGTTTAAATATTAAAAAGGCTTCTTTATTGTTAAAGAATGAAGTTGTATCAGATAATGTAAAAATTGTTCAGATCCATGAAAATGAATTGACTGTAGCTATCAATTTTATTCGTGAATTTGATGCTGTCGAAGTGGTTCTCAAGGATGGAAACACTGTACGGTTAAATTCCGGTCAATACTATTTCGAAAATTTTAAGGAAGACAGTCTAAATGAATTTGATAAAGAAATCCTTGAAATTAATAATTTCCATTTAAAATTCAAAGATGGACACTTGCTGACAGATATCATACTTCCTCAAGATAGGAACTCCAAAATAGAATATATATTCCCATCCCAAATTAGAAAGTATGCATCTAATATAAAGTTTTCTCATCAAAAGATAGACGATAACTCCGTTAAGTATACATTAGAGGCTGATATTTCCAGAGACATCCTTTCAAAAAACAATGTAAATTCAATCATTTTTGATATTGGAATGATTCAAAATTACAAAAACAAAAAATGGTTCCTAATAAAAGGAAAGGTGCCTATGGAAGCGACTGATTTTAAAAAATAAAAAAATACATCCCTTCTCCAAAAAACAAAAAAAGGGCGCGGTCTGAAAGTGGACTGTAACCCTATTTGTGGACACATAAAAGAAAAGAGCTAGATTATGCTGTTAGTAGATGGTTCCTGTATTCATCAGGAGTCATCTTTTTTATATGGATCAGGTCGAAAGAAATACCAATCAATATCGCTACCATTCTTTTTCTATCACCGAGAGTCTTCACCTACATAATTGCCTGACTAGACTGTTTAAAGCGTAAAAACAGGACTCCTTTCGAGTCCTGCCCAGTCCCTTTGACTCTTTGATACTCCTCTTCAATAATTCTAGTGAGTAGGTGAGTGGCGGTGATTGCCAGCTTTGTTGTCCTCATCCAATGCAATGGACAAGGCGCTATCTTGCACATGCAATTCACAATCAAAGTTATTGCCAAATAAATTAATATTGTATTTCACACTTACACTCCTTTGCACTAATTTATTACATTTTATGACATGAGTATGTATTTTTATATCAAATAAGTCATTTTATAGATATGGTGTTATAATCATACTCGTTATGTGATGGGAGGATCAGTTTTGCATAGAGCAGGATGGATTAGGAGATTAGATCATTTGGGAAGAATCGTGTTACCGATAGACGTCAGGAGAGAATTGGGCATTGAAAAACAAGATGGTTTAGAGTTTTCTCTACAAGAACAAGGCATCATCCTAATTGAAATCAACAAAAAACAATGTAAGTTGTGTGGCTCTAATCATAGTTTGATGCCTTATGGAGATTCCTTCGTCTGTATTCCATGTATACGCGAACTGAAAGCAGTGTGATCTGGCTACATCAGTTGGGCATTTCCGTAGGTTTTTTGGTCTGGAACATACGGTTGTACTGATTAATAAGTTCATCCAATAACATAGACTGCTCAAGAACACACGCATGTCCCAAACCGTATTGTTCAAATAGATCATGAAGCTGCTGCCGAGCATTTTCCATTTGTTGTTGTAACGTTTCATCCGTATTCATCGACATTCCCTCCTAATGAATCTCATTTTAGGAGGGATTGAGCAAATTCGAATCGTTATTTTTTTCAACCAAAAAAATCTGTAAACAGACAAAAAAAGACCAGCATTTTAAGCTGGTCAATGGTAGATAAGTTGCAACCTGGATCAAAATCCACCAAGGTGATCCTGAAGTTGGACTGTGCCATGAAATTGATGATTAGCTTGGGCTGGTAGTGCAAATACCAGTAAGAAGCTAGTTACCGTCAAGAACAAAGCCATCTTTTTGATCATTTTTTTCCCACACCTCCTGAGACGTTTTTTCGTACCAAGACATTGTTTCAGGAGCAGCATGCACTCTGAAACGGCCAAACAAACCTGAACAATTGGAAATGAGTAGTGCATGGTTTATTGTAACAGCTTTTTCAAAAGCGGTTACTAAACATTTGAAACCATATGGATATCTCCCTTTAATTAGGCTGTACTTAGCCATCTTATACCAAAACCGTACGTACTGTTCCGGTAAAACCTGCTGTGTATACAGGTCAGCAGACGATGGTTCCTGATAGGCTGCAATTTGAGGCTCAAAGCGCTGGAGAATATGATCCACATCCATATCGTACCGATTAGCAGCTTCGATGACGTTCAAGAGTTCGGCAAAAATTTGTTGCTCACCCACCATATACTCTACGTAATCTGGCAGCACGCTAACATCTCCAGACATCAGCCTATTCACGTACGTATTAATTTTCGCCCAACGTTGAAACAAGCCGAGCCAATGGAGTGTATCTGAATCCTGCTCCTTTACCCAGCTTAAATCAGTATAAGCACGAATATGCTCTAAACCTTGTGCATAATTTCCTTTTGCATCACATGCATTTGCACACAGCAGATCAGCGTAGGCTATGTATGCAAACAGGGGTCCATCACTCGGTTTCTTTCGTAGCCCTTGTTCCTTACGTCCAGAGTTGTAAACCATGTCATATTGTATTTTCCCTAGCCGTCCCATTTCCTTAGCAAACGTATATGTCTTGTCCCAATAGCCCATTGATCTGTATACGTTCGCTAAGTCTTTCAAAGCATCCAGTTGATCGATTTCGTTCAACCGGTTGACAAACGATTCAAATCTGACCGCTGCTTCAAGATTAACAGCTTGATCTTGTCCAATATTTATCGTGAACAAGCGATACTGGCACACGGCAAGTCGTTCTGAATGCTGGTGCTTCTCACTCTCAGCCACTTTTGTATACAGAAAAGCAGCGGATTCATTGTACCCGTCTTTGAAAGCATTTTCGGCTACTTTAAAGAGTAAAGGTGGGTAGGTCACATAGTCTAGCAAAAGATAGACCACTCTCTTCAAACAATCCAGCCGACGAAGCTCCACACATCGGTACAAGAACGGCCTAATTTTTCGCCAGTTCAGCGGTTCATCTATAATATACTCTTCAAAATAGCGCTCATAAAAGTGATCCGGTGGTAAGCTCATTCCTAGCGTAATCAGATCCAATTGATTCACGGAAATGGACTTATTCCCCGTCACAATACCACTGACGGTGCCCGGATTCAATCCTGAGATATGTCCAAACGCGGTCTTGCTCAACCCTTTTTGTTGCAGGTATTTTTCCAATTCTGCTCTTATCGTAGGTGTGTTTTCCACGGTAAACCACCCTTTCAGCGTGAACTGTAATATGATGCTCATCTGAACAAACCCTATAGTTGGAAAACCTATAATATAATGATTTATTTGCCTATCCATAATACTACCATCTTTTGGAACAATAAAGAATAGCTATATTTTATTGCTTTTTATCTTTATTATAGGATATTTTTTACATGAAATTTTTGCAGATACAGAGAAGGGAACGATCATTCTCAAAAAATACAATTTCAGGAGGGGTTATCATTTGAAAAATACAGGTATGCTACGCCGATTGGACTCATTAAACCGTATCGTTATTCCCAAGGAAATCCGTGCAACTATGAACTTGGATATGGATGATCCAGTGGAATTTTTTGCCGATTATGAAACAGGCTTTTTGGGTATGCAAAAATTTGTTGGGGCTTCCTGTAAGCTGTGTAGCTCAACTGAAAATCTAACGTATTTCAGGGGTTCTCTTTTATGTAAAAGCTGTACGGTCGAATTGAAGGAGAACATAGGCGTTAGTCCAATACCGGTACCTGTTGTTAAGGAACATACGCATAGAAAAAAGAGAACATATCAGTCATCACAAAAATTGATCGAAAGCCTAAAAGAACTTGCGCACAGATATCCTAATGCAACACAGAATGAATATGCAAAATGGCTTGGGGTGTCACAAGGCCGTGTATCTCAACTAAAAAGGTTATTGTAGGGGTCTCATCAACAAATGCCTCAGCTTCAAATTCCTGCGCCCGGAGCGGTTGGTTGGTCCACTTGCTCACTTTCCTGAAAATCGCGGCGATAGAACCAACCAATCAAGACGGCAATGGTGGTCATAGCCGCAGCCAGCAGGTATACCTGCACCATACCAAAGCGGTCTGCATACCAGCCCAGGAACAGTAAAGACAGGCCAAAAGCGAGATTCGTAAGCACATCAATACTCGCCATCACTTTGGGAAGCTGAGCTGCCGGGGCGCTCGTTTGCAGCAAGGTGCGGCGAATAATACCAGCCATTTGGACGGGTAAACCGGATACAGCAAAAAGAACAAGCGCAGCGACCGGGATCGTATTGAGCGCAAACACCACCGTAATCAGCACATACACAAGCAACGCTCCGAGCATGTACAGAAAGCTGTTCTTTTGCAGCCGCTTGACCAAGCCCACGACGAGCAGCCCGCCCAGAATCATACCGGAGAAAAAGGAAGCATTCATAAAGCCCCACCAGCTTGCATCCTGATGCAGTACCTGAGTAACATATGCCAAAATAAATACACCCAGCCAGGAGATTCCTCCAATGCTGTCCACACTGTCCACGATCATCAGAGACCGAATACGGCGGTTATGCCAAATGATTTGCCAACCTTCCCCAAGCTCCTTCCAGTGAGAGCCTTTTTCTTTTGCTGTTGCTGTTTCTGCCCGATGGGTCGAGGATTCTGAAGATTCGGGGCTTAATTCCTTTTGATCCAGCGGGTCACGAATGAAGGATGTAACCGTTACAGTCACCAAATAACAACAGGATGCGATCACCAGCGTATTCAGGGAACCGAGCCATGCCACAATCATCCCGCTCAACGCCCAGCCTGCACATTTAACCACTTGATCACTGACCGCCATCATGCCGTTCGCACGCATTAGTCCTTCGCCGGTTGCCAATCGGGGTACAAGCGCATTGCGTGCCGGGTTGGTCCAGCCATCCAGAAATGACATGCCGAACACCATTACAATAATGAACAGAAATGACCTCTGCTCAGGCGTGATCCACAGATAGAGCAGCAGCAGTGTAAAAATGACAAACTGCCCAAATTGAGAAAACAGCAAAATCCTCGTCAGCCGGAAGCGACTGAGAACCACGGGAGCCACCAACCCACTAAGCACCTGCGCAGACAGGCGGAACAACGGAATTAAAATGGTCGTCATTAAAGAGTTGCTTGAGGTGAACACCAATACCACTACACTCAACATGTAGATGATATCCGCTACGTTGGAGATCGTCTGAGACCCCCACAGATAATAAAAAGAGCGTCTGATCACAAAGGTTCCCTCCTCTTTCGCACATCATATTTATGGGTTTACATAACCAAACCTTCCCTAGTTGATATTTCAATTCTGTCTAATGTTTGGTTTTTATGTATATTCTACATAATCCTTAAATTTCCTTCTTTTATTTTAAAAGGAAATCTCTTGCCCCGTATGCTCTCACACTCGTTTATCCCTTTTTTTTAAACCAAAAAAGCGCCTGTAGCGCTCTTTTTCACCCGAAAACAGGCCACAAAGATGCCATCTTCCTTCAACGCTGGAATATTCGATCACCTTACCGTCGATTTCAACCTTCTTTCTCATCAAAGTATGTGTCCGACAATCCTTTTATCGTCCAGGTCGCGCCCTTGCTTTTCTGGTCGTGGCAATATAAACAGCGACTTCATTGTATCTATAACACGAATCTATAACACATTAACGCCGAGTTTGCTATATTTATTGTAACCAAACACACTGCGCTATCACACTTTTTTGCAGTATAAGCGATACATAAATAGCCTGCAAAAGCCTTTTTCAGACTCGATCTCGTATAAAATGTACACGTACGCGCACTTGATGAATAGACGCTTTCGGATTGACAATACTGAGAACATGAACCAAGGAAGGAGGTGGCATGATGGCCGGTACAACTGGACAATCCCCCAAGCGCAAATCGCTCTGGCTTCGATGGTTTCAGGGACTGCTGTCACTCACCATTCTGACGGTCATCGCCGCCTGCGTTCTGCTCGCCTATTTATATACCACCAGTCTCCCGCTCGCGGATACGGACCGAAATTCGCGGCTGCTCGATAGCCAGGGCCAAGTCATTGCCACCTTCTCTTCCGGAGGCAAGGAATCCATTCCTGTCCAGCTGGAGCACATTTCACCCGATCTGATTGCGGCTACGCTGGCTGTGGAAGACCGGAAGTTTTATGATCATTTCGGCTTTGATTTCAAAGGTCTGGGCCGGGCGATTCTCGTCAATGTGACCCATTGGGACATGTCGCAAGGGGCCAGCACGCTGACACAACAGCTTGCACGTAATTTGTATCTATCCCATGAAAAAACATGGACACGCAAGGCCAAGGAAGCCATCTACACGGCACAGTTGGAAATGAAGTACACCAAGGACGAGCTGCTGCAAATGTATTTGAATGAAATTTACTATGGTCACGGTGCCTACGGCATTGAAGCGGCTTCCCAGATGTATTTTGGCAAACCCGCAAAAGATTTGGATCTGGCTGAAAGCGCCCTGCTGGCAGGTATTCCAAAAGGACCGACCTACTATTCGCCGTATAGTCATATGAAAAACGCGAAGGATCGGCAAAAGGTTGTACTGGACTCCATGGCACTCACAGGCAAAATCACTCAGGCTGAAGCCACCAAGGCCTACGGGGAAATGCTTGCCCTGCGGCCCGAGAGCCAGCGCCGGACAGTTGAAGCCGCCCCCTGGTTCCGTGACTACGTTCGCCAGCTCGTGATTCAACAGCTTGGGATTAGCGAGGGCGTGCTGGAGCATGGCGGTCTGAGCATTTATACCACGCTGGACATGCACATGCAGCAGGCAGCCGTGGCGGCAGTAAGCGAAGGCATGAAGAGCAGTAACGGTCTGGAGACGGCACTGATCTCCATCGACCCGCGTAGCGGACAGGTCAAGGCGATGGTCGGCGGAGCCAACTATGTCGCCAACCAGTACAACCACGCGCTCGCCACAACCCGGCAGCCCGGATCGTCCTTCAAGCCGATTATGTATCTGAGCGCACTGGATTCCGGCGAATTGACGAGTACGTCCAAGTTCGAAAGCCGACCGACGTTGTTTCACTACGACAACAACCGCAAAACCTATAAGCCCAAAAATTTTGGAGATAAATATTTGGGTGAAATTGATCTGCGACGCGCGATTGCGGCGTCCGATAATATTTATGCCGTAAGCACCATTTTGAAGGTGGGGACGGATAAGGTCATGGATCTCGCCCGCAAAATGGGCATCACAAGCGAGCTGAAGCCCGTGCCGTCACTGGCGCTGGGCGTGTCGCCCGTTAGCCCGTTCGAGATGGCCTCGGCCTTCTCGGTCATCGGCAGCGGCGGGCAAAAGGTCGCCCCGGTGGCGGTGCTGCGCATCACCGATGCGGCCGGGCGGTCGCTCTATGAAGCGCCGCAGGCCGCGCCCGAGCAGGTGGTGAAGCCCGCCTCCGCCTACGTCCTCACACGCCTCATGGAAGGCGTGTTCGAGGAAGGCGGCACCGGCAACCGGGTCGCGAAGCTGATCAAGCGCCCGGTTGCCGGCAAGAGCGGCACGACCAACACCGATGCGTGGATGGTCGGCTTCACACCCGAGCTTTCCACCGCCGTCTGGGTCGGCTACGACAAGGGCAAGGCCATCAGCACGCAGGATGCCCGGCGGGCGGCACCGATTTTTGCGCAGTATACGGAGAAAGCGCTGGAGAATGTGCCGCCCAAAATTTTTCCCATTCCTGACGGCGTCGTCAGCGCCTACATTGATCCGGCCAGCGGCAAGCTGGCTGCGCCGGACAGTCCCGACAAGCGGCTGGAAGTGTTCGTAAGCGGGACAGAACCGAAGGAAACACTGTCGGGGCAGGGCAAACCGCCGGAAGTCACGCCAAATGGCCAAGCGGAGCGGCAGGCAGAGAAGAAGTCATGGTGGGGCAATTTCAAGCGATGGTGGATAGAATGACCACAAAAAAAGACTGAAGGAATGCTATCAGCGCTCCTTCAGTCTTTTTGCTTCCTTTTTTACATCTACCTAGTTAGTTCTCTTACAGCTTTCACCTGCATTCATCCGGTTAAACCTGCGTTTCTGCCGATATCGTGCTTACCAATAGCAGCTAAACGACTCAATGCGGTTGGTGTCTATCCCAAAATATGTCCAAAAACGTCCGTTCCACCGAAATCCCGCCACTGATGTTCTACCTACAAAGACCGGATACATCCAGAAGCGCTCTCCATTCGTCAGCCATATAAACGTGTTGCGGAACAAACAGCCGGAAATGGCTAAGGGATCAATAGCATAGGCCGACACCAGCGGCTTCGGTGGTGTAAATTGCGGGGGTGGGGCAGTCGGCGCCTGAACGCCTTGTGGCCCCCCTTGCGGTCCCAACGGACCTTGGGTTCCCGGCCCCTGAGGGCCAAAGGGTCCTTGCGGACCGAATGATCCCGGCGGCGGCGAAAACGACCCTGGCCCTGTTGGCGGGCCAAAAGGTCCCTGTGGTGACAAAGGGTTTGGCGATGGGAACGCCCCCTGTGTTGTACCAGGAAATTGTGGAATCGAAGGACCTGACGGCGTGAATGAACCTGGAGTCCCTGGTTGCGTTCCGAAAGGGACTTGTGGCAGTAAAGACATGTGTTTCACTCCTTGTGTTCTAGGCTGATGTATCCTATGCGGGACATCAGCCCGTGGACTGGGCGAATACCCATACCACCGCCATTCCTTTTGCCTTCATCTATAATAGTCTTATTTGGACGTATATCATCTGCAATCGAAGGATTAAGATTCGGATAGAGACGAGCGTTTTTACTCAAAAGCCATTATCAAAAGCCAGTCCGGTAATGGATACTTCACTATGACTCTGAATTAGCTGTGGCATATGATCAATTTATCACCAACGTTTGACCTTAGTAGGTATTGACTGTATGTCTAGTTACATTTACAATTAACGCTGAGTTGCCATACTCAGCGTCAAAATGCAAAAGCCTTCCTTTAACGGGGGGCTTTTGTAATACATAGGGATCGGCTTAACAACGGCCTGACGTGTGACTTTATCTGCCGCCAAGCCTGATGGATTGGTTACGTTGTAATGAACGATATACGTACCTCCTATAGACGAACCAATCGCAAGCAGCGGATTTCCGTTTATCAAGAGGATGGAACCGTGTTACATGCTGTATTCGCTCTAAAAGGTCAAACCTTCATGGCTATCTTACATGAAAAAGAAATAGACCGCCCCGATGTGATCCATACTTTCAACAAATTCGCGATTCCGTTCCAGACAAATTACAGCATGTTATATTGAATAAAAATCATACGGGTCCAATTAAAATAATATTCCATCTTTTTTTGATGATAATATCAAATTTTATATTTGTTAGTAGAAGGATGTGTAAAATTGTCTAATAAATCAAGCAATAACAGCAATATTCAAAAAAAATTCAGTGCAGATTGTGAAACATGTTTTGGTTTATGTTGTGTAGCTTTACCTTATGCAAAATCAGCTGATTTTGCTTTTAACAAGGCTGGAGGGACTCCTTGTCAAAACTTGCAAGCGGATTATCGTTGTGGGATTCATAAGAATCTAAGAAATAACGGCTTACGAGGCTGTACTGTATATGATTGCTTTGGGGCAGGTCAAAAGATTTCTCAAGTGATGTACAACGGAAAAAGTTGGCGAGACAACCCAGCAATAGCTGAGGAAATATTCAATGTATTTCCCATCATGCAACAGCTTTACGAAATGCTTTATTACTTAAATGAAGCCCTGAGCTTAGAAGAAGCTCAACCCATCTATGCAGACTTACAAAAAGCTATGGCGAAAACCGAGCAACTTACGGATCAAACTCCAAAATCCCTCATAAATCTTCATGTACCAACCCATAGGGCACTTGTTAATGATTTACTCCTACAAACAAGTGAGTTAGTGCGTGAAAAAGTTAAGAAAAACATGGAACACAGTAAATATAGTGAAAAAATTAGGGGTAGAGACCTTATGGGTGCAAATTTAAGAGGCGCTAATCTTAGAGGTGCCAACTTGAGAGGCGTTTTACTAATTGCTGCTGACCTCCGAGAAGCTGATATGAGAATGACCGACCTGATCGGTGCAGATTTCAGAGACGCTGATTTAAGTGGAGCTAATCTCGAAGGAAGTATTTTTCTTACACAAGCACAATTAAATTCGGCTAAAGGCAATTGTAAAACCAAATTACCCCCTTCTCTAAGCATTCCAGACCATTGGTTACATTAGATTTTATACAAAAGGCAATAGACCGCTACCTATGATAGTGGTCTATTGTTGAACCTAACTCCCGACTGTTCCTGATCCTAACGCATCACCTTGATTAGAGCACACACTTCCTCTTCACCGTACCCTGCATCCAAAGCCTTTTTAAAGAGACCTTGGGCAAATACGGGGAATTCATTATTCATCCCTGCTTCACGAGCCTGTTCCATGAGAAGATCCACGGTAACCATACTCATATTCACAGAACTCTGTGGCTTATCGTAAGCTCCGCTCTGAATTAACTCACTCTCATACTTTATTACCCCGCCAATAACGGGAGATATCTGGGCAATCATGGCCCCAAAGGTATCCACACGAAGATCATCTGATTCAAGAATACGTGCAGCGTGGAAAAAACCGAGATACGAACCAAATAGATACGAAAGAAATGCTAAGTCAGTCGTAGAAGCTGCGCTAACCTGCCCTCCCAAGTACAATACATTTCCAGCCAAGCTTTTAAGTAGCGGCTCACACTTCTGAAATGCAGCAGGAGAACCGGATGAAAAAATCGTAGCTTCTGGCTGTCCCATCTGGGTAGGAGAAGCTACTATAGCTCCGTCTATATATTCAGCATGATGCTTTTGAGTCCACGCTTCGTAATCTCGCGCCTGCTGTGGGCTTCCAGTGCTTAACTGGATGAGAATCCGTCCTGCCATATCCACTTTCACTTCGTCCGTGTCCAGAATATCATACGAAGCTGCATAATCAGATACACAGATAATGGACACTGCGCTCGCGCTTATTGCTGCTGCTGCATTAGGGGCCAAAACCGCGCCTGCCTTCACAATCAGTTCAGCCTTCTCACTTGTCCGATTCCATACCGTAACTCTATAACCACTTTGAAGTAACGATTGAGCGATTGCAACGCCCATAGAGCCCAAACCTATTACAGATACGCTGTTCATATTATTCACATTCTCCATTCTCTTTTCTTTACGTTTCCAGATTCACTGGAATCAGATGTAGTAAATGAATGTCTTTAAAATCAATCATAGAGGCAAACGTTTGGAAAGCAGGCACAGATTTGAGCTTTTCCATCGCCGCCACTGCCATTTGCATATCAGACCAATATACAATGTCTGTCCATTGTGTTTCGTCAGAGGTATGTAGCAGTTGACGCTCTTTAAATCCCGGCAATTGGGTTTGTAGCACGCCACTCAATTCATTGGCAGCTTTACGAAAAGAGTCCTTATCCGTCCCCTCCTTTAACTTGAATAGTACTAACTCCATGACATATTGCTCATTCTTCATCTTAAAACTCTCCTCATCCTCTTCATTCAAAAAACATCCTCACACCTTATATCACAGTCATTTAATGCGAAATAAGTCTGACTCACTGTTATTCCAGATGTGTGTACCTTGACTTCGAGGTTAAGCATACGTAATAATAGTGCCAACTATTGTCACTATTATTTATTTTCTTTTAAAAGAAGGAGCAAATTATGCACAAAGCACAACGGCTCGTTCAGCTCATCATGTTAGTAAATGAACGTAAAAAATTTACCATACAGGAGTTAGCCGACGAATGTGGCGTTTCACGTCGAACCATGATTCGTGATCTGATGGAGCTAAGTGAACTCGGAGTTCCCCTATATTCACAGACAGGGCCTGGAGGTGGCTATCGTGTGCTGCGCGAGAAGGTCCTACCACCAATCAGTTTCACAGAGCATGAAACGATGGCTTTGTTTTTTGCCTGCCAATCATTACGCAATTACAAATCCCTCCCCTTCACAAACGAAGTGGACATGGCCCTGCACAAGTTTTTTCATTATCTATCTAGTGAACTTAAGCAAAAAATGGAGCAAATGCAGCAACGGCTCATCTTCTGGATACCTCCACATGACATAGAAGTGCCTTTTTTGAGAAATTTACTGGAAGGTGCGCTGGAACAACGCGTCGTTACGATTGTTTACGAAGCAGCCACGCGTCGAGAAAGGATGATCCAGCCACTCGGTATTTATACCATGAACGGATTATGGTATTGCCAGGCTTATTGTTTTCTTGCAGAGGATTATCGAGTGTTTCGCATGGACCGAGTGAAAGATTTCTCTGATGAAGGGGATCAAAGTAAGCAAATTGATATGAACGGGGATCATATTGAGCAATGGGTTATGCGCATGGATGAAAGTGATATGCTGGAATTGGAAGTAGATTTAACACCCGGAGGTATAAGACGATGTCAGTCAGACTTGTGGTTAGCACCGTCCATCGAATTGCATGAAAATGGCTCAGGCACGATTCGTACAAAAATGAGTTCATCATTTACGACATGGGCGGTACATTTTTTTCTAGGGCTTGGCATGGAAGCAAACGTAAAGCAACCCCAAGTAGTACGTGAACAAATAAAAAATAAACTCCATGACCTGCTGAACCAATATGTTTAGCCAGAGCTTACAAGTTACATATACTTACTGTCCTGTCGAATGGTATTGCTCATAAAAAAGAAAAGACCAACCAGAAACCCCGGTTAGCCTGATCCCAAACATTCTTCTGTTAGACCCTGTAAATTCATCCGATAATCCTGCGTAACAGGTACTTAAATGCTGACTAGCCTTTCAAATGGACTCTTAACACAGGTGCATCTGGAGAAACAGACGCATCTTCCAATATTTCCACATGGCTGATCATCTCTTGCCCGTCTGGAATGATGACCGGAGTAATTAGAGGCAATTCGGCCTGTTGGATAGAATCCATATCAAATTCCATCAATAATTGCCCTATTTTAACGTTGTCTCCTGTTTGGACATAAGGGTTAAAGCCCTGTCCTTTGAGAGAGACCGTATTAATCCCGACATGTATCAAAACTTGTACACCGCATTCATGCTCAAGTATCAGGGCGTGCTTACTTTTCTCCATCACATGAACCACTTTGCCCGTAAAAGGAGCCGTAACCTTTCCTTCAGACGGATGAATGGCGATACCGTCTCCCATTGCCTTCGTAGAGAACGCAGGATCTGGAACCTCTTCAAGGGAAACAATTTGTCCTTTAATCGGCGCTACAATGTCGAATTCTTCAACACGTGGATTTGCTTTCTTTTTCAACCATTTAAACATTCTACTAACACCACCTTATTTACAGATTACATTCATAAACAGTGAATAAGACTTAACTTTCCTCTTCATAGGAACCGGTTCCACAAAGGAGAAAATTAAAACCTAATTGGAACAGATTTCTACCTGAATTATAGTGAATGCCTTTCTATGATGTCAAGGCGCTATCAGTCAAATAACCACACAGTTCAACAACTTATTCCTACCAAAATTAAGAAGCACAAAAATGCGATTTTTCCTGCCACATAAAGAAAAATCACGTTTTTGATTTGAATTATGATTTCGTTACTCTTATATACTCCAACAAATCACCCGGTTGGCATTAAAAGATGGTGTTTGCTTAAACCAAATCTTGGCTGGTTAGCTAAAAGGTTTATATTACTGATATTGTCACACAAATTTAAAATGCTACATATTTACAAATAATTATTTTTGTGTTATAATATAGGTTTACAAATTTTGTTTTCATGATACGATCTCCCTTGGATTACATCAACTCTTTTTGGAGGGATTCGATGCATTTGGACAAGGGAATATACATGCTTCAGCTTTCTCCTACTATTATGGGAAAGACGGAGAGCATTTACCCCACTTTGATTTGGGACACAGATAACGTCATTCTAGTAGACACAGCTTACCCCGGGCAACTACCGCTTTTACAAGAGGCTATTTCAAAAATCGGATTTACAATTGATAAACTTACATTGATATTAATTACACATCAAGATCTTGATCATATCGGCAGCTTACCAGATGTGATACAAGCTTGCCCAGCCGCAATTCAAGTGCTTGCCAGCTCTATTGAAAAGCCCTACATACAGGGTGAGAAGCAACTTATAAAACTGACGCCCGAGGCGATAGCTCAAGCTGTAAACTCTATGCCTGAATCTGTTCCGTTAGAGTGGAAAAATGCATTTCAGCGTACGCTTGAAAATCCCCCAAGAGCTGTAGTCAATTCCATCATCGTTGCTGGAGAGGAATTGCCCTTCTGTGGAGGGATCGTGGCTATAGATACTCCTGGTCATACACCGGGACACCTAAGTTTTTACCATAAGCCAAGCCAAATCCTGATTGCAGGAGATGCTCTGCGCGTAGTAAGCGGCGAGCTACTGGCGCCAGACCCGCAATACTGCTGTGATTTCAATATGGCGAAAGAATCTCTTAGAAATTTGTTAACATACGATATTAAAAAAGTGATTTGTTTTCATGGAGGGCTTTACGAAGATAATTGTAATCAACGCATATCTGAAATATGTGAATAGAAGAAGCTGCTAGGCACAAAAAGACGACTACTGATCCATTCAGCAGCCGTCTTTTAACCGTTTAACCAAAGTTATTACCCTTCCAGCGCCTGCTTCAATTCCTCAGGCGAAGCGTCCCACCATTCCTCGTTATGCGAGATCAGCAGGCTTTTGAGCGCTGCTCTATCCTCGCTACCGAGATCGTCCAGCATGAAACGGCGCTTGAGCGCGTAATCCATGCGGTTGACGTGATCGGCGAGGATTTTCCAGCCGCGTTTGGCTTCATCGTCAATCCGCATCTCGCAGGCCGTTGCGCCACCGTACACACGTCCTTCGGGCGTGCGATCCACGGCTACCCATACCAGCCATACCTGGCGTCCGTTCGGTACATCCTCTTTATTGGTAGAAAACTTAATCCCGCGTTCTACCTTACTTTTGGCATGCATAGCACCGATATCAATTTTTGCCTCACCGCGATCAATAATGACCGGGGACATACTGTTCAAGTCGATTGAGCCTGCGCCGAAGCCCTTATGTTTACTCTTGCCACTGACAATGTTCAGTGCAATCTGTTTTTTGCCGTCCGGCTGATTTTCACTCATGCGTCACTAAGCCTCCATTTTCCGTCTTCACACTCATTCTACACTATAAATATTTTAACTAATAATCTCCCGAAAGCAAACATATACATGCTGTAGATGCTTGTCAACGGGAGGTATCCATTGTATGACCACAGCACGCACCAAAATCGTTTTATTGTCTACACTAGCCCTCGGTCTCCTCGCAGGGACGTTATGGTTTGCCTGGCAGCCCCAGTCAGAGTCTACGCTTGCGCCAAACATAGGCAAGCCCTTGGGGGCAAACATCCCGCCTGACGTGCCCAAAAGTCCTCCACAGCCCGCTTCAGAAATTCTTAGTAAGCGTGTGGTGGAATACCACATTGACGTGTCCCTGGAAGAAGGACAGGTTTTGAGGGGCACCGAGACGCTTACATGGAAGCATCCGGGCACCAAAACCGTGAACGATCTGTACCTGCATCTGTACCCCAATGCCTTCTCTTCCATGGAAACCACCTTCATGAAGGAATCCGGGGGCAAGCTGCGCGGCGACACCATGCCCAAGAACGGCTTTGGCTCCATGACACTAACTGAACTTAAAACGGAAGACGGTTTATCCCTCATGCACCGGACTCAATACGTGCAGCCGGATGACGGTAACGTGAACGACCGCTCGCTCATGAAGGTACGTCTCCCCAAGCCGGTCCGAGGCGGTGAAAGCATTACATTATATATGAAGTTTGAGGTAAAGCTACCCGCCATCTTCGCACGTATGGGCGCAACAGATGATTTCGTCATGGCAGGTCAGTGGTTTCCCAAACTCAGCGTCTACGAAACCGCCGGACAGCGCGGACGCGCCGAGGAAGGCTGGAATCTGCATCAGTATCATGGAAACTCCGAGTTTTACGCAGATTTCGGAATTTACAGTGTGCGGATTCGAGTGCCCGAAACACACATCGTGGCCGCAACCGGATTTCCCACCCGTGGAGCAGTCCGGCAAAATGGACAAAAAATATATCAATTCTATGCCGATGACGTGCACGACTTTGCATGGGCCGCTTCACCGAATTTTGTAGCCGTAGAAGAGCCATTTTCTTCTGCCGAGGTGCCGGGTGTCAAAATCAAGCTGTATCTCGACCCATCGCACAAGGAGCTCAAGGGGCGCTATATGAGCGCAGCCAAGGCCGCCCTTTCCTATTACAGCAAGTGGTACGGGCCTTATCCATATTCAACCCTGTCCATCGTTGTACCACCCAAAGCAGGCAGCGGCGCGGGCGGCATGGAGTATCCCACACTCATTACGGCCGCAGCGGCGGATAATCTGAATCCCGGCTATAGTCTGGAACGGACGGTGGTTCATGAGATTGGGCATCAATATTTTTATGGAATGGTGGCCAACAACGAATTCGAGGAACCATGGCTGGATGAAGGCTTTACCTCTTATGCAGAGGAACGACTCATGGAGCAGGAATATGGGCTCATCCCTAACTTGCCGTTACAGTCTGGACAGGTATCATCCCCTCAGCCGTTAAACCGTGAGTCCTGGAAGTACGGCTCGGCTGCTAAATATGCACAAAATGCTTATTCTCGGGGCAAGCTGGTACTACGTGGCATTGAACGCCAGGTCGGCGCGAAAAAAATGGACCGCATTATGCGTACCTACGTCCAGACCTACCGATTCAAGCATCCATTCTCACAGGATTTTCAGCGTATCGTCGAAAGAGTCACCGGACGTTCGTGGAGCCATTATTTTGAACAATATGTATACGACGGCCAGATGGCGGATTTTTCAGTGGACCGCATTACGAACCGCAAGCTGGCCAACGGATACGAAGCAACCATTACACTCAGCAAAAAAGGGGCGGATTATCCCAAGGTCCCTGTTCAATTCACCTTCAAGGACGGCACAACGATATTCAAGGCATGGGACGGCACTGGCAAAAGCATCACCTATCGACTCAAAAGTGCATCTGCGGTCTCCCATGTGGTTGTTGATCCGCTGTACACGATTGCGCTGGAGAACAAGCATATCAACAACAGCCTGAAGGCCGAACTGAACGAAAAAAACCAGACCCGTTGGAGCATAAGTGTAACCAAGCTGCTGGAGACACTGCTTGGAAGTCTGTCATGGTGAGGTGCCTATAGATGCGTACTGTAATAAAAGAAGGCTGGGCGCTTGTGCGCATACAATTTTATATTGTCATCATTCTGTTTCTGTATCGACTGCTATGGGGCGTTTTCCTCTATCGGCTGGTACAATCCGCCGTTACTCCCCTACTGCTGCGCTACCCCGATCAGGGTCAAAATGAACTGGGACAGACCTTGTTTTGGATGGAGAGCCAGATTGCCCTGACGGACAACCGAGAGGTCCATATGTACCTGTGGATACTACTGGGGACAACGGTGCTGCGTACACTGATTACCCCCTTCATCCGGGCGGGAATATACCAAAGTCTGCATACCCATGCGACCGAGCCGCAAAGTCTGTCCTTCTTCCGTGGGATGAAACGTCATGGCTTGTCATCAATGATCTATTACGTCATCGAGCTTGGACTCCTGCTGCTCCCTGCTTTCTGGGTGGTGCCAAAGCTCTACCCTATCGTAGCAGGGGCGCTGCAATCTCCCGCCTATCTCCTACATGTACTGCCTTATGCCATCGGTTGGATCGCTTATGGCTGGTTCATCTGTCAGTGCATCCTGTACATGCAGCTAGGCACCGTAGGTGGTCACGCCATACTGTCGTCGCTGCTCGCCTTCTTTCGCCAAATCCTCCCGGCCATCGGTATTTCGCTTCTGCTCGGCGCAGGCATGCTGCTCGTCCTTGGTCTGTTCGGCACGGTGGCGATGATTTGGACGGGCATGCTGGCACTCATTCTCCAGCAAACGTATCATTTTGTTACCAGTTTGGTCAGGCTATGGCACATCAGTTCACAGTACCGACTATGGCATACCGATATCTCCGGCAGAGGTTGAACCTTCACTCCGTTCCTCCCGAACAATCTCTGGCTGTCGACAGGCAACTATCCATCTCCATTCATATCCAGGCAAACGGCATATAACTGAATACTCTTAACAAAATCTGTTCCCGCGATAAAGGGAGCAGATTTTGTTGTAACTTTTTGCAATGAAACATTTGCCAAATCCAGCCGGCTTTGTTACAATAATTGCAGTGAACTGATAGTAACAACTTTGTAATCTTTATTGTAATCTTTGCCTTAAAAACATCGTTATCGTGAATACTGCTCTCCAAGGTGCACATCTTAAGTTAAGCCTAATTCCTGGCACCTGGGAAGCGGGGGAACCAGTTTGGGTGAATTGATCTCGCAACAGAGTGGTCATAGGGGAACCTTCTACCGAATCCTTAAGCTAACCTCGCAGGCATTGGAAGGGGTATATTTTTTTTGAAGAAGAAGCTAACGATCGCAGCCATGGGACTTGCCATTGCCTTTACATCTTTTACATTCGGTGGCGGCAGTGCATTTGCAGACTCCAAGATGGACCAGGTCATCCAAGATGCCAAAGGAACGAACTACAGAAGCGGAGGCACTACACTCGACGGGTTTGATTGCTCCGGCTTCACAATGTATGTATATCAAAAATTGGGGATTAATCTGCCCCATCAATCCGGATCACAATTTAAAATGGGATCTTCCGTATCCCACGATGAAATGAGACCTGGAGACTTGGTGTTCTTTAACACCACAGGGAGAGGCATTTCCCATGTAGGTATCTTCATAGGTGAAGGGAAATTTGCCCACTCCTCATCTTCACGTGGTGTAGTAGTTAGCTCACTGAATGAAAATTATTATGCTAACCGTTATATCGGTGCAAGAAGAATTATGAGCACAGACGCTTACCACGCCGTAGCTTCTGAAACTCCTGATGACGATAACGTAGAATAACTAACGAACAGCAAGCTAACCCTGAGCCGCAATTTGATTCTGGCTGGAATCGAATTGCGGTTTTTTTATGTCCACAACATCAGAAACGTTATCGTTACTGACGAACTGACACCTCAGAAGGTTTCAATTTTTGCGAACATCGTCGGTTTTACCGTCACGGCTGGGGGAGCATATGAGCAGTAAGTCCTTCTTATTTGAATGTATGCCCGAATTGGGTATGAAATAAACACGCTTGCCAATCCCCAATAACTTGTCTACAATCTGTTGTTAATAGTTTAGGTACCTATAAAAGGAGATGGGAAGACATGCCGGCCTCAGTATCTAACTACCGGATCGTCCCGATGGACGAGCATCAGGCGGCTGCAATCTGTGAATGGCGCTATGATCCACCCTACAACATATACAGCTGGCTACCTTGGGAACAAATGAAGGCGCTTGAAGTCGAATTTGGAAGCCCCACGCTTCGCCAAGAGCAATATGTTGCCGTACTGGATGACGAGAACACACTAACCGGATTTGCTCAATATTTCCCGATGATTGGCGTGACCCGGCTAGGTCTGGGAATGCACCCCGAATTGTGTGGACATGGCAGAGGCGCCGATTTTGTCCGTGCCATTGCCGAGGAAGCCAAACGACGCAACCCGGAGAATGAAATTGATCTGGAGGTGCTGACCTGGAATAGGCGCGCCATCCGGGCTTACAAGGCAGCCGAATTTGAGCTTACGGATACCTATGAACGTCAGACTCCCGATGGCAAGAAGTCATTTCATTGTATGGTATATCATCCCGACCACCAGCCTCGTGTTCTATGATAAAGCGCCTTCAGCATACAACTGCATTGTTGTATATCGAAGGCGCTTTTATCATACGGCAGACCATGATCGGCTCAATGACTGCTACGCATTTTCTCAAAAGCTTCATTATATTGTTGGGCTTCCTTAATATCCACGGCCATAATGCCACCGTCATCCCAGGAGGTTAAGCGCAGGGTCACGGTCTTGTAATCAATTGTAATAAATGGATGATGATTAAATGCTTCTGATATAGCAGCAACTTCATCTACGAATGCAATCCCTTTCATAAAACTGAAAAAATTATATTTCCGGACAATCCAGCGTCCTTCCTCCAGTTCCCAACCCTCCAGCTTTTCCAGATGTGCTTCAATCTCTTCTTGTGTAAAAGGCATGATACGACTCCTCCCCGTTGATAAATCCATAAGACGGCCTGTTCAAATCAAAGGTACCGACATCAGCTCCTCATCTCCAATGAGTACATAGATACGGTGCTGCTCCGGTTCATTGATGACAACGCCGCTGCCCACAGCGATAACGGGCTCTGTACCCAGCGCATAAAACAGGTCTTCCGCCAGAGCTTCATTGACTTCCTGACGCCCTGCCGGATCCAGCCTGTCCCAATCTTCTGCTTCCATTTCGAAAAATTCATAGCTATCCGGAATGCTCCCCAAAGCCTCTGTCAAATCGTTCAAAATTTGTTCATACTCCCGTCCGTGCTTCACTCCCATGCCATTTCCTCCAATTATTCCACCATTCATTACATAATCACCTTATTATACCGGAAATTCGTACTTAACAAAAAAGAGAGTTTTGTCGATAAATACTATAATCCGTCTTGTAATGACGTGCCTGGGGCAAGGACGGCTCCCAGCGGCATGAAAGGATTCAAAATCTATTCTCATGGATGAGGTGTATCATGCAAATTTCAACCATTATCGGACTTGTACTCGGGATTATATCATTGGTCGTCGGGATGATTCTCAAAGGCGCGCCAGTGGTCAACTTGGTCAACAACCCCGCTGCTTACATGATTATTTTTGTCGGAACGGCAGCAAGTATTTTTATGGCCTTCCCGATGGCAGAAATTAAACGGATTCCAAAACTGTTCAAGATTATTTTCACGGAACAAAAGCTTTTGGAACGTAAAGAGCTCATCGGCACGTTTACCGAATGGGCATCCATTACCCGTCGCGAAGGTCTGCTTGCTCTGGAATCCAAGGTAGAGGAGATCGACGACCCCTTTATGCGTGGGGGTATGCGTATGATTATTGATGGTAATGATCAGGAATTCGTACGGGATGTTCTGATGGAGGACATTAACGCTACCGAGGATCGACACCGCTCGGGTGCGCTGGTTTTCTCTCAAGCTGGTATGTACGCTCCGACGCTCGGGGTACTCGGCGCAGTTGTAGGCCTGATCGCCGCTCTAGCCGACCTTAGTAACATGGAAAAGCTGTCTCATGCCATCGCGGCAGCCTTTATTGCAACGTTGCTCGGTATTTTTACAGGTTATGTCCTGTGGCATCCAATGTCCAATAAGCTGAAACGGTTATCCAAAAAAGAAGTAGAACTTAAATTGATGATGGTCGAAGGCCTGCTCTCGATTCAATCAGGCATATCCACCATTGCGATCAGCCAGAAGCTGATGATATTCCTGACTCCGACCGAACGGGCTACCCTGGCCGAGAAGGATGGGGATTCCGGTGAGTAAAAAAAGACATGAACCGCACGAGGAGCATGCCGACGAAAGCTGGCTGTTGCCATATTCCGACTTGATGACCCTTCTGCTAGCTCTTTTCATCGTCTTATTCGGGATGAGTTCGCTCGACGCCAGAAAATTCGAGGAAATGGCGCAATCCATGAGTTCAACCTTTAACGGGGGCTCAGGGATTCTGGAGCACTCTTCAGCTAATCCGACCACTTCAGCCAATGATATGGGTAAGAACAAGGAACAGGTATCAGAACCGGTAAAATCGAAAGCAACCTCTACGGCGGAGCTGCAAAAGCAACTTGCCCAGCGGGAAGAAGAAGATTTGAAGAAGCTCAAAAAGCAAATGGATCAGTATATTGAAAGTAATGGCCTGTCTACGTTACTCAATACAAAGCTGAACCAATCCCAGCTCATGATCACCATTAGTGATAACGCCTTGTTTTCATCGGGTCAGGCTGAGGTAAAACCGGAAGCACGAAAGCTGGCTAAGTCCATCTCCAGCATGCTACAGCAATTTCCCGGATATGATGTCATCATATCCGGCCATACAGATAATGTCCCGATTTCCAATAGTCAGTATCCGTCCAACTTTGATTTGAGTGCCAAACGATCTCTGAATTTCTTGCGCATTTTGCTGCTCAATCCGCAGCTTGATCCAACCAAATTTGTATCCATCGGTTATGGTGAGTATCGTCCACTAGCAAGCAATCAGTATGATCAAGGACGCTCCAAAAACCGACGTGTCGAAATTTCCGTACTACGCAAATATCAGAACGGCACACAAGTTATCAGTCCTACCTCAAGCTCGAATGAAGGTTGATTATGCATATCTAAATAAACAAAGGCACCGCCGCATTTTTTATGCAGCCGGTGCCTTTTCATTGCCCTGCCTTCTATCAGCCATGAGAAGCCCTCAGGTTTAGCTGAGCCTATAATTCAGCATCTCACCTAGTTCCTGCTTCTCCGTCTCTGTCAGGTCCCGCCAGGCGCCTCTCTGAAGCGACCCCAAAAGAATATTCATAATCCGCAGACGTTGCAGCTTCTTCACTTCATAGCCGAAGGCAGCACACATGCGCCGGATCTGACGGTTTTTCCCTTCCGTCAATATGACGCGGAATACGTACTCAGATACACGCGTCACTTCGCAGGGGAGCGTCCGCTGACCGAGTATTTTTACACCTGTGGACATCCCCTGCACGAAAGATGGTGTGACGGGTCGATCCACCGTTACGATATATTCCTTCTCATGCTTTCCTTCTGCCCGTAAAATCTTATTCACAATGTCTCCGTCATTGGTAAGTAAAATGAGGCCTTCCGAATCTTTATCCAGGCGTCCGATTGGAAAAATCCGCTGCGGGTGCCCCACAAAGTCAACAACATTCCCTCGAATGTGGCTCTCTGTCGTGCTTGTAATACCCACCGGCTTGTTCAAAGCAATATATACGTGACCGGACTTCTCGCGGAGTGGCTTGCCGTTCACACGGACATCATCGCCCTCCTCCGCTTGACTGCCCAGCATCGCCACCTCGCCGTTAATCGTCACGCGGCCGCTCTCTACCAGCTTGTCCGCCTCCCGGCGCGAGCAAAAACCGGTTTCGCTGATAAACTTGTTAATGCGCAACCTGTGTACCCTCCATTTCTACTGTCACGCTTCTTTCTGCTGCCCATCCAGTTGTTCAGGCTCGGCAGTTGGAAGCTGCACAAGGGCTGTCGTTCCCTCTCCCTCTATGCTTTCAATGTCCAGTGTGCCTTTATGACTCTGTATAATACGCTGGCTGACCATAAGTCCGAGTCCTGTACCTGTTTCTTTGTTTGTGAAAAAAGGTTCCCCCAGCTTGGACAGCATTTCTGCCGGAATGCCCATCCCTTGATCCCGTATGAAGATTTTAACGCTTTCTCCCTCCAAGAACAAATGAATCGTTATCGTCCCTCCCTTGCTCATGGCCTCCATACTATTCTTAAGCAAATTAATGAATACCTGTTTTAACTGATTTTCTTCGGCATATACGAGGGCAGGCTCCTCCGTTACTTGAAGATTGAACACAATGCCCAGCAGATGCGCCTGACTATCGAGCAAGGAGATGACATCACTCACAATATAGCGCACATCTTTCTTCTGAAAATGTACAGCCTGCGGCTTCGCCAATATTAAAAACTCGCTGACGATCAGATTGATACGATCCAGCTCGGAAAGCATAATATCATTATGCTTCAGATTCAGCACTTTATTTTGCTGCTGTAACTGGAGAAACCCGCGCAGCGTGGTCAGCGGATTACGAATTTCGTGCGCCACCCCTGCCGCCAGTTGTCCTACCGTCGTCAGTTTCTCCGATCTGCGCAGCAATTCCTCCATCCGGTTGCGGCTTGTAATATCCCGCGAGACACTGGTGAACCCCACAATCTCGCCTTCTTCATCCAGAATGGGCGATGTACTCATACTAATCTCTACCGTACTTCCGTCCTTACGCGTTCTGATGGACTCAATTGACACCATACTCTCTCCCTGAAGCAATCTTTCCTTCTGAAATTCGTACTCTTTCTCTTGCTCTATCGGTACGAAATGGAGCTTACGCCCGACCAATTCTTTTTGGGTCCAGCCATATAGAGCCTCAAAAGCATGATTGACCCGGATGATACGCTCTTCCTGATCGGTCACATGGATCGCATCAGCGGTCTGATTAATGACAGACTCCAAATGCTCTTTGACAGAACGGTTCTCCTCATACATCTGTTCGAGTCTCCGTGTGTACATCCCAAGGTTGTAGGCCATCGCGTTGATGCGCTCACCTAGCTGTGCAAGCTCATGACCACCCTTAATCTGTAGCCGTGTGTCAAAATGGCCGTCAGCCATCTCGTTCACTTTTCCCAATATCGACTGAATTGGACGGACAAACAGACTTGCCAGCACATAGCTGCCAATAATCACAACCTCTAGTAAGACAATAGAGATGGCAATCAGACTGATTAATTGCTTATAAATAACAGAAGAGATCGTATCATAATTCATAACAATACGAATGACATAGGCATCACGGTTTGCCAGATAAAATGGTATGTAACTGACGAGGACCCGTTCGCCTTGAATATAGCAGTCCTGTACAATACTCTCCCCGGAGAAAATGGCCTTGGAAACAGCCAAACGATCCTCCTGTACCCTCGCTAGTTGATAAGTGCCGAATCGGATAGGTTTATTGTACATGTAATGATATTTCCGGTCGTTTCCATGGTTGTCCATCGTAGCGCCACCGAAGGTTGTGGGGTTAATTCCTGTTATCTCCATGATGCGGTAATCCACTTGTTGGGTTTGCTTTACGATTTCATCGGGGCTGAGGATCGGCATAAAATTTTGCACTTTACCGTCCTGAAAGGAGATTCGGATCATATAGTTGCGCTTCTGGTCATAATAAAATCCCCATTTGTTAATATAGGTGGCATCTGAGCCTGTATAATCAAATGCTCCTGTCCAAAAATGATCCAGACTTTGACCATGCACCATTCCAGCCTGTCCATGCTCATATAATTGATCAACTTCTTTTTTCCAATAGCCTGTCAACGGAACGCCAGACATGATCTCCCTCGGATTGGACGATTTGGCAACTTTGTACCTCTTCCCATCACGCACTAACAAGGAAATATCAATATCCCCGCTGCGCTTGGTCAGCTGTTCGAGTTGTTCCTGCGTAATATGGTCAATATCAGGATCAAGCTGGTTGGCAGCCAGTGTGGCAGAGAGCCACAAATTATATCCAAGCTGCTTGTCGACGGCCACCCAGCTTTGTTGAGTTTGTTCAATAGCTCCTCCAATAATCTTGGCCGTCAGAACCATTTTCGTTTTGCTGTCACTTCTTAAATTTTCGTGGGTCGTGTAATAGTTGAGTGCAATATTTAACAAAAGGATAAACAGAACGGACCCCGTCAAAATAATCGTAATTTTGATTTTTATCGACACATTGATTTCTCACCTCTTGCCGTATGCTGGCGATTACTGGCAATTGCTAATTCAATGATACCGTAATAGCGCCTGTGATACCAGCATTTACATTTCACGGATAAACATAAATACACGCAACTTGTATACAGTTGTCAATATGCGAACGTTTGCCTACAATATAATAAGATAATCATCCACAAGTCGTCCACAAATACACAGCTTTTATTATAGACTGTGTATAAATCTGTGGACAAGTGTCGTGTTATCCACAAAATTATTCACATCATGTTAACAACGGAATGTTTGTTCGTTGGATAATTCGCATTTGAAAGGAGCATTTTTACCAGTGACCACAATAGATCACGCTTATTGGATGGAAAAAGCTATTCAAGAAGCGTACAAGGCAGAAGCGTTGGGTGAAGTGCCCATCGGAGCTGTCATCGTAAAAGATAATGAAATCATAGGACGCGGTTACAACTTGCGCGAGACGGACGCTGACCCGACAGCACATGCCGAAATGGTCGCCATTCGTCAGGCCAGCGAGCATCTGGGGGCCTGGCGCCTGCTGGATTGCAGGCTGTATGTCACTCTGGAGCCGTGTCCCATGTGCGCCGGAGCCATTGTACAATCACGGGTTCCCTATTTGATCTATGGCACCACCGATCCGAAAGCAGGCTGTGCGGGTACACTGATGAATTTACTACAGGAGCCTCGATTCAATCATTGCACTGAGGTGATCAGCGGCGTTCTTCAAGAGGAATGCGCCTCGATGCTGACAGATTTTTTCCGTCAGCTCCGGCAGAAAAGAGCCGCTGCCAAGTTGTCTTCCCCACCATCTTCATCCTGAGGATGGGAGTTAGGATCGCTTACTATACACAACCACTGGTGCAGCCGTTATTTACGTCGTCTCATTGCTAATTTCCATGGAAAGAGATCAGCCCATGCCTATGAGCTTGTATAACACGCCTCAAGGTATATTGTTACGGCCATTTAGCCTGGCGGATAGTGGAACCCTCAGGCTTACAAATAGGGAGTGTTATGCGCCGTACGAGCCACTTCACGGCGATTCATTTTTCACTCTGGAAGAACAGCAGGAATATATCCGTCAGAAATTGCGCCAAGCAGAGGAGGATCGGGGATATTCGTTCAGTATCTTTCTCTTGGAGGACGAGCGTCTCATCGGGTATATCCTATTTTTAATCTTGTGCGTAGTATGGGACAATTTGCCGATATCGGCTACATGATGGATCAACACGAACAAGGCAAAGGGCATATGACCGCAGCTTTGAAGCTGGCCATACAATTTGCCTTCCGCGCCCTATCGCTTCACCGTCTTCAAGCCGGTACCTTGCTGCATAATGAGCGCTCACAGCGTGTGCTGCAAAAGTGCGGCTTTCAGCCTGAAGGTATTGCCCGCAAGCCGGTACAAATTCAAGGGACGTGGCAGGATCATCAGATGTTCGGGCTTTTAGCCAAGGATAACGTGTGGCAGACCTGAACCGCTACACAATCTGTTCAGAGCTATATATGACAAAAACCGCCTAGCTCTAAGGCAAGCGGTTTTTGTCGCATTACATCACATCATCCGGATAATGCCTTTACGATCACGTCATTCCTTTACTTAAGGAGCAACAGTTTGCATTTTTTGTTGAAGTTGTTCGGTCGTCAGGACTTGGTCGCCTGTTGGGATACCCACTTTAAATGTTGCTTTTTCATTGATTTTGCTGTATTGCGTGTAGCCAGTTACAGACAATTTCACATTGTCTTTTGTGGACGGATCATTCATCTCTACATTCGCATTCAGATCTTGATACACAGGAATATCATCCTTGTTCAAGGCTGTGTTAATGTCGAACTGTTTCACAGTCAAGTAATTTTTCAACTCATCCAGCTTTTTTCTGAAATCGCTGGTGTTGGTTTCCACCGCAAGTTTTGCTGCGGTGAGATCTTCTTTTTTCAAGTGAAACAAGCTGATGTACTCATCTTTTGACATCACATCAATCGCTTTAGGGATTGCCTTAGTAACAAAAGTATCGACAGCTGGCTTCACGTTGTCATTTGTCACTTTAAATTGTACTACTTGTTTAGCTTTAACGCCTTGTGGCAATTTAGCGTCTTTAGGATCAATATCAAAGAAGTACGTAGCTTGATCATACTCACCCAGAATAGCAGCAATCACTTCATTCGCAAATTTCTGCGATTTTTCCTGATCCATTGATGCAGGGTTAAATTCTTGTCCGGACTTTTTAGCCAGCTCCTGCGGATCAACAATCAGGAATTTACCCACAACGTCCTGTGGAAGCGGGTAAAATGGAATGTTTGGAATTTTAACGTACAATTTATCCTTGGTCATAACCATTGGAATCGTGAAGCTGGTGGAAAGGTCACCTTTCAAATGAATGCCCAGCGTCATTTCAGATTGTAAAGGTTCTTTTTGATATACACTATCCAGCGTAATGTCCGCATTTTTCAGCATACTGGTTACCATTGAACTTTGCTGGCTTGGAACGGAAGCAGATGTGATCGCCAGATCCTTAACCGTAAATTGACTTTTGGATTCATAAGAAGTCAATTTCATTGCATTAGCCGTACCGTTCGTAACAGCTTCCTTCGGTTCTAACTTCTTGCTACAACCTACCAGGGCTACCGTCAAAAGCAACACCATAGTGAGTACCAAGACGGATAACTTTTTACTCATTGTTAGATTCTCTCCCCTCATAATTAACCCCTTCTATAATGCTAACAAAAAAATACACCCCTTTATTTTACCGCATACCCGCGGGTAATGAAACACTTATTGGAAAATTTTCTTACAATAAGCACGAAGACACCCCGGCTATTTAACCCAGGGTGTCCTGTACTTCACTATATTTTTTAGGCAACAAGTCTAACCGTTTATGATCCTTCTCTGTTGTGATGGTCTACGTGATTCCGTTGTTTTACCTTTTTGGAACCGGACAGCGGCTCCTGTTGATGATTGCGCTCACGCTTTTCATTTCCTCCACCGGCGTCCTGTGCCTCGGGAACAGGAATGGCTTTAGGCTTGCTCATTTATGCATCCTCCGTTCTCAGACTAAATTTTGATCCATCAGCAAATCTGTTTATTACCATTTAAAGTAGGACTATTGATGGTACGGGTCTTCTGTTCTATCATGGTTAAGTGCATCCTGATGACGGCGGTCATTACGGTCCTGCTGTACTTGTTGTGCCTGATGACTGTTAACCGGACGCTGCTCCAAATCATCCACAATGTTAGACAGGTTTTTATCCAGTCCGTTTTTGGCTTTTGTCATGTAGCTTCCCCCCTCATACCTTCATGACTACGAATGTGTCAATGACTGCAACGACTGAGCACACTGATGAATATGCCGAGTATAGTCGGACACCAGCTGTTGAATGATATCTGTTCGTTCATCCACAGACTGTTCGTCCCGTTCCACATCGACCAAGCTAACCTTCACTTCCCGAGAATCTACATAAGTACATGCAAAATCAAAGGAGTACATTTGTCTGCCCTCTACCTCGATATGGATGCGTATAGTGCGGTTGTCTGCTTCATCTGCTTGTACCTGTGATTTATCCCCTGAATTCAAAAGTCTCGCCAGTTGTTCCTGCCAGGCTTCTACCAGCTTTTGCTGATCTACTGTCATTTCTCGATTCATGCCAGCACCTCCACATCTGATAACGTGTGAAAAAAACAGGCTTTTTATACAACAAAAAAGCCATCCTTTACGATCCCTAATCATCAGCGCGTAAAGGCCAATGTATCAGCTGTCGTATCGAATGGCTTGGTTCATTTATAATATGGCGGAGAGGATGGGATTCGAACCCATGTGAGCTTGCACTCTAACGGTTTTCAAGACCGCCCCGTTATGACCGCTTCGGTACCTCTCCAGGTGGTAATTGGATAAAGTTGCTTCCCATTTAATATAAACTCAGGCGCAACAAAATCATTTTACCACAGACTTTAAACGATTGCAATGCTTACTGCTTAAGAGCAATAACTTCGGTGCCTCGCATGTATGAACGCAGCACTTCCGGGATTACAACGCTTCCGTCCTCCTGCTGATAGTTCTCCAAAATAGCAGCCACTGTGCGTCCTACAGCCAACCCTGAACCGTTTAGTGTATGTACAAATTCAGGCTTTGCTTTCGGCTCCGGCCGAAACCGGATGTCGGCACGACGCGCCTGGAAATCTTCTGTATTGGAACAAGAAGAAATTTCGCGGTACATGCCACTCTCAGGCAGCCACACTTCCAGATCATACGTTTTAGCAGACGTGAAGCCCATATCCCCGGTGCAAAGTGCCAGCACACGATATGGAAGTCCAAGCAGTTGCAAAACACGCTCTGCATTATTCGTCATTTTCTCCAGTTCCTCATAAGAGGTGTCCGGGTGAACCAGCTTAACCATCTCTACCTTATTGAACTGATGCTGACGGATCAAACCACGTGTATCCCTTCCTGCCGATCCTGCCTCAGAGCGGAAGCAAGAGCTGTATGCCACATAATTCTTGGGAAGCTGATCGGCGTTCATAATCTCTTCGCGGTGATAGTTCGTTACCGGAACCTCAGCCGTAGGAATGAGATAATACTCGGTATCACGCAGCTTGAACAAATCCTCTTCAAACTTCGGAAGCTGTCCTGTGCCATACAGGCTGTCGCGGTTCACAATGTATGGAGGCAGCATTTCCTCATAACCATGCTCACTGCTATGCAGATCCATCATAAAGTTAATCAGCGCACGCTCCAGACGTGCTCCCAGTCCTTTGTAAAACGTAAAACGGGAACCCGTCACCTTCGCTGCCGCCTCAAAGTCGAGAATACCCAGCTCCTGTGCCAGCTCCCAATGTGCTTTTGGCGTAAAAGAAAACTCGCGTGGCTCCGACCAGCGACGAATCTCTACATTATCCTCCTCCGAAGCACCTACAGGCACCGACTCATTGGGGATATTCGGAATGGACATTACCAGCTCATCGATCTGAATCTCCAGCTCGCGCACTTGCTCATCCAATTCTTTAATACGGTCAGAAACCTGACGCATCTCAGCAATAAGATCATCCGCATTTTCTTTATTCTTCTTCAACTTGGCTACTTCACCGGATACGACATTTCGGCGATTTTTGAGCGCTTCACTTTCCTGAAGCAACTCACGACGACGCACATCCAAATCCGTAAAGCCATTTATCAGATCCAGAGATTTGCCCCTATTTTGCAAAGCTTTTTCAACCCGACCAAGCTCATTACGTAAAATCTTTATATCTAACACAGGTAATCCCTCCTACACTACAAACCAACTTTCCGCTATTCGCGAACCATATCCACAAAATACTGATGCAACCGGTAATCGTCCGTTAATTCCGGATGGAAGGATGAAGCCAGCAAGTGACCCTGACGGGCCGCCACGATTTCGCCGTTATACTCAGACAGCACGTCTACTCCCATTCCAACAGACTGTATCAATGGCGCGCGTATAAATACAGCACGAACCGGTTCCTCAATCCCTTTAATGTCCAAGTCTGTTTCAAAGCTTTCCCGCTGGCGACCAAAAGCATTACGTGACACTGTAATATCCATCAGCCCCAGATGCGCTTCTTCTTGTCCTTGAACCGTTTTGGCCAGCACGATCAATCCCGCACAAGTGCCGAATATAGGCTTGCCTTGATCGGAAAACTGGCGTATGGCATCTATAAAGTCATACTTGCGCATCAGCTTGCCAATCGTCGTGCTTTCACCGCCGGGGATGATAAGACCGGACAGCTCGTTGAGCTGTTCGATCCTCTTCACCGCCACACCTTCCGCACCCGCACATTCAACGCTTCGTATATGCTCAGCCACAGCGCCTTGCAGCGACAGAACTCCTATTTTCATGCCTGTCCCTTCCTTCTTACCAACCACGATCCTGCATGCGTTCATGCGGTGCCAGCTTGGAAATTTCAATGCCCTTCATCGGAGCGCCCAGATTCTTGGACACTTCTGCAATCAGCTTGTAGTCCGTATAATGAGTAGTCGCTTCCACGATGGCACGTGCAAATTTCTCAGGGCTATCGGATTTGAAAATACCGGAACCGACGAATACACCATCAGCGCCCAAATGCATCATCAATGCGGCATCAGCAGGTGTTGCTACGCCGCCCGCTGCAAAATTGACCACTGGCAGCTTGCCGTGCTCATGCACTTCCAGCAGTAATTCGTAAGCAACGCCAAGGTTTTTCGCTTCTGCATACAGCTCGTCCTTTGACAGGTTTTGCACCTTGCGAATTTGACCATTGATAAAACGCATATGACGAACAGCTTCGACAATATTTCCGGTTCCAGGCTCACCCTTTGTACGAATCATGGATGCCCCTTCGCCGATGCGACGCAGTGCCTCTCCCAGATCCTTGGCTCCGCAAACGAATGGAACGGTAAACTCTTTCTTATCGATATGGAAAACTTCATCCGCAGGTGTCAGCACTTCGCTCTCGTCGAGATAGTCAACACCCAGAGATTCCAGCACCTTTGCCTCCACAAAATGACCGATACGAGCCTTAGCCATAACGGGAATAGAGACCACCTTTATGACCTCTTCTACAATTGTTGGGTCAGCCATACGGGCAACCCCACCAGCTGCACGGATATCTGAAGGTACCCGTTCAAGAGCCATTACCGCTGTAGCACCTGCCGCCTCTGCAATTTTAGCCTGTTCAGCGTTCATGACATCCATGATTACGCCACCTTTTTGCATCTCTGCCATACCTCTTTTTACGCGTGAAGTTCCTGTTTCCATGTCGTTACCTCCTGTAAGGGTTTCGTTTAGATTCTAACTTAATATTTTACCGTACAGACGCCAAATACACAATCATTTCAATCCGCTAACGCTAAATAAGTAATGAAAAACAGGATCCATCGCTTATCTCCAATTGGCAGGAAGGCCACTAGAACAAGTTTTTAATTCCCTGGAATAAATCACCAAAAAAATCACCAATGGCCCGGAAAAGCATTCGGAACCAGCCGCCCTCTTCCACAGCCGTGGTAGTAACCATATCGACGGTTTTGACTTGACCTTTATCCACGCCATCCGTTTTATATGTGTACGTAATCGTTCCCACTTTTTCCCCTTGCTTCAAAGGTGCCACGAGCGAGCTTTCCGGCGTAATGTTCGTTGTAAACGTCACTTTAGGATTGCTTGCGCCTTTAGGTACAACAAAGCTTACTGCATCCTTAGTCACGACAGGTACCTCTGTCTCAGTGCCCTTAGTGACAGGTACATTCTCTACACCTTTGACCACCGTCTTTGGAGCCACTACCTGCTTCACTTCAAAATTATCAAAACCATAGTTTAATACTTTAGCTGTTTCTGTAAAACGGTGTGGCTCTGAGTTTGCCCCCATAACTACACTGATAAGACGCATTCCGTTGCGCTCGGCTGTTCCCGTAAAGCAGTTACCAGCATTGCTCGTATGACCGGTTTTCATTCCGTCCAGACCCGGATAAGCAAATTTTTTAAAGTTAGTTATATTCTTGTTTGCTTCCAACATCCAGTTGTAGTTAATAATCGGCGTCTTGTCCGTCGGACGGAACTTGTATGATTGAATCGTCGTAAACCGTGTATAGTCAGGGTGATCCTTAATAATGTTACTAGCCAGTGTAGCAGCATCTCTCGCTGTCATTACGGTTTCACGATCGGTATCTGGTTGAAACCCTTTAGGCATATCGCCACGGTCTAACCCTGTAGAGTTGATGAAATACGTATTTTTCATGCCCATTTTCTGAGCTGTTTCATTCATCAATTTTACAAAGTCCTGCTCGGTTCCAGACACACGCTCGGCAAGAGCCACCGTTGCATCATTAGCAGAGCCTACCGCCATGGCAATATACAGCTCTTCTACCGTATGTTGGTCACCTTGAGCTAGAAAAATACGTGATCCGATGCTCTTGGCAGCATTCTCTTGAACCGTAACCTTATCCGTCCATTTGAGTTTCCCTTGCTTGACCTGTTCCGCTACGATGTACTCTGTCATCATTTTGGTCATACTTGCCGGTGGTAGCGGCTCATCCGGGTTCATGGACAGCAATACCTGTCCTGTGGAAGGCTCAATCAAGATAGCCGAGCGCAGCGCCAGACTAGGAGGCTTAACAGAGCCTGTCCCCGTAATATTGACCGCCTCTGTAGCCGTTCCGGCAGCAAACGTAGCTACAGTCGGATCCAAATTGCCCACAACCGGCAATGCTGACATGTACATCATATTAAGCACCATGACTGCTGTTACGCTCTTTTTAATCATACTGCGATTCTTATTTTGTTTCTGATTGTTTGCTTTCAAATGAATACAAACTCCTCTCGTACCTCAACCCGATCCGTTATATATAACGAGACGGTGGATAAAGCCCCTACTAGGCCAATAAATTAATGTTTTAAATTTCCGTTTTGTTTCCTCAGTTAGAGCCAATAATTAACGCTCTCTACTCTTATCTTGGAATGAGCAGGTACTAAGTAAGCCCAATGTCCTAACGTGTTCTTATCTTCATCAATCCATTTGTAAAAAGCGGGCACTTGTCTATTCTATCACAGGGGTATCTCTAAAAAAAGACAGGCAGAGCGAAATACGCCCTGCCTGTTGTCAAGTCTGCTACAGTCGAACTTTATAATGAATAGTTTGGTGCTTCTTTCGTAATTTGCACATCATGCGGATGGCTTTCACGCAGGCCTGCACCCGTAATACGGATAAAGCTCGTATCATTACGAAGCTCCTCAATATTAGCAGTACCGCAATATCCCATACCGGAACGAAGACCACCCAACAGCTGATGAATCGTATCGGAAAGTGGCCCTTTATAAGCGACACGTCCTTCAATGCCTTCCGGAACCAATTTCTTATCATCATCTTGAAAATAGCGATCTTTACTTCCTTGCTTCATCGCAGCCATGGAGCCCATACCACGATACACCTTAAAGCGGCGTCCTTGATAAATCTCGGATTCGCCTGGACTTTCTTCCGTACCAGCAAAAAGACTACCCAGCATTACCGCAGAAGCTCCCGCCGCAATGGCCTTCGTAATTTCACCGGAATATTTAATGCCACCGTCTGCAATAATCGGAATATTATATTCCCGTGCTACTGTAGCACAATCATAAATAGCTGTTACTTGCGGAACACCGATCCCGGCGATCACGCGCGTTGTACAGATAGAGCCTGGACCAATGCCGACTTTTACAACCGAAGCCCCCGCTTCAATCAGTTCACGCGTTCCGTCACCAGTAGCTACATTACCTGCTACAATCGTCAGATCAGGATAAGCATCACGTAATTTGCGAACCGCTTCAATAATGTTAATATGATGACCGTGGGCAGAATCCACAACAATCAGATCCACACCTGCATTTACGAGTGCTTCAGTCCGATCAAATGTATCTTTGGAAATACCGACAGCCGCACCGACCAGAAGACGCCCTTGTGCATCTTTCGCTGCGTTTGGAAATTGAATAGCCTTTTCAATATCTTTAATAGTGATAAGCCCTTTGAGGTAATTTTCATCATCAACCAAAGGAAGCTTTTCAATTTTATGCTTTTGCAAAATACCTTCTGCTTCCTGCAAGGTTGTACCTACAGGTGCAGTTACCAAATTTCTCTTCGTCATAACTTCACTAATTTTAAGATTAAAATCGTGAATAAAACGAAGATCACGGTTGGTGATAATACCCACCAGCTTATTTTCCTCGTTTACAACAGGTACGCCAGAAATACGATATTTACCCATAACAGCCTCAGCATCGGATACCAAGTGATCTGGAGTCAATGAAAATGGATTGGTGATAACACCGCTCTCTGAACGTTTTACCCGATCTACCTCTACTGCTTGCTGTTCAATCGACATATTTTTATGAATAATACCGATACCGCCTTCACGAGCCATAGCGATTGCCAAAACTGCCTCAGTAACAGTATCCATACCAGCACTCATCAAAGGAATATTCAGCTTCACGTTATCACTCAAACGGGTCGCTACACTTACTTCTTTCGGCAGAACCACCGACTTGCGAGGTACCAGCAAAACATCGTCAAAGGTAAGGCCTTCCTTACCGAATTTATCTTCCCACACCAAGATGATCCTCCTTCAAATTGTTTAGTCTGTATTGGTCTTGTTGTCTGTCCGACATGAACAAATCAAGGCTCTCTGAAAATATATTATTGCCATCTTAGCAAAGCGGTATAGGGGTGTCAAGCCTTCCTCAGCAACCATAACTTTTAGTATTTCCCGGTACAAACAAGTGTACTCGCAGGAAGGACATCTTTTATAATTAAGCGTTTCCAGAGATAAGTTCGACCCTTTTATAAAAAATAATCCGCTTGGAAAAAGACAGATCAGGGGTTAGACATAAGGTCCTGGAACTTAATTTGCAAAAGAAAGACCACAATCTCAAGGAGATCATGGCCCTTCTTATCTTTGCTTGGCGGCGTCCTACTCTCCCAGGACCCTGCGGTCCAAGTACCATCGGCGCTGGAGGGCTTAACGGTCGTGTTCGGGATGGGTACGTGTGGA
>NZ_JBSHGA010000018.1:0-63798 GCF_053617595.1 Paenibacillus sp. NPDC055715
AAAGGATGTATCCGGTATTAGCTACCGTTTCCGGTAGTTATCCCAGACTCATGGGCAGGTTGCCTACGTGTTACTCACCCGTCCGCCGCTAGGTTATGTTAGAAGCAAGCTTCTAACATAACCCCGCTCGACTTGCATGTATTAGGCACGCCGCCAGCGTTCGTCCTGAGCCAGGATCAAACTCTCCATTAAAGACCAACCGAAGCTGGTATATAGAAAGAGCGATTCGCTCATTTTGAAACTGACGAGATAAAATATCTCTTGTTTGATTTTGCGAACAAAATCAATTTACTCACTCGTTGTTCAGTTTTCAAAGATCAAATTCTTTTCGCTGTCTTTTTCAGCAGCTATAAGATCATAACATGTTCGTTTCAAAAATGCAAGCTTTATTTTTTTCTTCTTTTATAAAGATTATTTTACCCAAGCTTTTTACTTTTGAAACGGCTGTTTTGTTGTCAGCTCAAATAATATATCATATACCCAAGCAACTTAGCAAGTACTTTTTTATTACTTTTTAAAATCATCTTTTTGACGCTTGAGAACACGAAGGCTTACGCGATCATACATCGTTTTTAACAGTACGTATACGATAAGCGCTGAGAACAACTGTCCATACACCACGTTTTCAGTGGTTCCAAACTGTGTTGGAATGTTCAAATATTGCTTGATCCAGCGAAAAAACAGTTCAATCTGCCAACGAGCTTTATACATCAAGACTATTTCCTCAGCTGTGATGTGCATGAGATTCGTCAACACGCGAATGTCATGACCGTGCCCATCCTCAAAAAACACCAGGCGATGCCGTTTTTGAGGACGATTCGCAGGCGTGCCTAACAGACAAGTGATATCCCGTTTCACGTGAGCGTTTTCTGGATTCCACTGTCGTAACGCCCGAGGAGTAACGAGGTGTACATTCTCTTTTAAGCGAATCACGAACCCTTGCTTTTGCTTCAGGTAACGATCCAAACGCTTATTTTACCATAGTCTCGATCTTGAACCAGCGAATAGGACGGATTGGCGAGGACTTCACCCAGGGGGCCGTCATGACATAAAGCGGTGGTTTCTTCGACGCGCTGAGGCTGCCCGAAGGTCACATCCCAAGCGACATGAAGCTTTACGCCCGCTCGTTCGCCATGGTAAAGACCAGGGCAAACGAGTTTTTCCTACCGTTACGGTGGTCGAGTCGATAAACAGCAGTTCCTGAGGAATCGGTAAGGTTCGCCGTTCGGCCCGTCCCCAGCTTTGAAGAAGTTGGGGACACAGCGTTTTGAACATAGCAAAAGGAACCTCGGCGGCTTGAGTCCAATAACCGCAGGAGTTGAAACACCTTGAATTTGCGGGCTGTATCTACATAACCTGTTCCTAAGAGATGGCTTTCACTTTGGATTCGCTAAAGATAGATGGTAGCAAGTTCCGAAATAAGGTGCACTGATTCATGAGGGTCGCCTCTTTTCCGAATGGTTGGGTGGCACTTTCCATTACCCGAAAAGACGGCTCTTTTTATCCTATTTCCGGTTAATCAACAGGCCTGCTTTTTGACCTTATCTAAGTCAGCCAAAGGGCAAAAGCCCTTGCGTTTTAGCTGGTGACTCCTTCGGGTTCAAATACTTCCGCGGGCCAGTGTAGCTCCACGCCTTGGCAAAGAAGCCTACTTTGAAAACGCCCCAGATGCTCTGTCGATTCGCTGACTTCTATTGGAAATACTCCGTTGGACACACAATAAGCCGCCAGACTCCCCGCTGATTCACCGATATTCCACTCCGTAGGGTGCAGTCGATAGCAACCATTTGCAATTTGAGTCATCCCTATATTTTTACATGCAGGAAGCAGATTACGCACTCTTACCGGAATAAGGGAGCCTAACGGAATCTCATAAGGGTAATTAGGAATGTAAAATGTCCGTTGAGATACGGTGGTCGGATGGAGGTCCAAGTGGTAGCTGCCTACACCTACGCTGTCTGCATACCGTTTGGGCCCATCCGTTCCCCGAAGCTCACGACTTACATCAAACTCTGATATCGTATACTTCGCTTGAATTCGGCGCGATTCGCGGATGTAGGCGGTTTTAGCCAGACCATCTGAAGTACCAAGGAAATCTCCCCGGGGCCGAATACCCGGATAACCGAATCCTCCATCTAATCGGGGTGCTTCGGTCTGGAGCCAATAGATTAAAGAACGGGTCAATTCACGGGCGCCTTCTCTATGTCTTTTCTGCTCCTGAGCGGACACACCGATCAACGGACCGAGGTAATAATCATTTTGCTCCCAGTTTAAAAGAGTTACCTCTCCATCATTTAATGGTTTGCTCCATATAGAAGGGTCCACAATGCGACGGTAATCCCACAGAGATACAATGCCCTGATCGTTAGGAAACAAAGTGAACTGTTTTAGTTTGCTGGTATCATCCGCATCCGTAGCAAACCAGCTCAAAATCGGGAAACGGGAAAAGGAAGGAATATAATTTCTCCAAAAATCATATTGTTGCGGCCGCTCTATAATGAAGCTTCCATACGGAATGTAATCCACGGCTGCTACATGTGTGATAGACTGCATATCCATAGGGTCAGCGCACTCCAAAGCATGAGGCTCACCTGTATCATCCCGCGACTCTGCTCCACTCGTATGCTCCACCTGCGCCATCGGTAGAAGATCCCCGCACTCTGTGGCGTCCAGATAAAACGTTCCGCGCAGCACCATAACCCCACACCCATCATCAAGGCTATCCGAGGTACGAACAGTTACGGAAGAAATGCAGTCCTCATCCGTTTGAGCGGCTATGGGCACGGTGTGGTAATATACGCGAACACGCCCTGTGTTCAAATAGGGAGCAAGCATATCTTCAAGCACCCGCAGAGCTACTCGTGGTTCATGAGCCAGACGGCTTACCCAACCGTTGCCGGGATTAAGAATCGGGTCATTTTGGGCTTCTTCCGTTAAAGGATAGTTCTGACGGTAATAGTCACGTACACGATTACGGAACTCACGGTATGTTGCTGTGCAGCCAAACTGTTCGATCCATCGATGCTCATCCGGGGGGACGGCCTGTGAAGTTAACTGTCCTCCCAACCAGTCCGTCTCTTCCGTCACGATGACTCTCATGCCAGCCTTCGCTGCCGCAAGAGCTGCCGATGTTCCTCCCAGACCTCCGCCAATCACAACAATGTCGGTATCGATCCGATTTTGTGTCATGGTTCGTTCCCCTCTCATGCTTGTTCTAGGAATCCGTTAGGTCAAAAGCAAGCCGTGCCGCACCGATAATTCCAGCGCGATTACCCAATAATGACCGGCTTACTTCCGTTTGGACTCCCAGCTGTTGTAGATGCTTTTCCAGCAAGGGCCACCAGACTTCTCCCGCGTCTGCTACCCCTCCGCCTACGATAATAGCCTCGGGATCAAGGGTGACCGAGATATTGGCCAGAAGCACGGCTAAATCTGCGGTGTAATCGTCCAGTACCTGAAGCGCCTCCGGGTGACTGCGAACAGCCTCCTTCATGATCTCGATTCCCGAGCGATACGGTTTACCTGTGTATTCTCTGCCCCGGCGTAACAGTGCGCTACCTGATACATACTGTTCGGCACAGCCCTTTTTTCCACAATTGCAAGGAAGGCCTCTTGGGAATAAAATACTATGCCCCCAATCGCCGCCGCTCCAGTGAGTCCCTCGGCACAACAAACCATTTTCCATATATGCGCCACCGACGCCTGTTCCCAAGGTGAGCATGACCAAGCGTCGCTTGCCCCTCCCCGCTCCCTGCCATGCTTCTCCTAGCAAAGCGGCGTTCGCATCATTGTCAGCAACAGCACGGAAGGCGAGATTATCCCTCGCCCATGTTACCAAGTGTGTACCTTGCCAGCCGGGGAGATTATCCGTGGCATACACGACTTCACCGCTCTCCACGTTTACTCTGCCAGCCGTAGCAATTCCTAGAGCGTCGATACCGATGCCGCCGCTGGTGCTGGTGTTTCCCAGAGAGCGTTTCAGTCCTTCCACAGCTTCAGATACCCGTGACAGTACCCAATCACGCCCGCGAGAAGCATCTGTATCCAGCCGGATTTCATCCAGCATCGAACCATCTTGTTCCACTATAGCGGCCTTCACTGATGTTCCTCCAATGTCGATCCCAATGACTCTGTTCACAGCATGTGCCACCACAGCGTCCTCCTTGTAGCCAAACGATATCAACATACACGCTCTTTACGTAAAGCTTCTATAATAGCAGCTCATATGCCATAGCAATAACTAACGATATGACACAGCCGAAAGGTAAGGTTCTCGGCTTCAAAATCTCAATAACTCCGCTCAATAACCGACCTCGCAGTTTTTTTCCTTCATCTGTTTAATATAACTCGTGTGCTTACGAGCAAGCCCTTGCACCTACACCCAAAAAATGAACATAACCTGCCTGGTCGAGACACGCTATCGCACGTCCAAGCTCTGAACGGTCCAGCAGCCCCATGCTGGAGGTGCAAAATATCCAGCATTTTGTGATACAACATGCGGGTAATATCATGTTCGTTGTCCGGGTCGGTGTCTCCCCCACCCGTATCGGTAATGAAGAAACGTACGTATTAATTCGGTCGTTCATCTCCATAGATGCATTTCACTGCCTTCCTTGCGGCATCGGCAAACCGCTGCGTAATCAATTGGGGTCTGGTAATCGCCGAACCTACAACCACCGCATGCGCACCCAACCGGAATGCTTCCTCCACCTGCGTCGGCTCATAGATTTTACCCTCCGCAATTAAAGGCACGGGGACCAACTCCGACGCTCTCCGAACCAACTCCAGATCGGGTCCATCGATCTGAGCAGAGTATGGCGTATAACCAGATAATGTTGTGGATACGCAGCTTACGCCGAGGGAAGCCGCATGAAGCGCCTCCTCCAGTGTGGATATATCCGCCATAGAGGCCACTCCATTCCTGTGGGCGTAATCTATGAGCTGCTTCAGCCTGCATCCCCCCGGGCGCGGACGTGATGTAGCATCCAGGGCGATGATATCTGCGCCCGCGTCCACCAGTTCCTCCATCTCTCGGAGGGTCGGTGTAATGTAAATATCGGAATCATCATAATCCCTCTTGATCAGACCGATGACTGGCAGGGAAAGCGCCTGTTTGATCGCACGCACATCTGCTGCGCCATTGGCGCGAATGGCCACGGCTCCGCCCTGCTGAGCGGCGCGTGCCATTTTAACCATGACATCCGATCCGTGCAGCGGCTCATCCGGTAGTGCCTGACAGGATACGATCAGGCCATGCTGAACTTTTGATAATACAGCTTCCACTCCCATTGGGATCACCCTCTCTCTTCGGCATGATGCTGTACGGTCAATCCGACTTCAAAGGTACGGTTCCACGGCATATAGCAATCTGTAATTTCCACACGGCCCTCTGGCCCGTTTACATATTCGTCGAGTGCCTGCTCCAGCCGTCCGCGAATGACCGCAGCAACCGAACCTCTCTGTCCATCGAGCATAAACTTGTTGAAGCCCATTTGTTCCACAATCCCGTTATTCATGGCGTTACGCACCACAGCGCAATAACATGCATCTTCGGCGTAACGCAACGCCAGAAAATCCAGATGCTCTGCCGTAAGCCCGTATTGGCTATACAGCATGGACTGGGCAATGACGGTTCCCAGCGTATTAGAGCTGGTGTTCCAGCTTGCATAACCTGCCAGCTCAAAAAGCAGCCCTTTTTGCTTCAATAGTCTAAGCAGCTTAAGATCGGCTCCATTGGCATAGCCTACATCAGCGACCGCGATGTTTTTGCCAGTATGTCGCAGCATATGGGCGCCGTATTCGACTAGTTCCACCACATTTCGGTATACATCATATCCGGCCGTTGCACGCTGTTGAGATGATGCTTCTGCCATCGTGTCTCCGGGCGTGTTAGCCAACAAAATCAAATCAGCCTCTGCCGCTGAAGAAGCGATCAGTCCACCTGCCGCCATAATCTGATATTTTAACGTTTCATAAAAGTAACGATCCTCAAAAAGCGGAATCACGAATGCTCCTTGCAAAGCGGACAATCTGGGATAGACAAGCGGCACAGCATTCTTCGCCTGGTTCACCCACCGTGCCAGCAGCGTACAGCCCACTTCGTCTGCCCCTGGGTACATGTACACGCTCAAGTCCAGCCCTAGATCGGAAATACGAGTTCTTAGCCGCTGCTGATCCTTGGCGGTATAGCCGTAGGGAGCAGAATCATCTTGTGGAATGATCATAAAATCAATGATACCCTCTGCTACCAATTCCAGTGCGGCTTCATTAGCTTTCAGATTCACACGGCGACGGCCCAGGTAATCCTCCAGTATCTCTACAGGCAGACGTTTGTTAATATCGGATAATTCAAGAAGTTCCTCTACGTTGGCAATCCCTAGCTCCTGACGATGCTCAATAAAGCCCTTCCTGAATATCTCGCGTCCCCAATCGGCGTAGTAATCCGGTTCTTCGTCAGCCAAGGAATATTGCGGACAACGCATAATGAGTTGAAAAGCATATAAGGTCATCTGCGGATAAAGCTGCTTGAGCCTGCGAAGTCGATTCACCTTGTCACCGACCTGCTCACTTGTCATTCCATGCAGCCGGGACGGCACGATTCCGCCGTACAGCAGCGTATCCATCGCAATAATGGCTCCATCGGCACCCGCCGCACGTTCTTCGAGCCAGGCCCACAGCTGGGCCGTATCACCGGGGATTTTCTTTTGTCCCATCCATTCCTTAGGGGGACGCTCGATTTCCAAATCTGTACCCTGCGCCAGCAAATAAGGAAATTCATAATTACAGGGGCGTTCATCCAGCGGTACAAAAAGCACACGAGTGTTTGTCTTCACCACACGCATCCACCTCTCCTGAAAATGCCCGTTATCCTAACGGCAAATGGTTATTTTCAGGGCAGCTAGGCTGCCATTTCCTCCGTTAACTCAAAGACATATCATTATTTCCAGGGAAGCTATGCTGCCCTGGTTTCTTGATCACATCAGCAAATGCTCACAAGATTAGTCGATACTTGCCTTGTTCATCCTGACTGACGTAGCCCCACCGCTCGGCTGCACGGATCGCCGGATCACTGCCGAGCCGAGCCTTCGTCTCCAGACAGGCAGTGATACAGCGGCGGAGTTCCCCCACGATTTCGTCCGTCAGGGGCACAGCCCCTTGCCCGTCAGCCACTTCCGGCGGCGTACTGCTCTCCTCGGCCTGCAGCGAACCGCTCTGCCGCTCGCTGCTGACCACAGCTTGGCGCAGCGTACGCCACAGATCCGCGTCTAGCTCGGCGCGTTCCAGCCACGGCGCGGCCTGTGCTACGAAGCCTGCCGCTGGATCATCGGCGGGTACTTGCCGCAGGACGCTCACGGCTTGGAGCAGCCGCTCAAAGTACATATCCAGCGCCGGGATATCGCGCCATTGCAAAGCAAGGTCCACGTCCTCATACGTGCTGCCGCCCAGTCGGCTGTTTCTGTTTTGACGGCAGAAAAACATCAGTTCCTCCGCGCGCGCTCCCGCTAACTCCCGCACAGCCCAATCCCAAGAAAGTTCCGGCATGTACCGCTCACTGTTCCACATATAGTGGGACATCGTAATGAGCGTTACTTTGGAGCATTCCCACTGATTCATCGGGTTGGCTACCATACCGGTATGTCCGCAGTCTGGAAGCCCGGAATACCGTCCACGCAGCGGATCAAGGAACAAGCGGTCACGGTCGCAATCATTTACCGGTATGTTATCCCACAGCCACAGCTCATGCCCAAAGAACGCATGATTATCGGCAGCGTGCTTCTGACCAATATGTGGAGCAAACACAAAGTATCCGGTCCAAAACACCTTAATCTCCGGGTGCAGCCGCTCACGGTAATCCTTTTTGTATTCGGTATCCCAGTACGACCAATATTCCGAAGGACAGACTGTCAGCGTAAATTCAGGCAACCGCTCAGCCAGCCATGTATGCACCTTGTTGGTCAAAAAGACATGAGCGTGGCCCGAACGGCCCAGCAAATGTCGATTTTCTCCTTTTAGCACATAATCAATGTCATCCATTAATATGGAAAAATGGTGCACGCCAATGGCAATCACAGCCGCCAGCTTTTCCGTCAAACTGAGGAAATCTTCATCGCTGCCAAAGCTCAGGTCATTCCCCGGACTGATGCAGTAATGAAAATCCACCTCATGCTGATCGCAGGTTTCCTTTAATTCGCTAATCTGCGCAAACGTGTCTTCCGGGTACGGCTCCCGCCATAATTCACGATGATACGGATCATCCTTGGGAGCATACATGAATGTGTTCATCCGATGGGCAGCCATAAAACGGACGGCATTCAGCCGATCTGTCAGGCTCCACGGTTCTCCGTAAAAGCCTTCAATAATCCCTCTGACCGGAAAAGAAGGCTCATCGCGAATGGACACTATAGGCAGTGTACATCGCTCCTGTTCGACTTGAAGCAGCAAATGCAGGGCATCCATGCCGTATTTGAGCCCTCTTTTATTAGCAGCATGGATTTCAACTCGACTTTCCTTGTAAATCTCCAAACGGTAGCCGTCTGCAACGAGCGCTCCATCGTACTCCAGTACCAGTTGCACGCTTCCCCGTGTTTCGGTCGGCACACCCGGTCCCGGAGGCAAGATCAGCTTGATCGGCCCGTCAGGGTCCAGAACGCCTTCATATTCCTGATTCATCCCGAAGCGGGAGGACAGCTCGCAAATCAAACGCGGTTCGGGTATAACCAGCTTTTCTCCACTGTTATACACATCACGAAAATAATATTGAATCTCCTGCGTTGTTAGCTCTACACGGGAATTGGGCCGCGTTCCTTTCGCCAGTTCCATCGTAACCGTCTCTCCTTCCATTCACGGATCGTCCGTATCCGATCTTTCCGGTCTATCCTTTTACTGCACCCGCCAAGCCTTCCATATAGTAGCGCTGTGTGAACAGGAACAAGATAATGATCGGCAGTACCGAAATCATCGTGCCCGCTGCAATCCAGCCGAAGTTATAGGCAAATTGACCATTGAGATACGTCAACGCAGCCGCCAGCGGGTATAGCTCCGTGTCGTTCAGAATAACGATAGGCCACAGGAAGCTGTTCCAGAACGACATGGCCTCCAGCAAAGAAATGACAGCGAGCGCCGGCTTCACCAACGGTAGCACCAGTTGCCACCAGATTCGGAATTCCGAAGCGCCATCCATTTTGCCGGAATCACGCACATCGGTAGGAATATGGATAAACGTCTGCCTCATCAGAAAAATGTTGAACACGGAGACAGCTCCAGGCAGCACCACACCCAAATACGTATTGCCCAGATGAAGCCCCTGAATGGTCAGGTAATGTACGATGAACGACGTGTATGAAGGAACAATCATGGTGGCAATCAGTAGCGTGAATACCAGATTTTTACCCTTAAAACGAAATACAGCCAAAGGATATCCCGTCAGACTGGCGAGCACCACATTGAAAATAACGCCAAGCACTGTAATGATCACCGTGTTCAGCATATACTTCGGAAAGTTCATAAACTGCCACACCTGAACATAATTATCAAAATCAATAAAGGTCGGGAAAATGGCGGGCGGCGTTGAGAAAATGTTGCGGCCCGGCATGAGCGATACACTGAGCAGCCAGAGGAACGGTCCCATTAAAAAGAGTGCGAGCAGCACTAGAAGCACATAGATTACCGTCATCCTGAGCACTCGACCAAGACTGCGCATGATGCGGCTGCTTTCCTTTTTAGGAAGAGACGAGCGTAGCATTTTGTCATCTTTTAGATTCATCAATAGGGATTGACACCGCCTTTCCTATTGAATCGGAATACGATGATACTAAGTACCGCAATCATTGCACCGACAATTAAGCCAAGCGCCGAGGCATAACCAAAGTTAAACTGCTCCATCCCCTTTTTGAAAATATACAAGCTGGAGGTCAGCGTGGCTGTTCCCGGCCCTCCCTTGGTTAGTACATATACCTCATCGAACACGCGAATAGCCGCCATGAGCGAAATGAGGGTGCAGAACAGAATGTAGGGTCTTAATAACGGAAGGGTAATATGGACGATCAGCCGCCAACGGCTTGCTCCGTCCACTCTGGCGGCTTCGTACAGGTCTTGTGGAATGTTCTGCAAACCGGCCAGATAGAGCATCATATAATACCCAAGTCCCTTCCACATCGTGATGAACATGAGCACATACAGGGCCAAAGAACTGTCTGACAGCCAATGAATGTCCTTATTGATCAACCCTGCCTGCATGAGCAAGTAGTTAACAACGCTGTTATTGCCAAGCAACCAGCTCCAAATTAAGGCCACGGCTACCATAGAAGTTACGACTGGGATGTAATAGGTCGTACGAAATATTTTAATTCCCGGTATACGGCTGTTCACCAGCACAGCCATCAGGATGGAGAGAATTTGAAGAAAGGGAACAATCAGCACATACACTAATGAGTTCCAGATCGAAATGAGAAAGTTGCGGTCCTTAAACGCTGCCTTGAAATTATCCAGACCGACATAATGGGTATCCGATATGACCGAGTAGTCCGTCAATGCCAGTGGAATGCTGTAAATAATAGGCCAAAATACAAAGACGGCAAGCAATAACAGTCCAGGCGTCATAAAGGCCCAGGCCGTAAAGGATTCCGACCTCAACCATTTGATCATGCTGCATCACCACCCGATTTTGATAAATAAACAGGAGAGCCTTCGTATGACTCCCCTGCTGTACCTATTGCTTTAAAATATCATTCACTTCCTGCTCCAAAGCAGCAAGCGTTTGCTTCGTGTCCGTTCCGGTCAATAAAATATTTTGCAAAGCACGCGCGATAGCACTGTTCACATCCTTGGCATTAGGCACACCGACCATATAGTCTGTCGCCTTATCCAAACTTTGAGCGGATACCAATTTCGCTTGTGCTTCCAGCGATTTGTCGGACTGTGTGAAGTACGGATCTTTAATGGAATCCTTCGTGGAAGGCAGCGTATTGGCCGCTTTGGAAAAAGCCGTCTGGCTCTCGGCATTCGTCAGGAAAACAGCAAACTTCACCGCTTCATTCACATGTGCAGATTTGGTTGGAACGACCAGATCCATGGAGTTGGACAGCCGTACATCGGCTTTACCTGTAGGTACAGGAACGGCGATCGTGTTCTTGTATACGTCCGGCGCGGCCGTTTTGATAAAGTTGATGAACGTCGGGCCTGCCAGCTCGAAAGCAACCTGCTCACCGGCATAATATTTTACTTGCTGTGAAAAATCAGCGTCCTCCTTGAGTACGATACCGTCTTCCATTTGCTTTTTGAGATTATCAATCATGGTGACCGCTTCCGGTGTATTGAACGCCGCTGCTGTCTTTTCTTTATTCAAAATCGGAATTCCGTCTATGGCAAATAGCTTGGATACAAGCTGCTGCGCAAAGCCTGCTTTACCGATTTTCCTATTGATCTGGCGGCCCCATTCAGACAGTTCCTCCCGCGTTTTGGGCGGATGGGCAGGGTCTAATCCGGCAGCCTTCACCAAATTTGTATTCATGTAGAGCACTTCTGTGCCGGTATACCAAGGTAGCGCATAAGCCTTGCCGTTAATAACGGTAGAATTATAAATCCCCTCGAAATAAGCTGCCTTTTCCTCCGGGGACAAATGCTCATTCATATCCACAACAGCACCCTTGGAGCCCATTTGGCTGGCAAACTCCGTATTGAGATTCACCACATCCGGACTGCTGCCGCTGGCGATACTCGTCAACAGTTTGTTGGTCACTGCATCATAAGGGTAATCCCTCCAGTCGATTTTGACATTGGGATTCTTCTCCTCGTAATCGGCAATTACCCGATTAAAATACGGGGTGAATGTAGGCTGTAGCGCAATGGTCCAAAATTGCAGTGTCACTTTCCCTCCGTTTACGTTGTCCGGCTTTGAGCCTTCGCCGCCGCAACTGCTCAGCAGCACAACCAGCGCGAGCATGGTAACAAGCAACCGTAACCTGCCTTTCACTTTCTTCGTCACATGGTGACCCCCTTATTCTTAGTTGATTAAGGGAAATTATAGCAGAAATACCGTTAGAGAAGGAACATTTTTTTAATAAAATAAATTTAGACGGAATAATTCTTCTTTTATTAGGCATAAAAAAGACGTCTCCGTTAGCAGGGACGCCTTCTTTCCTCATTGAACCTCAGAGGGTTCAAGTTTATTTAATAATACGGGGCCATGAATACGTACACGAGTACCCCGGTCAAGCTGACATACAACCAGATCGGCATGGTCCAGCGTGCAATTTTACGGTGTTTCGCCACCTGCATCGTCCATCCCCATACAACCGTGAACAGGGCCAGCGGTACAATAATGGCAGCCAGTATGCTGTGTGAAATCAGCAACGTAAAGTAAATCGGCCGAATAATACCCACCCCGCCAAATTTTGCAGTGTCCGGCGAAATATAGTGGAAGGTCAGATAGGAAAACAAAAATAAAACGGTACTGGCAAAGGCCAGCAGAACAAAGGTTTTATGCACCTTAACGTTCTTCTTGAAAATGGCAACCAGCGCCGCCACCAGGAAAATAAACGTGAAACTGTTAAAAATCGCATTCAACCTCGGGAAAATGGTGATATCGAAGCTAACACCACCCTGGTATCCAATTGGCGAAAAAAACAGCAGTAGAATAATCACGTTGGCTATGATGGAAACGGTGATAATCAAGGCTGTGAAATTACGATTACTTGTTGGAACGTACTGCTTGTCCTCACTCGCTTTATTCATAATGAGCGTCTCCTTCGTTTAAATTCAAGCTTTTCGTTTGGTGTGTGGCCATAACCATACTATATTATATAGAACCTAAGGACGGCCTGTGAAGTGACAACAGTATGAACAATTTCATAGCCGACGATATAAAAATGTGCATTAGTATCTCAGGATAACCATTTTCTTAACATATCCATGATAGAATACGGCCATTTTAGGTGCTTTATACACGCAAAAAACACCGGGAAGGCCTAAATACCTGTCCCGATGTTGTGATATTTATGCACTTGTGGTACGAGCATTCCCCGCATTTACTGCTGCCAGACGTCACTATATTCTTGATGACGCTTGAACAGGGCCAGTGCGTAAGAGCAGGCGGGAACGACCTTTTTATGCTGATCCCTCGCCATTTGAACGACTTGGTCGATCAACTCCTTGCCAATTTTTTGACCCCGCAACTTTTCGGATACAAATGTATGGTCAATGACCAAGGAGTGGTCATCTATGAATTTATAGCCTACTTCCGCAACCACCTGCCCGTCATCCACCATGACTACCGCATGGTCCTCCCAGCGAGTTTGTCTCATGAAACCGAGCCCCTTTCTGCCGAGATTAAGATTTCCTTATCATTCCCCGATTTGAGGTCCAACGAAACATCTCATACATCAGGATTTTTGCAAAATCCTCACATAAAAAGATGCCTGTCGTCGAAACTATCCTTATCCCAAAAAGGTGAGGCGAGGTGTTGTATTTGCGTTCGGAAATGAAACCCGTTGTCCCGTTTGAGCCAGTGCCAAGTGAACAAATCCCTTCGGAGGGCCTGTGGCGGTACGAAATAAAATGGGACGGCACGAGAATTTTGACATATCACAATCAGAGTAGCACACGCCTGTTTAACCGGAAGCAGCATGAACGAACGCTTTTATACCCGGAACTCGCTTCATTTTCCTCATACTGCCAGGCCGATTCGGTCATTCTGGACGGGGAAATGATCGCGCTGGGAGCCGATGGGAAGCCCTCGTTTCATGAAATTATGCGCCGCGACCTGATTCGCCGAACGGATCGGATTCAAGCGGCTTATGAAGCTGTGCCCGCTACGTACATGCTGTTTGATATTTTGTATTTAAATGGAGAATGGGTTCACCGCAAACCACTGGCAGAAAGGCTCGAATTATTGCATCAGGTCATCCTGCCGAATGAACGGGTCCAGCTGGCTCCTGCTCATCCTGATGGACAGGCTCTGTTTCAGGTGATGCGCAGCGAAGGAATGGAAGGTATCGTATGCAAACGTTTAGACAGCCCTTACACATTTGGCGGTCAGGACGGGCGATGGGTCAAGGTCAAGAATTACGGCGATAGCATTGCTGTCATTGGAGGCTATACTTTAAACGGAGACGTCATCAATGCTGTGTTGCTGGGCTTGTATGACAAGCAAGGAGGGCTGCGCTACATTGGACATGCAGGTACGGGGAAGCTTACGCGGAACGATTGGCGTCAGCTTACAGAGCGACTGAGGCCACACACCATTTCAGCGCGGCCTTTTGTCAATGAGCCGGATCGTCATCGGGATGCGATATGGGTACAACCTATGTATACCGCCAAGGTTCAATACAGTGAGTGGCGATGGCAGGAAGGACGTACCCTTCGCCAGCCCTCTATACAGGCCTTTGTAAATCAAGACGTAGAGCAGTGTATCGGACCCTGGGGATGATAAGTTGTGCAGATAAATTTAAAAAAAGCAAAATAAAGTTTATATAAATCATTGCAACCAGTGGTTAATTAAATTACAGTTAACTAATTAACTACATCGAGGTGGATCTCATGTTCTTTTTCTTGGACTCCGAAATTCGTCAACTAGCCTATAATCTGTTTCCAGGTGACCATAAACCAATTGGTGTTTTGGTAGAGCTATTTTCTATAACGTATGAAATTCGTAAAGACATGGAGAAACGTTCACGTGAATTCGGGCTCTCGTATGGGCAATATATAGCGCTTTGTGTGCTTTCTGCGCAAAGAGACGAAATGTCATCTCCTTCTGCATTGGCTGAAAAGATGGGTGTAAGCCGGGCAGCAATCAGTTCCATGGTCATTTCCCTTGAACAAGATGGCTACATTAACAAATACGATGATCCGAATGACAAGCGTGGCGTTTTTGTTTCTCTGAACGATAAAGGAAGAGGGAAAATCAAGCAAATGGACCCTTTTTTCATAGGACTGGCCTCACACCTGATGTCGGGCTTTAGCGAATCGGAAATCTGCGAGTTTCAAACCTACCTGGCACGCGTGCAGTCTGCATTTGAAGATGTGAAAGGTTCGCGTCTAACTGATCCCAGGGAGGGAGAAGAAAAATGGTGCGGAGGCTGAGAAAAAGACTGCTCGTCAAGCTTGCCCTCATATCCGCTGGCAGAAATGGTGGAGGCGTCTGACATATCCAATTTGATGGGTATCTAATGATGGTGAAATCTTATGGGAAGCCTAGGTGATTTGATGGAGGTACTTACCTTCAAGTAAGTATCTATACTAAAAGTGCATACTTACATATGAATAGCATGGATTCTATAATCAGAGTTAAATCGTACTAAGGAGGACAATTCTTTGAAAACTCTAGTAATCGTAACACACCCCAGCCTGGAAACATCCGTTATTAACAAGCGGTGGGTGGAAGAACTTAAACAATGTCCAGAAAAGTATACTGTACATGAATTGCATAAGGTTTACCCTGACGGAAACATTGATGCAGAAAAAGAACAGCAACTCATTGAAGCTCATGGTAATCTTGTTTTGCAGTTTCCGATCTATTGGTTTAATTGCCCACCTCTCCTCAAAAAGTGGCTCGACGATGTGTTTGCTTATGGTTGGGCGTATGGCTCAAATGGAGGTAATAAATTAAAGAATCGCAAAGTGGCTCTAGCTGTATCTGCCGGAGTTAGAAAAGAAGATTATAGTGAAGAGGGAAGATATCGTTATACCCTTGAACATTTGTTAACACCTTTTGAAACGACCTTCCTGTACTGCAATGCAGATTATCGTTCGTACTTTGCATTTTATGGTACGGAAAATGAGCCGATTGCAAATGAATTGGAGAAAAGCGTACAGGATTACTTGAAGTTTGTTGACAACCTTTAATCATCGGATCGCTTTGAAAAATGATAAAAGAAGTATTTCCTTGTTTAGGAGCTACTTCTTCTCATATTAAGTCAGATACCTCTGTCTACTGCTGTACAGTCTCCAAAGTCGGCATGTTTTTCTCTCCCCACTGGCACATCATATCTAACAATGGAATGAGAGAAAGACCTCGTTCAGTTAATGAATACTCCACTTTGGGAGGGATTTGAGGAAATTCTTTACGAAGGATGAGACCTTCTGCTTCAAGCTCTTTCAACATGGTGCTCAGCGTTTTGAATGAGATGCCGCCTATACTTCGCTTGAGCTGATTAAAACGCATAACCTTATTTTCAGACAGCCAATACATGATGATCATTTTATATTTGCCGTCTACCAATGACAACGTATATCCAAAACCGGTATTTTTTAGTTCAACTCCAGTAGGAACACAGGTTTCTCCCACAGTTACACTCTCCTTAAGATAAGTATAGGTTGAAAAAGTATATACAGTACAATAGATCATTATGCCGTTTTATTTAAAGGATGTAAATTAGACTGTAAAAGGATATGGAAACTACTACTGGGGATACGGCAAAAATCTCATTTTAGTTTGAAAACAAAATGGCCTTCGAATTTACGCATCAGAGACGTACTGGTAGAATTGAAGAAATAAAAAAAGAAGCCCCTGCTTCCGCTACTTTAACGCAGCTGGATTCAGGAGGCTCCTTTTCGTATTGTAGCCTGCTTCCGAATTACAGACTGTTAAAAGCGTCTGTCAGTACAGGTACGATTTGCGATTTGCGGGATACGACACCTTTCAGAACGGCTTTGTTGTCGTCGAGTTGTACATTATAGGCTTTTTCGACCGCTTGTTTTTGGCTTCCCAGCGCAATACCAATGGAATCACTGTTCACAATATCTGTTACGACGAACAGGAACAGGTCCAGATTTTTAGCTGCAATCGTTTGGGACAGTGCTGCTTCCAGCTCAGACTGACGGGACAGTACATCGTTCACGTCTACCGCGTTCACTTGCGCAATTTCCACTTTGCGTCCATTCATCTGGAATTCCTTTGCATCCAGACTCACCAGCTGTTCAATCGTGTGACGGCTCAGATCAGCCCCTGCTTTAAGCAAGTCAAAGCCATAGCGATCTGCATCCACACCAGCGATTTCAGCCAGTTCACGGGCAGCAGCTACGTCTTGGTCGGTGCAGGTTGGGGATTTGAACAACAGGGAATCGGAAATAATCGCGGACAGCATCAGACCTGCGATTTCTTTCGGAACCGCTACCCCGTTTTCCTTGTACAGCTTGTTCAAAATCGTGGCTGTGCAGCCTACAGGCTCAGCGCGGAAGTACAACGGCTGGCTTGTTTCAAAGTTAGCGATCCGGTGATGGTCGATGACTTCAGTTACACGCACTTTGTCAATGTCATCCGCGCTTTGCTGGCGTTCATTATGATCGACCAGAATGACGCTGTCTGTTTCCTCAGCAACCTGTTTAACTAGACGCGGCGCACTCACTTTGAAATAATCCAGTGCATACTGCGTTTCCCCGTTTACCTCACCCAGACGAACCGGCTCCACGTCCGCACCCAGTTTGGTTTTCAAGTCTGCATAAGCAATAGCTGAGCAAATCGTATCCGTATCCGGATTTTTATGCCCGAAAATCAATGTTTTTGCCAACATAATCGACTCCTTTGCACTAAGCATTTTACATCCTCATTGAAATATCAACAATTCCAATGCAGATTATATCATTAAATCTCGTATTCTCCCATTCCCCTTTGAATGATTTCAAAAAAAATCTAGTAAATTCATAACATTTCCATGGAATATATGCATGAAGTTAACCTTAATTTTCTCTAAACATATAAAAAAATATAGTAATATATCCCACCAATATGGTAAGATATTCCTCAAAACCGGCAAGTTAGCCACCAGTGGTCAACTCTATCATTTGAATCTTGGGGAGGCGTGAGAACTTCGGCAGTAGCTTCAAATCCTAGTATATAAACAAATCATATTTTGATTGAAAAGAGGGATATATTTGAAAAAGAGGATCATTTTGAGGAAAATTCCTATCGTAACACTCGCTCTTGCCTTGACGGTAAGCCTGTCTCTTCCATCTGTCAGTTCTGCTGCTACCGTAGACCTGCAAACTCGTTCATTTTTAGAAGCACAGAAGGCTTTGAGTTCCGAAACAACTCCAGCGTTCATTTCGCCCGAGCTGAGCACCACTTCCTCCCAGCAGGTCAGAGTCATCGTACAGCTTGATGGTGAGCCACTAGCCGTGGACAAATATGCGGCACAGTCGGGCAACCAGACTTTCACGGCACGATCCGAGCAAAAAGCGGAATCCGCTATCGCCAACGAGCAAACAACGTTGGTGGACAGAGCGGCAGAGCACAGCATTCCCCTTCAGGTGAATTACCAGTACAACACGGTACTTAATGGCTTGGAAGTTACGCTGCCAGCGAACAAAATTCCGGAACTGGCTAAATTGCCAGGTGTAAAATCCATACACGAAAACAAAACGTATTATTCCATCCCTGTACAAGACCCGCCAACACTCACCGCCAGCGAAGCAACGTATGATAACGCACCGCTGGATCAGATTGGCGTTCCTGAAGCCTGGGCCAAGGGATTGACAGGCGAAGGGATTAAGGTCGGGGTTATTGATACCGGGATCGATTATGAGCACCCGGATTTGAAAGCAGCTTACAAGGGTGGATATGACTCTTTTGAGCAGGACAACGATCCTTACGAGGAGCCCTTTCTTGAAAAAGAGAATGACCCGTATGGCACAGGTTTTGCCGGAACAACTCACGGCACGCATGTGTCCGGTACGATTGCCGGCCAGGCCGCTAATAAAACATCAGAATTGGTACAAAAGGGCATTGCCTATAAATCGGACTTATATGTGTATAAAGTGCTTGGGCGCAGTATCAAGACTGGACGTTCCTCCGGTTCCTCCGCACAGGTCATTGACGGTATTGAACACGCCGTCAAGGATGGCATGAACGTGATTAACCTGTCCCTCGGCTCAGACTCCGAGAAGGACCCGAACTCCCCGGACTCCATTGCCATTAATAATGCAGTGCTTTCTGGTGTAGTCGCAGTCATTGCGAATGGTAATGCGGCAAAAAATGGGAATTATTATTATTCGATGGGTTCCCCTGCATCATCCCAGTTGGCGATTTCTGTCGGTGCGGCAACCTCGCCGAGTCACAGCTACTCGAATAGGGTATCGGTTAATCAAGCTACCTATGATGAGGAGGGTAAGCTGAATACAGTTACGGCAGATACCTATTACAATTTTAACACGATGGGCTGGCAAACCTTCCATGAAGATTTTGCTTCCATTTTAGGCACAACCCCCCTGGAGCTGGTATATGCCAACTTAGGACAGCCAAGGGACTTCTCTTCAAACGATGTACAAGGTAAAGTTGCATTTGTGTCACGCGGCGTCTTTGGCTTCGTAGACAAAATGGAATATGCAAAGCAAAGTGGTGCAAAGGCTATTATTATTTTTAATGGTAGGGCAAAAACCAGCGACAACACTCAAGCTGATCTAAGCGATACGATCCCAACTTACAATGATTATATTAATAATAATCAAGGTAACGGTGTTGATTATATTCCTATCTTTGACATGAAGGGCAAAGAAGGCCGCGCACTGGCAAAACAGATTATTGAAAACCAAAATAAAAAACAAAAATTCTTTGTCTCCTTCGGAAAGGATTATACTCGTACGGATAATGCAGGCAATACGATGGCTGGATTCAGCTCCCGTGGACCAAACGGCGACGAGCAATTTAGCATCAAGCCGGATGTGAGCGCGCCAGGAGTTAGTATTATGTCAACCTATCCTGCTTACGCCAAGTTCTATGCGGATGCCTCTTATGATCTTGCTTACAAACGCAGCAACGGAACCAGCATGGCTTCTCCCCATGTAGCCGGACTTGCTGTACTGCTGAAGCAGCAGCATCCAAACTGGACACCGTTCGATATTCGCGCTGCTCTGGCGAACACCTCGGATACACTTTACGATGAGGATCAAATCCAATACGATGTGTATTCCCAAGGTGCAGGGCTTGTAAACATCGCCAATGCGATTCAGACACCAGCCCTGCTGGAAACCGTTGAAAACATTACGATTCTCGACAAGAACTTTAATCGGCAGAAGGTCGTGAACTACAATCCTTCCGCCAGCTTCGGGGTGTTGAAACCAGGCAGTGATGCGAAGCAAATTCAGCTTCAGCTCAAAAACCTGTCCGCAGACAGTGTACAGTATGAAGCCAGCTATATTTTGCATGACCGTGTTACCTCTCATCCCAAGAACCCAATTGCCACACCTGACGTGAGCAATATCGCTGTTCAGTTGCAAGGTGTCGGCACGAATGGGGCAATCTCGGCAGAAGCGGGTAAATCCCAACCGTTCTTCCTGTCCGTACAGCCAAATTCGGGTGCAGCTACAGGTGTATATGAAGGAGAAGTCATCCTGAAAAGCGCCGGACTGCCTACATTGCATCTGCCGTTCGTCGTTCATGTCGGCAAGGAAAATCCGACCACAGGCTTCGGCTTGCAGGATCTGAGTATAACCAACCCGACTATTTATCCAAACCGTACAGGCGCTCAACGCTCAACAGATCTTGCTTTCCGCCTGACCACGGATAAAACAAACCAAATTGCGCTCAATGTATACGGCATAGATGATAAATTAATTGGTCTTATTAATGGAATTACGACTCCCAAGGAGCAAGGAGTTAACGCCCGTCTCAAGCAAGGCTCATACTCCTTCAAGGACATTGACGGAAGCTACGTCGAACTTGACGCTAACGGAAATCCTGTTCTGGATACCAGCGGTCAGCCCGTTATTCAGCATTTGAAGGACGGTGTGTATAAGCTGGAGGTTAATTCGCCGGAACTAAATGCAAAAGGCGAAGTCGAAGTCGAAACCAATACTAACGTTCCTAAATACTTTACCGCCACCAAAGCTATTCGCGTCGACAATAGTGCCGCTTCCGGCAGCAGTAGCGGTGGAGGCAGTGGTGGAGGTAGCGGCAGAAGTAATACTACACCTTCCGCTTCAACCACCACATCCACTCCTGTCGCTACATCTGCACCTTCACTTCAATCCGTAGTGAAGCAAGGACAGGCGGTAAAAGCGGTAGCCACAACCGTCGTGGTTAACAACAATGTACAGTCGCTGACTGTAACCGATGCAGATTTGCAGGCTGCTGTGACGGCAGCAGGCTCCAGCCCAACAGCCATTGTCCTGTCGGCCAGCAGCCAAGCGGGTCAAACGACCAAAGCAGCGCTGACTTCCGCCCAACTGACAACGCTGGGTAAGGCTCCGGCAGGAAGCAGCCTGATTGTGAGCAACACAGGATCTTCCCTGGCTTTGCCGATATCCGCACTGAAAAATGCTCCTGCGGGTGCAGGCATTGAAGTGGTAATCAGCAGCCAGGCCCAGGAAAGCAACACATTTACGAGCAAGCTGAAAGGCTCAACTGTGATTGGTACCCCTGTAGGTTTTGAAGCTAATGTTGTCACTGGCGGCAAGAGCGAACCGCTCAAGGTTGCTCCGGGACAGTTCATTAGCCGCTCCTTTACCGTACCCGGCCAAATTGAGTCGAATACAGCCGGTGTTCTCTATACGGTTAACGGAAATGTCTATCCGGTTCCATCCGTCTTTACGAAGCAGGCAGATGGATCTACAGTCGTCAAGGTAAACCGTCCAGGCTTCTCGACGTATGCAGCGGCGACTCGTCCCGTTAGCTTTGGAGATATTTCATCGTCGTATGCTCAATCTGAGATTCAGTCGCTTGCGAACAAGCTACTGATCAACGGCACCACAGACACGGCCTTCTCACCGAAGAAGAACGTAACACGTGCGGAATTTGCAGCCTTGGTAACTCGGGCCCTTGGCCTGACACCGGGTACTGCCGCACCATTCGGCGATATTCCAGCAGGTAGCTGGTATTCCGGTGATGTGGCAGCCGCCTACGAGACCGGGTTGATTACAGGTCGCAGCGGCGACAAGTTTGATCCGAACGCTAACATCAGTCGTCAGGAAATTGCTGTCGTGCTGAGCAAAGCAGTAGACCTGCTTCAGATCAAGGCATCTGTCGATGGCCCTGCGCACACACCGTATCATGATGCTTCATCCTTTGCAGGCTATGCCAAGGATAGCATTGACAAAGTGAGCGCAGCAGGCATTATCAACGGGGAAACCATAAAGGGTTCCTCCTACTTCCAGCCGAATGCGCCTACAACGCGTGAGGCATCTGCCAAGGTGCTGCATATGCTTTTACAAAAGGCTGCATTGATTAATTAACTAATTAAAAAGCCTCCCGAGCCGCGTTATAACCAACGTCGCGGTTTCGGGGGGCTGTTTTTATGTTATACCGTCCCCGCTAACAGCAGCGCAACCTTGAATACACTACCTTCTCCCGGCGTACTTGCAGCGGTGATTTTTCCGCCGTGTGCTTCCACAATAGACTGTGTAATCGCCAGACCGAGACCGGCTCCGCCCGAGCTGCGTGTACGTGACTCATCTCCACGATAAAAGCGTTCAAAAATCCGCTCCAACTGCTCTTTGCTCATCCCCGGCCCATTATCACGAATCTGAATATACGCCAGCTTCTTCCCGGCAGACAAGTTTACATGGATCACACCTCTCTCCATATCAGTATGCTGAACAGCATTATGGAACAGGTTGAGCACGACCTGTTTGATTTTATCCCCCTCAGCAAGCACTCGTACACCCGCCGTCATATCAAAAACCACTCTTCGCTTGCCCGCCAGCATAAGAAGCTGCGGCTTCATTTCCAGCAACAACGCATCCAGCGACAGATCTTCCAGCTTCAGTTCCGGCGTCCGGTCCAGCTTAGCCAGCAACAGTAAATCGGAGACAAGCTTATTCATCCGCTTGGATTCACCATACATACTCTCTAGCGAAGATTGAAGCTGCTTTGGATTAGATGCCGCTCCACGAAGCAGCACCTCCAAAAACCCGTGAATTGACGTGAGCGGGGTGCGCAGTTCATGGGAAGCATCCGCGATAAACCGTCTCATCTGCATCTGCAAATCACGCTCGGCAGCAAAAGAATGCTCTAGCCGTTCCAGCATCCCGTTAAAGGATACCGCCAAGCGGTCTATCTCATACTGCCCCTGCTCTGCGTCAAAGCGCTCGGCCAGATTGCCCGCATCAATGCGTTTGACCGCCTCGACCATCCTCGAAAGGGGCACCAACGTTCGCCGCAACACAGGAAGCATTAGTGCCAGACCAATCGCAAGCGCAATCAGAGACAGTAAAATAAAGGTGCGCAGCTGGTTAATCAGCTGCTTTTGCATGGAAGTTGTGGAAACGCCCATTTGAAGCAACCCATTCGAACGGCCAGGCGGACCGAGTCGACGGAATACGACCAGTTGCTCGTTTCCTTGGGCATCCGTGAGCAATTGATAGCCATGACGCATGCGCTTGTTCTGCTGCATCAAATTATACTGCTGAGTGGTGAGACGGGGTGGCGTAAGTCCATTTTCGCTGGACAAGCTCAAGAAGGTTCCATCTTTACCTATGGAAGCGAGCGACATATCCAGCCAAAACAGAAACGGCCCCGGTCGATTATCCCTCCGGTTGGTTTCTTCTTGGAGAGCGGTACCCTTGCTCTTCTCCTGCGAATCTTTAATCAATAAATCGGCAGGGATTGGACCTAACTGCGTTTCCATCGCATCCGCCCGACTGCGGTACAGAAAATCTTTCATAAGGAAATATTGTAGAAAACCGATCAATACGAGCAGCAGAGCCAAAATGAGTAACGTTCTGGCCAAAAGCTGGGATCGTAGAGAACGGAGCGCAGTTCTACTCCCGCTTTTCCCCCTCGCCTTCATAGCAGATCCACCCGGTACCCGACACCGCGCAGCGTACGAATGACCCGATGCTCCTTGTCTTTGAGCTTTTCACGCAAGGAGCGAATATACACCTCGACAATATTGTCCTCGCCCCCAAAATCGTACCCCCATACCCGATCCAGGATACGACTTTTACTGAGAACAACTCCGTGATTCAACACCAAAAACTTCAATAGTTCGTATTCGGTAGGCGACAGCTCCATCACCTGATTTTGGTAGCGAATTTCCTTGCGACGATCATCCACCTGAAAGGGCCCGTGAATCACTTCCCCCAGCAGATCGGGAAACTGATTGCGCAGACGCGCTTCAATGCGAGCCAGCAGTTCATTAAAACTGAAGGGCTTCACGACATAATCGTCCGCGCCGATTTTCAATCCTTTTACCCGATCATCCACATCATCCCTGGCTGTCAGCATGATGACCGCGATGTTATCCTCTGTCTCCTTGAGACTTTGGCATACCTCAAAGCCATTCATTTCAGGCATCATAACATCCAGCACCGCAACATGTGGGCGAAACTCTTTTGCTAAATCCAGCGCATCACTACCGTTTTCAGCTGTTTTGACCTCATACCCTTCATTAATCAACCCAAGCTCCAAAAATTGCAAAATGTGCGGCTCATCGTCCGCCAGCATAATTTTAACTCCGTGTATCGGATTCATTGCTTATCTTTCCTTTCAGGACACCACTTTTTTTCTTAATAAAGCTCGGTACATCTTCGCCTGTATCTAATATACCTGAATATTTACGTGAAAAAAGCATCCCTATCCAGCTTTCAGCTAACATTCAGGGAGCGCTCATAACCATTTCAGCTACGTCAGGCATGATAATAGCAAGCCGGTAGTTCACCGGGCCCAAGATCGGAAGTGGCTGATCATTCCGCAGTCCTGAAGATAGTGGCTGGAACAAACGGAATAATACAAAGAATTTTCACAGGGAGTGGAATGTACATGATTAAGAAATGGTTTAGGAGCAGGGCGGACGTCCCCCTCATCATCACCATGCTGATATCCGCGATTTTGAACGGATACAACATCTGGCAAGACAAATATGCTAACACCTATTACACGACGGCTGTAGCAAGCATGTTACAAAGCCTTCACAACTTCTTCTTCGCATCACTCGATTCGGCGGGGTCGGTAACGATAGACAAACCACCTGTGGTGTTTTGGATTCAAACGGTCAGCGCCTATATCTTCGGGCTTCACGGCTGGAGCGTTATCCTGCCACAAGCGCTGGCCCAAGTCGGATCGGTACTGCTCATTTACCTGCTCGTCAAGCCGAGCTTCGGTACGATGGCCGCTCGATTGGCTGCCTTCGCTATGGCAACCACGCCAGTAGCAGTAGCCGTAAGCCGCACGAACAACATCGACGCGATGCTAGTTTTCACACTGCTGCTCGCAACATGGTTGCTGTTTAGAGGCATTAGAAACTACAAAATGGGACTGATCCTCTGGGCTTTTACAGTCGTAGGTATCGCCTTTAACGAAAAAATGCTTCAAGCCTATATGATTGTTCCCGCTTTGGGACTCTTCTACCTGCTGGCCTCCAAGTTTAACTGGAAGCGAAAAGCGATAACACTGGCAGCAGCGGCAGTCGTTCTCATGGCCGTGTCGCTCTCTTGGGCAGTCGTGGTGGACTCCACTCCGGCAGACCAGCGCCCTTATATGGGAAGCAGCGGCACGAACTCCGTGCTAAATCTGGCCTTTGGCTATAACGGCCTATCCCGTCTGACGGGAGACCGAGGAACAGGCGGCGGCGCTGGTGGTCAACGCTCGGAGTGGAGAAAAAGTGCTTCGACCAACAGCGATACCCATTGGAGTCAAGCTCAAACAGATACCTCATCGGATAGCACTACAACAACAGGCGGCAGAGCTGGTGGTCAAATGCCACCAGGTGGATTCGGCGGTAACGGTCAAGGCGGCCAGGGTGGCCCTGGGGGTGGCGGCATGTTCGGCACTGGCGAAAAGGGACCTCTACGGTTGTTCCAATCCTCCCTGTCAGGTCAGGCCAGCTGGCTGCTTCCATTCGCAATGATTGCTTCAATCGGTCTACTTGCAAGTATTCGACGCCGTAATATCACGCAAAAACATAAAGAGGTCATCTTTTGGCTGGCCTGGCTGATTCCCGTAGCTGCATTTTTCAGCGTAGCAGGTTTCTTCCATCAGTATTACCTGATTATGCTCGCACCACCGATTGCAGCGCTCTTCGGAGCCGGATTCGTGGAATTGTGGGAGCAGTATCGTGAGCGTTCCGGCTGGCTCTCCTGGCTGTTACCCGCAGCGGTACTGGCGACCTCGGTATTTGGCTGGTTCGTCCTGCAAAATTACAACGACACCATCGGCAGTGGCTGGTCCATCGCCGTATTGATCCTCGGTATCATCGGCACGGCGCTACTGGTAGTAGCACGATTGAAATCTGAGAAGCTCACGAGATATGCCATCATTGCAAGTGTACTCGCTATATTCATCGGTCCTGTGTACTGGGCATTGACACCAATCACCTACGGGCTGAACAGTATGATCCCGCAAGCCGGACCGACACAATTTGGCGGCAAAGGTGGTGGCGGAATGCCCAGAGGTAATTTTGGCAACCGAGGCCAGCAGAGCTTAGACCAAAAAACGTTGAGCTATTTGCAAAAGCATAACACAGGTGAAACCTACCTTTTCGCAGCAAGCAATTATTCAACGGCTGCTCCTTATCTAATCGAAGCCGGACAAAAAGTGATCATTATGAACGGCTTTGTATCTTCTGATCCGGTGTATACCGTCGATAAGATCAAAGCGCTGGTAGAAAGCGGTCAAGTGAAGTACTTCATGATCTCTGGTGGAGGCGTCGGTGAACCGGATAGCGGTAACTCCGAAGTCACAGCATGGATTAAGGAACACGGCAAAGTGATTTCTACAGATGAATGGAAAACAACCACTGGCAAAACCAGTACCCATGCTGAAGCATCCGACAGCGGAAGCGACATCACGAACAGCAACTCGAACGCTCAGCATGGTCAAGGTAGACCTGGCAGAGACGAGCGTGGCGGAAGCGGTACTTTATACGAAATCACATTATAATTGAGGAGGAACTACGAATGGGTGAACCAATCCGTTATTCCATAGTTATTCCGATGTATAACGAGGAAGCCGTCATTACCGAAACCTATCGGCGGCTGAAACAAGTCATGGGCTCGATGGGCGAGCCCTACGAGCTGATATTCGTAAATGACGGCAGTTCGGACCGCAGCGTCCAGTTGATCAAGGAATTCAGTCTCAGAGACGATACCATTGTATTGATTGATCTCTCCCGTAATTTCGGTCATCAACTAGCGATTACCGCCGGGATGGATTATGCGGTGGGAGAGGCGGTCGTCGTTATTGACGCCGACCTCCAGGACCCGCCGGAGCTGATCGTAGAGATGGCCAACAAGTGGAAGGAAGGCTATGAGGTCGTCTACGCCAAGCGATTGAAACGCAATGGCGAAACTCGCTTCAAAAAGTGGTCTGCCAGCCTCTTCTATCGTGTATTGAAAGCATCAACAGATATTAATATCCCGGTAGACACCGGCGATTTCCGCCTGATGGACCGCAAGGTTATAGATGAATTGAAACGGCTGCCGGAAAATAACCGATTTGTCCGTGGGCTCGTCAGCTGGATCGGCTTCAAACAGACGGCTGTTGAATATGAGCGCGATGAGCGGCTCGCTGGTGAAACCAAGTATCCGCTGAAACGCATGATCAAGCTTAGCCTGGACGGAGTTACATCCTTTTCCATTAAACCGCTCAAGCTGGCAGGTTATATCGGTGCACTCCTGTCCATGTCCGGCTTCCTGTATCTGATGTACGTATTGTTTCTCAACTTTTTCACCGATTCCTATGTCATGAAGGGCTGGTCGTCTATGATTAGCATCAACCTGATTTTTGACGGAGTGATCCTGATCATTCTCGGTATCATGGGTGAATATGTTGGACGGATTTATGACGAAACCAAAGCCCGCCCGCTCTACATTGTCCGTGAACATCTGGGTAGACAATACGAAAACGGCCCGACCCATGCCATGAAGGCCCCTGAACAGCCTGAATCCCTGTACATGCAAGGTTCCCGTGACAGCCTGATATCCGCCAGCCGCACCGTACGCGGCAACAGCGCGGTATATACCGGACCTAAATCCGGCCACGGAGCATAGCCTATGAAAAGCCGCATGGCCCAGCTACTCCCTATGATCCGTTTTGGCATGGTAGGAGTGGTGAATACGGGCGCAGATTATATCATTTTCATGCTGCTGGCTTGGACCGGAGTTCCAGTTCTGTTGTCGCAGATCATTTCATACAGCTGTGGCACAGCCAACAGTTACATTTTGAACAGCACATGGACATTTAATAAACAACCAGCACCCGATACTCATAAGCGTCAATTGCCCAAATTCATCGTCATCAACCTGATCGTATTGGGACTGACCTCCTTATTATTACAAATGCTTCACAGTGGAACCGAGCTGCCGCTTGCCGTATGCAAACTGATCGCCACCGCAGCCGGAATGATCATCAACTATATCGGGAGCCGATACTGGATATTCGGTTCCCCATCCCGAAAGGAAAGTGAATCTCTATGAGAAAAATTACAAAAGCTGCTGTTATTCCAGCCGCCGATTAGGAACTCGTTTTTTACCTGGATATTATGGATTTCTCCACTCCAGCGATCTGCCAAATGATGGATGTCTACGAAGCGACTGGCAAGCAAGTGGTCGGCGTGCGTACGGTGGAAGAACAGGGTATACGTAAATACGTTATTAATTGGAGAATCTGTCTACAGTCACAACATAACCCCTCCTGTCATTTCACAGGAGCATTATACCTGCTCATTGTTTGGGCTATATAAAATGTTCGTTACTGGTGCCTCTTCTTCTACGCCGTTTGAACAATCTTCCCGATCCAATCGGTATAAAACGTATTCCCGTTCCTTCGATCAAACGCTGCTGCCGCCGACTCTGCCAGTGGTCTGAAATACCCCATGATTTCAGTCAACGTATACTCCTCTTTGCCCCACTCCATAGAAGCAGGCAGCCGGATCAACCGATTTTTTCCCGAAGTGTCCAGCTTTTGCAGCAGACCCACCATTGCCGCGTAAAAATACATTTGCTCCAGCCCGCTCTCATAGTCCAACGCCATATGCAAATGACGCTCTACCAATTCAATTCCCTTAACCGGGTCCGCAACTGCTAAATACTCGATATGCTCGGCTATGGTTTTCAGAAAATCACGGTTATCCCGAACCAGTCGATACCCCTTAAGATGATTCTCCTTTGCCTTGTCCACTTCTCCCTGACGATAAAGCGGTAATAATAACTGAGAGAGCGTCACATGTGGAACTTCCGCGCATGTCATTCGTCCTGACAAAATTGGTTTCGCCACCGCAAGCACCTGCTCGTCCTCTCCTGCCAAATAATAAAACCGCACGATCTGGCTCTGCTCGCAGGCCTCACAATCACTCATGCTATCCTGCTCGATCAAGCGGAAAGCATCGAGATGCTGACGTGCTTCCTCCAGCTTTCCCATATCCATCGCGATACGGAACTTATAATAGTGATATGGACGCTCATTATACCCGTATTCGGCATAGCGTTTGCGCATATCCTCTACAAGATCCTCTACCTGGGTTTCCGGTATGTTGGGAAAGCTGCACACTTTACCCAGTATCCATTTGTAATTCCACAACAGCTCATCCGGGTCATACTCCTGCGGGTTTTGATCAAATTGGCCCAGTTGCCACGAAAAAGCGATCAGCGCCTTCAACGGATATCCATTAAAAATAGCGCAGTCCACAATCTCTCCCCGGACTTCGTAGGCGAGTTCCTTCGACCCGGAAGCATCTGCCAAACGGGCCGCTTCCTCCAAAATCGCCAGCTTGGCCGCCCCACCGTGCATATCCTGCGCCTGTTCTATCAAATCATATATCGTATCTTCCATTCGGCTAGCCTCCTGTAATTACGTAATTACGTATTTTGTCCGTTCCCTAATCCCAATTGATAAAATGCAGCACACTCCGATTCATCGAATAATGGCCCATCATAAGTGCGTTCACATACATCATTTCCGTTGCAGCCGTAATCATCTGTGTATCGGCAGCCTCAAAAATACGCGCTACCGCCGGATTGTTCAGATTAAAATATAAGGTCGAGTAGCCCGCACTCTGCTGAGATTCATGCTACGCGGCAAAATGAATGCAATCCCACCTGTTCTGCCCGATGTCGTCCGCAGTGGAATAAAATCGCCAAAGCGTTCACCCATCATGCGATAGCCCAAGTCCAACACCTCAGCCCGGCGCCTGCGCAATTGTTCCGGGTCCTGCATCCACCTAGTCGATGGAAGATTGACACGCTTGGTCTCCCCGTCTACAGACAGCATAACCGGATACGGTAGCAACGCCCCGTAATAAAATAGAGACTCCTCCATCTGCGCTGGCTCATAATAAAACTCGCAGTCTCCCCTAGCTCCTTAGCTCCTTGCGAGCCGTAATTACGTTGTTGCATTTTGCAGTACCTCACGTATAAACACGCGTGGACTGCTATATAAAGGATTGGCCAAAATATCAATCATTCCGCCCAAGTTCACCTGAAAACGATATTCGTCCGTTTGACTCATACAGATCATTCCTTTCTGGAAGTGTTACGATAATCATTTGATTTTGAATAAACCATCATGTAAATTATAACGTGGATTCCAGGCGGATTGCACACCCTGAATTTCAGATATCAATACGTTAACAACGCTTAACAGGGTCCTTTTTCATCTTGGCTGATCGGGACTGGGTCTAATTAACTTCATAAAAATGTATGTAGTATGAGAGTATAGTTAATAAGCATCATCTTCGTTTTGTTAAATTTGGTAATTAAAATAATATTTATTTAAAAATCAACGTACTCTAGTATCGATATATCTGCTGAGGGACAAATGGCTCATTTTATACAAAAAGCCCGCATGGCTGCTCAGTTCAGACATTCTGATGATAATATATTAATTCCCTAGCAAATACTCTATATATTTATACAGAGCGTCTATAGCCTCCACATTTAAACCTTGGAGCGTCCTTTTCTCCAAAAGTTTATTTTTACTCACTATAGAAATTCGGGTATCTTCTGATCCTTCAGTTGTATGCAACCAAAGCTCCAGCTCTGTATCCGGTGAGTTCTGTTTCCCTAACCAATCCAAACCCCGCCGGGCCTCCAGACAAAGAATAACAACATCCGCATGAGCCATGGAGGCGATCCTATTACAATAGCATGCAAGCTCCTCCATTCTATTTTCATTACGAGAAAAGAAAATGTATTCCATATCATGCAATACAGCTCTGGACTGATCCACTGCAACCCAACAATGATATCCATCCCGAGCAAAAGACCATTTCAGCAAATGCAGAAAATAAAATATGTCCATTTCCCCGTCATAATAAATGGCGACAAACGGAAGCTCGAGAGATTCCCTTTCCTTAAACATGTTCAGTTCTCTCTGTAGGTCGACCTCTCCATGCCATAAGCGCAAATGACGGGAAAAAAAGCCTGGCGTGGGAATACTGTACTGCCTTTCTCCTGCATAAACCACATGCTTACCGTACTGAATAGCCAACTGTCTCACCTGCCGAAGGGTAACTGCATCTATTTTCCCCAATAAAATGAGCGTATCGGTTATACTCTTCGTTTGCTCTATGTATTTCCCAACCTCTATTGGTGTCCGTTGTTGCTCATGCTCCCGCACAAGCACAGCTTTGATCACAGGAACAGCTTCTTGAGAGGAGATCAGAATTTCATGTTGAATTTGAAAATAATACGGTGCTGTCGTACCGATAGCACAACCCGTTTTAAACAACAACGCACACCGAATCCAATCCGGGCTTCTGTAACGCTGCGCTATTAAATGAAAGGCTTGCACCGGATGGCAGCTATGCTTGTGCAATGCGTTCTTTAGCATCTCTATAGAATCATAAATACATTCAGAGCTTTGCAATATCTTACATACCTGTGCCGTGATCAGTGGGGCCGCATAGCTGTTGCTGTTAGGACACAACACCGTCCCTCCTAACGCGTCTGTAAGCGCATGTCTAGCAAAAGCTGTGAATTCAGTTCCACCAACGAAGGCCTCCTCAAGGTCATACCTGTATTGACCTGCTGCAAGGTTTCCGCTTCGGTCACATTGTACTCCAATCACATTGGTGAAGGAGGCAGGATAAGTGAGAAAGCCGCCGTTGTGTGCGGCACATACCATAATAAGCCCTGCGGCCGCAACCTCATTCACCACATCCCGCAACATGCTTCGATCTCGAAAATCTGTACTTCCCAGACTGATGTTGGCTACCTGTACCCCGTGCTTTACACACCAACGCAGAGCAGCGCAAAGTTGAGCAGCATTTCCTTTCCTGTGGTTCAATATTTTAACACTGCTTATCATCGCATCCGCAAAATACGTTTGTACAATACCTGCACATAATGTCCCATGGTTTATCAGGTACGTATTCTGTCGTTCGTTTCCCGGGGGCTTGTCTTGGGCAGCACTTTGAGATGTTTGGAAATGCACCGGCAATATAGAGGCCATTTCAATGTCATACAATATACTTGTATTGAAGACCTCCGCAGTAATTCCGTCGTCAATGATCGCTACATGAATCTTAGAATTCACTCTTCCCACTCCCTGTTTCCCTCGATAATAAAATAGTTTCCGTGTATCACCACGGAAACTATTTTGAGGATTACCGTTAACCACTACACCGCCCAGAAAAAATTTACATTTCCTCCTTCTGTCTGGCTGTTTCCTATTCTATCAAGCAGAAGTTAGGGAAGACAGGAATGTTAAGCTACAGTATTAACAGTCGTGCCGACCGCTTCTGTCTTTCCTTTAGAAGAATCGGAGTAAGCATGGAGCTCTTGCTCAGTCCACACTCCCACAGCCTCTACACGCTGTTCTTTCTCATCATTCTGATTATCTTTACGGATCATGGGTTGTTCCTTTTGCACCGCTTCGGTAATATGCTTATTGACAGCTCCAGCTATATCCAAAATTTTATTATTAAGCCTTTCTGCCTTCTCACGTAAGGCAGCCGATTTTACTGGGTTGGTGTTCTCCCACCCCTTCGCCTCTCTTAGCAATGTAATTTGAGCCATTTTAGTTGCTTTTGCTACCTTAAGCTCATTGTTTGCAGAGACCACACCCTTCATGGTGTATGTGATCAAACTCTGTTTTTGCTCTTCAGCTGTCTTGGGATTATATTTCTCTGCTTTCTCTGTCAGCCCCTTTTCAATCTCTTTTTTGCTCTTCTCGTCTGTACCTAGAGCCTTGCGTCGCTCTTCAAGCGTCTGCTTCTGAATAGCCTCGTCCATCTGTTGAATCTGCTTATTCATTTCCTCAAGGTCAGCTTTTATATTCTCCGCACTGGTTCCTCGCTTGACCGCATGACTTAAGTAATCAGCACGCCTCTCAATCAGATTTTGTTTTTGCTCCCTCAGTCGTTCAAGCACCTTGCTCTGCGGTCTTGTTATACTATTCCTTTCTGTTCGATCATTCTGAGCAGATCCCGAACGAGTCTGATTTGCCATAAAAGACGGCGCTTGATGAGATGACGCAATGGATACATTCATTCCGATACCTCCAATTCATATATTTATATCACAAAAAAAGTTATTTCCATGATTATATCGGTCATTGTTTACTATTTATTCATGATTTTCACAAAATACTTAGCTTTTATGTTTTTCTATACATTTCCTTACAGTCTCTAACAAGCGATCATATGTAAGGAAACAGCCCGCCGATATTTGTTCCTGTGATATCTGAATAGCAAAGCTTCTCTCTACTTCAAAGAAGAGGTACACCAAATCACGCGGAAGTAGTCTCATTCCCGAACCTAGCAGTGAAGCACCGATGTCTACCTCATTTAGTCTGATTTTAAAAAGTTTCCAAAAGATATTTTCCAGTTCCAATCCCACAACATCCTGCGTCCCATTCATGTGCTCTCCCCCATTACAACTTAATAAGATTCTGCTCACTTGAAAAATAATTCAAAATATGATCAGCCATCTTTCCGATGTCATCATCATTGGACAGGTTCATTATGGGTACAGGATAATCAGAAAACTCCCGCTTCTTCTCTTCGACAAATCGGCTATCCACAGAAGAATACTGCATATTCACAGTAGAGGAAGAATAGCTGTCAAATACGTTGTTACACAAGCCATATCCCAGTAAAGATGAAGAAAAACGATTTTCAAGATACTTTTGCACATGCTCCAGATACTGAGTGTTGTACTCATCATAATGAAGACAGCAGATCAGACCGTCCGGTACGACAGCCCTTGATGCCAGAAAAGACGTAACACCAAAATAATTCGTGAAGGTATTGTTAAACGGTACCACCCCCCCAGGAATACCTACGAGCATGAGATCAGGCTTCTCGCTTTGCTCCATTTTTTTCAGAAAACGATTGAACATAATAATTTTCTGGGTCTCCGTCATCCCACTCTCCAACATAAATTGGGGAAAGGAATGAGCGCCGACCAGTTCCCCGCACCCATTCGATGTCATCTGCGAAACCCGGTATCCTGTCGCCTCAAGCTTCCGTCGAATAGCAAATTGGAGTCCAAGCTTGTGTGTCCGCTCGTTTAAGCCCAGGATAAAAATAACTGGCGTAAAGAAATCGTGAATGGTGGAAGTCGGGTCCGGGGCCATGAGTCCCTTGGTAAGTATATCGAATGTATTTTTTAACGTGAGCCTGCTTTCGTGATTCTGATACTGATCGATGATATTCATGCATTCATCCGGTAAAGTGAAATTACACATTACTTTTTTTCCGAACTTCATGGCCTTAATAATCAGTGGCAGATAGAGCTCCTTTATGTCCAGTTTAAAATTCGAACGCACCAATAAGACGGCATCGCATTGCTCCAGCTCTTGCTCCAGACAAGACTCCGGTTTCACCGTGAGCCCCGTAGCCGCTCCCTTATCAGCTACACAGGCATCCTTTCCGATCATACCCGACCCCTTAAAGGAAACAAGTGCCACCTCGCTGTAACTACCCAATAAATTCAAATTTCTCACGAGGGCTATCGTCTCACCGTCAAATGGAAAAATGACCAGTTTATCCATAATGTGAACTCCTCTCATGCATTTTCAAAATCAAGGATCGTCTCACCGGAAAAATCGTATCCAAGCTCATTCAGCATGCAAAAGTCCAGCAAAGTATGTCTTACATCATTTTTCACTATAGAACAGTGGTTTAGCTTCATATCTCTGGATAATGTGTGCAAATCGTCTGCCACAGCCACGCATAGCGTACAGAAACGGAAGTTCCAGCAATTTTTACAGGCATCTTCCGTAATGGTGCCCACATTTAATATTTGACTGATTTTATCCACATCAAAGCCCAAATCTACATTTCCAATCTGAACCACTTCAGACTGCTCGCTCACCCGCTCACACGGATACAGATTTCCATTTACATCGGCAAACAGACGTTGAACGCCCGGCACGCACGGCCCCCCATGATGCGCCTCCAGTGGCATACCTGCAGACGGCTTTCTGTAATGAAACATCCGGAAGTATATCTGAACATAATAGTCCTTAATCAGCTTGGAGACATGGCTTTCATCCATTCTTCCGAATTTCGACAGCATCATTTTAAATACTTCATAGCCTCGTTGTTCAATAAAGGCATTCCTATATATTACTTCATCCTTTGCATATGCATCGTTAATGTATGAGGATCTAACACTATACAAACTTTCAAACGTTTCATAATTGGTGTAGAAGTCATTCACACAGCCAAAATCATTGCGGGTATCCATGACGACATTAAAATTAATCCACTCAAACAGATCGGGGTAGCTCTCCTTGATTTTATCTACATTTGCAATAATCGTATCGAATGATCCTCGCCCGTTAACGGCGAACCGTCTGTTTCTGTCATGATTTTCTTTGTCTCCGTCCAGGCTGACCGTAAGGACAAATTGATGCTCATTCAAGAATGCCAAAATATCATCATTAAGCAATGTACCGTTGGTCGTCAGATGAAAACCGATATCCCTATACGCCACCTTCTCCTTGATATATTCAACACATTGCTGGATGAGCGGGAAATTGATAAGTGGCTCTCCCCCGTAAAAGCCAAAATCGAGCCGTTCACTGTCCACTGACCTGTCGATTACAAAATCAATGCACTTTTGCGCCGTTTCAAAATCCATACGCAAGCTGGAATGCCCACGATTGTCGTAATTTCCAGAATAGACACAGTAGGAGCACCTGAGATTACAATTTTGGGTTACTTGTAGAGTGAGCGTCTTGAGCTGGTACTTTAACATATGCTCCAAATGTTTGGTCTTCGGATGGTGCATGATCTGTGGACGCTGTGAAGATAAAAAACCGTTATCCAGTAAATGAACAATATACTGTTGCAACTCTGGCGTATCTTCCATTTGATTCAGATCAAAACTGCGATGCTGCTTCAAAAAGTCATACGCCTCCTCCTTAATCCGCAAAATCAGGTTTGTATTCACATCATACAGATAATGATGCAGTCTGGTCTGAAATGTATATATAAACGGTTTACAAATGTTCATTATTCACACCTACTCTAATTTAAAGTGGGTGGAAGAGCCTAAAATACAGGCTCCTCCAAGTTGATGAAAAGCTTAATAATTGCCGATACCTGTTCCTTTGTCTCTTCGATAGGAGCCACTACTTTCTCTCTGGGTGTTGGAGCTTCTGGTCAAGCTACCTGGACAATAACAGTAACATGGACAGTAGCAGGAACACCCGCAGCCAAATGCCTCAATCGTATCACTGACATTTGCGTTTCGTTTCACAAGCTTACGCATGCCAAACTCTCCTTTCTATTACAAAATGGTTTGAAACGGTGTTCATCTATACTAATCCCAGATAAGATACAAAATCACCAAATCATTTCATTTATTTTTCATCCTTTTATTGTGGTCTCTTCATGCTCTAATACCCATTCCCTGTAACCGACATGGCAGTTCATAAAATAGGAATGTGAACCTATTTGAGCAGGTTCACCTTTCTCCAGCAAAATGACTTTATCAACATGTGCTAATATCTCCCTACGATGTGTAACGATTATTACTGTCTTGTCATGTAAACGGGTCTTCAACAGTTGCTGGACATTTAGTCTGGCCGCTGCATCCAGATTAGAAGTCACCTCGTCAAAAATTAACAATGGCGCTTCCTTGGCCAAGGCTCGGGCCATGGCGATTTTCTGTCTTTGACCACCCGACAACCTGGAGCCATTCGAGCCTATTAGGAAGTCATCTGCCAAGCTCTGCGTAAATTCAGTTAATCCAATGTCTCTAATGCTTGCGGTAACTACGTCGTCACTGACCCATGAGCCTAACTGAATATTGTTACGAATCGTGTTATTGAATAAATACACTTGCTGACTGACTAAAGCTATCCGGCTACGATATTCATCCATTTCGTAGCTTTGAATATCCATGCCCTCATAAGTGATAATCCCTTGATCAGGCTGGCGGAATCTCATAATCAGATCAAGAACCGTGGACTTGCCCGATCCATTGGCTCCTATGATTGCAACCTTCTCCCCTCTAGCGATGATAAAGTTCAATCCACTTATAACAGGCTCATCTTCCTCATACGAAAACGAAACATTATGAAACGCAATGTGGTTGTCCGGTGTAGGAATAGAAGAAACAGGCTCTGAAACAGACACATCCAACGTTTCCTCCTCTGCCCAATCCAGAAATTGATAATAGCGAATGGCAGACGGGAGAATCTCAGCCAGCATGTAACGTATATTTAAGATGGCGAAAATAGGAGTCGTCACATAAGCGCTGTACGCAATAAACGCAAAAATGCCGCCTACGGTAAGCTCTAGCCGAAATATAAGATTGGCTCCCATGATATACAGCAGCATAATCAGCAATTGAAGCAAAATAGATTCCGAGGCCGTATTCCATGCATCCAGCATTGATATTTTCCGTTCCGTACCAACAATCAAATGCTGCCTCGATGAGAATTCCTGATGCCTGTGAGCAAGCAGACCGAACATCCGCTGCTCCTTCATTCCTCCTATGGCCTCTCCAAACCATTGAGCAAAATCACTGCTATTTTCTATCATTTCTCCTATAAGCTTTTTTCTGCGCCTGACAAAATACTGTACAGCAACATACTTGACTGGCAAAAAGCAAAGCACAATGACAGTCATTTTCCAATTAATCAGTAGTAAACCACATAAACCGCCAATCATACTGAACGCCTGCATGATGACGAAAAACAGACCGCTGTCTGCAACCCTCGACATATTACCTACATCCGTACTGATTTGATTGAGCAGCTCTGCTTCGTTCGTACGGGTAAAATAACTCATTCGGAGCCTTGTCAGGTGGAGGTAGGCTTTCTCATATAGTGAATACGTTATATTGGCACTTAAACCTGCTCTGAATGTTTCTTTGCATACATGCAACAGCTTGTCTGAGCATACCAGCACAAATGCAGCAGAAGTGTATGCGATTACAGCCTGCATATTCCCTTTTAAAAAGCCATCATCCATAATTAGTCTGCTTGTTAAAGGCAGCAGCATATTCATACCCGCCGATATAATCAGACACGTCAGAATGACGATGACAGATTTCAGGTGCGCCCTGAACAATCCCACCAAACGTCTGAACACAATTGTTTCTTTCATCCCTCTCCCTCTTTCCCTCGTGTTCCCTCTCCTTTACTAATGCCATTTTGGCGTCATAATCACCTGATCTTTGTCTAAAATTCCCTCCGATAATTCCACATTTTCGAGATAGAAATGTGATTTTTGTCATCTCCAATACATCCAAATATTGCATATGATGATCAGGAGTTTTATAACGTTTACGATTTTTCATCCGTCTAAAGGAGGCTTGAATATGCCGACAACGATGGTTACAGACTGCTGTGAAGGGGATCGATGCACTCGACAGTACAATTGTTTCTATAATCAAATATGTGAGCTTTATCTGAATGATGTATACCATTTTTGTATACATTTGGTGAAAAATAAATTTCATTTTAAATGCATAGTAGAGGAGTGTACACAAGATACTTTTTTGACAGCAAGACAGCAGCTGTGTAAACTCAAACTTCATCCCAATGTGAAAGGATGGCTATACCTCACGGCCAAACACTTTGTACATAAATCATTAAGACGCTACTACACACAAAAAAAGCATGAGACTATGTTTGAATATGAGTCTTGCAGTCTTTCGACTTCGGTAGAAGAGGATTGGGAGAAAAGCAGGTTCGAAGATATTGATCAGATTATAATCAGCATCCTGATGCAACTCTCCAAGAATGAATATGAGCTATATCAGGATTATTTTTTGCAGAACATGTCCATTTCGCTCCTCGCAGCCAAATATAATATTTCCATTACAGCTACCACTACTCGGATTTACAGGCTTAGAAAAACGATCCGCACCCTGTCACACCAATATTATTTGACTCATATGTAAATACAGGCTCATCGGCAATATACCAGCACAATAGAGCTTCATTCGATAGATTTTATATGACACAACAAAAAGGCGGAATTCCTGGTTTAATCCAGGAATTCCGCCTTTCTTATAACTGGCTCAATGATCAACCGCTATATCACTACTTAATGCCCGAAATCGTATAATTCTCGATAATATACTTTTGGAAAACAATGAATATGATCATGATCGGTAAGACCATAAAGGTCGAGCCTGCCATCTGGAGCGCAAATTGGCTCGCGTTCTGGCCCTTGAGTAGCGACAGCCCGACGGATAACGTATACAGTTTCTCATCGTTTGCGATAATGAGCGGCCACAGGAAGCTGTTCCAACCGCCGATAAAGGTCAGAATAGCCTGTACTGCCAAAATCGGTGTTGAAATCGGCAATACGATTTGCAGGAAAGTGCGAAACTCCCCTGCTCCATCAAGACGTGTCGCCTCCAGCAGTTCTTCCGGGATATCGGACATGAACTGCCGGAACAGGAAGATGGCGAAGGCGCCGACTAAACCGGGAAGTACAATCCCCATCATGGTGTTGGTCAAGCCCATTTGATTCAAAATCAGATACACGGGAATCATCGTTACCTGCCCCGGAATCATCATCGTAGCCAGCACCAGATAGAACAGAAAACCTCTGCCCTTAAATTTGAATTTGGCAAACCCGTAGCCTGCCATGGCGTTCAGGAATAATCCGAAAAAGGAAGCTAATACAATGACCAGCGTATTGGTAAGATAGGTGCCAAAGGCCATGCTATCGAACAGGGTTCTAAAATGGTCCAAGGTGAAGTGCTGCGGCCAGAGGGTCGGAGGAATTTGCATGACCTCTACCTCAGTCTTAAAGGAGGATAAAATCATCCACGCAAAAGGCAGCACCATCAACAGACCTCCCACGGTCAGGAGAATCGCCACGAACCACTGAAATGTTTTTTCACCGTTTCTCGAATCGGCGCGGGCTTGCTGAACAGCTGTTTTCACGTTCATCACCTCTCTCTATCAGGACTCCGCTTTCTTCTGCAAACGGAACTGAATCAGCGTCACCGCGATGATCGCGAAGAACAGAATGAATGATCCCGCCGCGGCATAACCGAATTTACTAAATTGGAAGCCGTTATTGTAAATGAATAGGGATGCCGACAACGTGCCGTCGAGTGGCTGCCCTTTGGTCATCACGAACGGTTCCTCGAAAAATTGCAGCCAGCCAATCATCGTCGTGATGGATACGAAGAAAATAGCGTACCGGAGCTGCGGAAGTGTAATATAACGAATTTGTTGCCACGTGCTGGCCCCGTCAAGCTGAGCCGCTTCATAGTAAGAGCCTGGAATCCCTTTAATGGCAGCAATAAAAATGATCATGTTCAAGCCTATGCCCCGCCATACCGCCAGCAAAATTAACGATATTTTCGCAATCGTAGGATCGGTCAGCCATGGAACGGGACCCAGATTCATCAAACCGAGTACATAGTTGAATAACCCGAGCGTCGGATTGTACAGATAGCTCCAAATAACTGCGACTGCGACCACGTTCGTTACAGACGGCAGATAGAACACGACGCGAAATAACTTGAAAGCACGTGATTTCCCCATATTAATGAGGATCGCGATACTAAGTGAAAAGAGCAGCACCAGCGGAACCCCAATGATGACGAAGAACAGGGTGTTCCCAATGGATTTTAGAAAAGACGGGTCTACCAGCACGTTCTTGTAATTTTCCAGCCCTATAAACTGAATGCTATGATAATCAACCAATCCCGACAGATTCATATCCGTGAAGCTGATCACGAGTGCCAGTATAATAGGCAGCAGCGAAAACAACGTCAGCAGGATGATGGAAGGACCAATAAACAAGTATGGCGCAAGCTTCTGCCAGCTCCCTTTCATGTCTTCACTCCCTTTGACAATGACGGATATGGATCATTATTTCTTCATAATACTTGTAGCCTGTTGGTTAAAGCTGTCCAATTCCTTCTGTACATCGGCTTGACCGCGGTAAATGCGTTCGAAGCTCTTGATGAATTGCTGAGATACCTCTTCCCATGCTGCCAGCTGCGGTAATGAGGCGGAGTGATCAAGCTGTTTGCGAATCGTTTGAAGCATCGGATCACTCTTCAGCTTGGCATCGTCCCATGGCTTGGTAGCAGCAGGCAAGGTACTGGATAGTTCTGTCCATTTCAGCTGCGTTTCTGGTTTACTCATGAAAGCCAGGAATTTAGCCGATTCCTCTGGGTGCTTGCTAAACTGCATAATCGAAAGGTTCGACCCGCCCAAAACAGACAGGTTGTTTACTTTGCCAGGAACCTCAGCTATATTCCATTTTCCATCCAGCTCAGGTGCTTTGCTCTTGATTTCTCTAATCATATAAGGACCGCTGATAAACATAGGAACGATACCATCCCCTTGCAATCCCTGAACGGAATCTATCCCAAGATCGAGGGCATTGGAGCCATTTTGAAAAAAGGTGTTCAAATACTTCACAGCTTCTACAAACGGTGGCTGGTTGAACAGCGGATTGCCCTGCTCATCGACCAGCTTGGAGCCGTTCTGAAGAGCAAACATAAAGCCCAGAGACTGTTCCTTGGCATTAATGGCAATTCCGTATTTCCCTTTGCCACGAGCCGCCAGCTTTTGAGCAGCGTCGGAAAGCTCCTCCCACGTTTTAGGTGCTTCATTATATCCGACCTGCTTCAATAGATCTGAACGGTAGAACAAAATTTTCGTTTCAGTATACCAAGGAACACCTACAGGTTTTCCCTCAAATTTTGCCGTATCCACAGCACCCTTGAAGAAATTCTTCGGCTCCAGTTCAGGATATTTGCTAATATAAGGGGTGATGTCCGTCAATGCACCCGCAGACGCAAGCTCCGGAACCCATGATGTGCCCAACTGAACCACATCCGGACCGGATTTGGAGGCAACTGCCGTTAGCAGCTTATCGTGAGCGTTATCCCAAGGCAGTGCCTGCACATCTACATGAATATCAGGATTTTCTTTTTCAAAATCCTTTACAATCTCAGGCAGCAGCTTTCCTTCTGCTCCCATCCCCCATAGGGTGATGGTTGTTTTTCCGTTTGCGTCCTTGCCGGATGACTCATCCTTAGACGAACAGCCCGCCAGTGCGCCCCCCAGTAATAAGGTGCTTGCCAAAATGATCCCTAACGTTCTTTTCATCATACAAATTCCTCCCGAGATGACCGGTTTACCGATCACGCAATATGATAGCGGATTCAATCAAACGTAAAAACATACAGTAGTTAAAGTATACCGTTATAGCAAATATGTTGAAAGCATAAAGACCATATCCATCATCAATAGAAACGTTTCGATAGTCATTGTAAAACAAAATGAAATCGTATTCAATAGAAATATTATTTTTTATTCGTTTAGAATTATGCCTATTTTCTTTCATTTCATCTATAAATCACTGTTTTTTCGTTAAAATGGTCCTCCATTTCGATTTGACTCTCTATTATAAAGCGTATATAATCCAAGCAATAGAAACGTTTCGATTAATAAAACGACAGGATATTAAGCTTCTATGTAAAGTATGAGCCTGTTCGTCGCTTTTTTGAATCAGTCTTAACAAAAAAATCTCATGGATCTGAAAAAGAAAGCTGCAATCAGAGCAGCTTACGGAGGATTATGATGGAGCAACAACTGAATTCCTATCTGCAAAATATGACGCTTGAAGAAAAAGTCGATCAACTGCTCCAACTCGTGGGAGTTTCTTTTGAAGATGCGGAAACGGACGACCAAATTACTGGACCGATGGCATCTCTAGGGATCACAGAAGAAACGGTCCGTAACGTCGGATCGGTGCTAGGCATCGCAGGAGCCGAGGAAGCCATTCGTGTTCAACAAGCACATCTAAGCAAAAACCGTCTGGGCATTCCGCTTCTAATTATGGCAGACATTGTACATGGCTTCAAAACGATTTTCCCCATACCGCTGGCTATTGGCTGTTCATGGAATGTGCAGCTCGCAGAAGAGAGCGCTACCATTGCTGCCAGAGAAGCTTCTGTGTCCGGTGTTCATGTCACCTTTGCCCCGATGGTGGACTTGGTACGTGACCCGCGCTGGGGCCGTGTAATGGAATCTACAGGGGAAGACCCTTACCTTAATAGTGTATTTGCCCGTGCTTTCGTACGCGGCTTTCAAGGCAAAGACCTGACGAACGATACGGACCGGGTGGCGGCGTGCGTGAAGCATTTTGCCGCATATGGAGCAGGCGAAGGCGGACGGGATTACAATACCGTCGATCTGTCCGCATGGCAGTTGCGCGAGTATTATCTCCCCTCCTACAAAGCCGCGCTAGATGAGGGCTGCGAAATGGTGATGACCTCCTTCAACACCGTAGAGGGTGTAGCTGCGACGGGCAACAAGCGCCTGATGCGCGATTTGCTTCGCGATGAGTGGGGCTTTGACGGTGTGCTCATCTCGGATTGGGCCGCCATCAAGGAGCTTATTCCCCACGGCATTGCCGAGGATGAGCGCGAGGCAGCACAGAAAGCACTGCTGGCAGGCGTAGACATTGAAATGATGACCTCCTGCTATAACGGGCATTTGCCTGAACTGGTTCGCAGCGGGCAGCTGGATGAAGCGCTCGTTGATGAAGCGGTCATGCGTGTGCTGAAGCTTAAGCAAAAGCTGGGCTTGTTCGACAATCCGCTGCGCGGCGCAGACCCTGAGCGGGAACGCGAAGTCGTGTTCTGCGAAGCTCACCGGGCGGTTGCTAAGGAATTGGCGATCAAATCATGCGTACTGCTCAAAAACGATTCCGTTCTTCCACTGAATCGCAGTCAGCATATCGCGCTGATTGGGCCTTTTGCAGAGAGCGGTGATATTCTTGGCTCTTGGTCGTGGAGCGGTTCGCAAGAAGAAGCTATTCAAGTCATTGACGGATTCAAATCGAAAATATCCTCCTCGCTGCTCTCGGTAGCGACTGGATGCTCTATAGATGAAATATCGGAAGAACAATATGCAGAAGCGCTGCAAGCTGCCAGCCAAGCAGAGATCATCGTACTGGCGCTTGGCGAGCGTTCGGATATGAGTGGTGAAGCGGGCAGTCGCTCGGATATTCGCCTGCCACAAGCCCAACTGGAGCTGGTGAAACGCCTGAAGATGCTGAACAAGCCTATAGTAGCCGTGCTGTTCAATGGTCGTCCACTGGATCTGCACGGTGTCATTGAAGAAGCAGATGCCGTTCTGGAAGCCTGGTTCCCCGGCGGTGAAGGCGGAGCGGCGATTGCCGATCTGCTGTACGGCGATGCCGAACCAACAGGTCGTCTGACGATGTCCTTCCCGCACTCGGTGGGGCAGGTACCTGTGTACTACAATCATTTTAATACAGGACGTCCGCAGTTGGACCCGAATACAAAGGAACGCTACGTGTCCCAGTACCTTGACGTACCGAACGAACCTTTATTCCCTTTTGGCTATGGCTTGAGCTATACGAAAGTAGCCTATGATAGCGTACAGCTTTCCAGCGACACCCTCACTCCCGGTCAAGCACTGACAGTGAAGGTACGGGTAACGAACACAGGAACACGTCCTGTCGAGGAAACGGTTCAATGCTATGTCCGTGATATCAGCGGAGATACGGTTCGTCCGATGAAAGAGCTTAAAGATTTCCGCAAAGTTCTACTTGCTCCGGGCGAAAGCCGGGAAGTGGAATTTGCATTGACCGAGCCTCAGTTGCGCTATCACCATGCAGACCTGAGCTTTGATAGTGACAGCGGTGAATTCGCCGTCTTTACAGGACCTAATAGCCGAGATACTACCGAAGGACGTTTTCAGTTAGTGAAAGAAACAGGAAAGTGAGGCGTAACCTTTGATGAATACAAGGCTGGATCAAAATATTTTGCTACGGGTTGGAGACCTGTCCTTCACCTTCTTGAGCAGCGGTGATGTATACAAAATGGCCCAGGGCTCAATCATGATCAATCAACTGCTGAGCAATTCTGTCGACGGTTCCCTGAACAACCTGTACTTACGACTCTACCATCCGTCCGGCGTCAGCATCACTCCCCTGCTCGGAGTTCGCTCACCCGGAATGGTACAGCAAACGGATCAACTGATCATTTGGGAAGGCTTTACGTCAGGTGTCGGCTATCAGGTAACATTCACGCTAAGCCGTCTCGGGGTATGGTTCTGGGATGTAACTCTACAGGGCGATGAAGTGGAAGCTGATATCGTGTATGGTCAGGATATCGGCATTGCGGATATAGCGGCTGTACGCAGTAATGAAGCTTATCTGTCTCAATATATCGACCATACCGTCTTCCATGACGAACAAAGAGGCTATACGGTTTGCTCCCGTCAAAACCAGCCGCAAAGTCAGGCGTTCCCTTACATCCAGCAAGGCTCGTTAACCCGCACCGTCGGTTATTCGACGGACGGATTTCAGTTCTTTGGTCTTTCGTACAAAGAAACGAACGAGCCGGAAGCACTGCGCCGTGATTCGCTCGCCAATGAAGTGTACCAGTACGAATTCGCTTATATAGCATTGCAATCCGAGCGGATAAAGCTCGCCGGGGAAGCACGTTTTACCTTTTACGGACTGTTCCAGCCGAATCATCCGTCTGCCGTTACAAAGCTGGAGTACCAGGAACTGGTGACGAAAGCACGCGAAGAAGTAGCGACTATTATGGAGACTGCTTCCGAGACCGCCATCCCGGCGCATGCTACAAGTCATCTCCAGGCTGGGTGTGTGGCTCCAGCCCAGAACATCGGGGAGCCACTGCGCACGCTGGATATGACCACAACCGAGCTGGATCAGCTCTTCCCGAAACGGCAGGAAGAAGAACATGACGGCGACACGTTGCTTTCCTTTTTCACGGACAGCTATGAACACGTCGTACTCAAATCCAAAGAGCTTCGTGTAGAGCGTCCACATGGGCATATTTTAATGGGCGGGCATTACGCGGGAGGTAAGGAAGAAAACATTACAACCACCTCCTATATGTACGGAGTGTTCAATTCCCAGCTTGTGATCGGCAACACGAATTTCAATAAAATGATTACAAACACGCGTAATGCACTCAATATTCCAAAAACATCCGGTCAACGTATCTATGTCGGAATCCATGGGAAATACCGTCTGCTCACGATGCCTTCCCTGTTCGAGATTGGCTTTAACTATGTGCGCTGGTATTACAAAACCGCTGACGATATGCTCATCATTACAAACCATACAAACGCCGATACACCAGAAGTACAGCTTCATGTGCGCTCGGTAAGCGGCAAAGCCTATCCGTTCCTCGTGACTCAGCAAATGTCCATGCATGTGAATGAATATGAGCTACCGTTCCATATGGAACGGGACGGTGAGGCCCTGCTCTTCCGCGCAGACCAAACCTCCCTGAGCGCCGAAACCTATCCGAACCTGGTGTACCAAATGCAGGTACAAGGCGCTCCGTTACAGCAAGTGAGCGACGCTCACACACTGCTACAGGGTACATCCTCCCCCGATGCATCTCTAGTCGTGCTAGAGCTAGGCGACAGCAGCGAATGGACCTGCACCGTGCAAGGCTGGCTGCATGGGCATTCGACCGGGAAGGGCTATGCACATGTGGAACGCGATGCCTCTTTTGATGCTGGGCGTGAGCGCTATCGGCAATATTTTGCCGGGCTGATGAACGGCTTCCATCTGACGCGTAGCGGACATGAAACCAGCGAGTTGTTCCGTGTTAATGCAGTGGCCTGGTGGTATACCCACAATATGCTTGTCCACTATTCCGTGCCTCATGGTCTGGAGCAATACGGTGGTGCAGCTTGGGGAACACGCGATGTATGTCAGGGCCCGGTGGAATATTTTTCAGCCGTGCAGAAGTTTGACGAAGTCCGTTCCATTCTGCTGACCGTGTTCAGCCATCAGTACAAGGATAGCGGAAACTGGCCGCAATGGTTTATGTTCGACAACTATACTCGTGTTCAACAAGAAGAGAGCCACGGTGATATTATCGTCTGGCCGCTCAAGGTACTGGGAGATTATTTGACCGCTACCCGCGATTACAGTATTCTGGAAGAAAATGTGCCCTACACTAACCGGCATACTTTTGATTTTACAAAACAGACCGCGACCCTCATGGAACATGCGATGAAGGAAATCGAATATATTCGAGCGAATTTCCTTCATGATACGCATTTGTCGGCCTACGGCGACGGCGATTGGGATGACACACTCCAACCAGCCAACGCTCAGCTGAAGCAATACATGGCGAGCAGTTGGACCGTTGCACTTACCTATCAGGTAGTTAGCAACTTTGCTGCTGCGCTGGAACAGGCCCCGGCAGGCATCGTAAGCGGAGCCGCCGAGATCGCACAGGATCTGCACCAGATGGCCGAAGGCATCCGCAAGGACTTTAACCGCTACATGCTGGAGAGCGGTATTATCCCGGGCTTCGTGTATATGGAAGAGCCCGGTCAGTCCAAGCTGATGCTCCATCCGTCCGATACGGAGACGGGGATTCACTACCGCTTGCTGCCGATGACACGCAGCATGATCAGCCAGTTGCTCACGCCGGAGCAAGCATTGGCTCATGAGCAGCTCATCCGCGAGCAGTTCCTGTGCCCGGATGGCGTGCGTCTGATGAACCGCCCTGCACAGTACGATGGCGGTGTGAGTTCGCACTTCAAGCGCGCAGAGCAAGCGGCCAACTTCGGACGCGAGGTTGGGCTGCAATATGTGCATGCCCATATCCGCTTCGCGGAAGCAATGGCCAAGCTCGGTCGCAAAGATGACGCTTGGCACAGCCTGAAGCTCATCAACCCGGTCGGCATTCGAGCGTCCGTGCCAAACGCCGAATGGCGTCAGAGCAACGCGTATTTCAGCAGCTCGGACGGCAAATTTAATACCCGCTACGAAGCACAAGAGCGGTTTGATGAACTGCGTGAAGGAGCCGTTCCGGTCAAAGGCGGCTGGAGAATCTACTCCAGCGGTCCGGGGATCTATATGAATCAGCTCATATCGAATATCCTTGGGATTCGTCAGTCGGGCGAAGACCTGATCCTGGACCCTGTACTGCCGGATGATCTCGACGGACTGGAATTTGAATTTTCCTTTGCCGGGAAACCCGTTACCTTCATCTACCGCATGCCGCAAGAGCATAACAGCGGTGAGCAAAGCCGTGCGGTATTGAACGGAACACCGCTGGAGAACGAGCCAACCGACGACAATCGCTACCGTTCGGGTGCCCTGCGCATCAAGCGCAAGACCTTCGAGCAGGCGTTAGCAGACCATGACGGTGTACACCGCCTGGAGATTATTTTATAAATCAGGTATAGGCAATAAAGCAATGGCGATCTTGCGGGATCGTCATTGCCATTTGCTGCTTGCACGTCCAGCTACGATATTCGAAACAAACATAAAATAAGGTTAGTAATCAAATATACAATAGCAAGTATAAGACTGGCGAAAAAGGAGGAAACGATGTGGTTAGCATTAAAGATATCGCCAAACAGGCGGGCGTTTCCATATCTACCGTTTCATACGCTTTGAACGGCAGTGATAAGGTAACGGAAGAGACCTGCGCACGTATTTTAGCCATTGCCAAAGAGCTTAACTATGTGCCGAATGCCGCCGCACGTAATCTCAAAAAAAGGGAAACCAAAATTGTCGGCGTCTTCCTAACCGATTTCCGTGGAGACGTTTATGGAGAATTGCTGTATGGCATCAAGGAGATTTTGAACCGAAAAGACTATGACCTTATCGTATGCAGCGGCAGGCAATCTCACCGAATGCTGCCGGAGCGCATGATCGATGGAGCCATCATACTGGATCAGACGTTCGATAGTCAGGAACTGCTGAACTACGCTGAGCGTGGGCATAAAATGGTCGTACTTGACCGTGAGTTGAATCATCCCAATATTAACCAGGTGCTACTGGATAACAAAGCAGGTGCCGCTCTCGCAGTAGAGCATCTACTGGAAATGGGACATCGCAAGCTGTATATTGTCACCGGGCCAGACGGCTCTTATGATTCATGGCAGCGTATGCAGGCGGTCAAACAGACGATTGAGCGCAGCGGCACCGCCGAAATGATCGAGATTGGCGGCGACTTTGAAAAATCGGGCGGCGAACAGGCGGCCGAGATCATTTTGCAGCAACATGTCAGCCCGGATGCTGGACCCGTCGCGGTATTCTGCCTCAATGATGAGATGGCCGTAGGCTTTTACAATCGAATGGCTCAGTCGGAACTTACCATCGGCCAAGACATTCATATCGTTGGCTTTGATAATATTGAGCTGGCACAATATATTCAGCCTCGTTTGACGACCATTGATTACTCCAAACGTAAATGGGGCGCAGTAGCTGCCGAACAAGTTCTCAAAATCATAGCGGGGGAAGACGTGGAGCATGAACGGCTGTACGTTACGCTCATCCAAAGAGAATCCGCAGGCGCAGCATTCAGCACTCCAGATTAACAGAATGCCTGATGAACGCCGCAGAAGCCCCCAATTACACGCTATCCTGCAAAAAAAAAAGAACTTCCACTGCCCCGGAACACGGGTTGGAAGTTCTTTTCGTCATGCTTATTTTTCAACCTAACAAATCATCAAGCAAATTATCAACGACCGTAAGGGATTGCCGTTTTTAAAACTTGCCGTTCGTATTTTTCCACTCTGCTTGAGGCGGAACGTTCTGACCTACATCCCAATGCTCTGCCACTTTGCCGTTCTCTACACGCCACATATCATAGACAGCAGCCGAGGTTCCGTCAGGTAATTTGATTTCACTCACAACCAGCACAAAGTTTCCTTCTCCAATGATCATGTGAACCTTATCATATCCAGAGGAATTTCCCTGGTTTCCATCTGCTGCGGGGAATAGTTGCTTCAGAACGGAAACGCCGTCGCCAAAAAAGGAATTATGCTGAATGTAATGATCACCATTATAGTAGCTTTCCAGTGCAGCGCGGTTCTTGCCAACCAGAATATCATCGACAAACTTGCGGATCAACGCTTTGTTCGTCTCGGTTTTATTGCGATCTGTGATTTGAGTTGCCCCGTCAATCATCGTACGTCCGCTTGGATTGGCTGGAGCCGAATCCTGAATGTTGTCCCAATGCTCAACAATTTTACCATTGCTATCAAAGCGGAAAATATCAAAGACAATGCTTGATTTCCCTGCAATTGTCGTTTTATAATGAACCGCTACAAAATTCCCATCCTGAAGCACACGGTGGATTTCAACCTTTGTATTAGCTTCCTTTAATTGGCTTATTCCTTGCAGCAAGGCATCTCTACCGCTGGCAAAGCCCAGATTGTGCTGAATGTACTGATCTTTGCTGATCCAAGTCTCGGCCGCTTTCGTATCTCCGGTTTCAAAGCTTTTCAGGATTTCAACGACCTTATCCTTATTACTCACCCCGATTTGCACCGTTTGGCTGGCCGGGTCCCAAATCACTTGCTTGCCCCACGCTTCTTTAATGACATCGACCGGAACATAGGTTACCCCTTGTTTCGTCAAGAGGGTCGAAGTGGACAGCGGTACCTTAATCCCATTGATTTGCGCTTCCGGACTGCCAGACACCAGTACAACCGTCGCCTGATCATAACGAATTGTCGTGCTTTGACGCGCCGTATTGAACGTAATATGTTTGGAATCCAGCGGAATCCCCAAACTGGAAGCCAGTTGTCTCAAAGGAATCAAAACCTGCTTATTTCTCACGATAGGAGCGATCTTGTAAGCCTCTTTCTTGCCATCTACCCAAACCTGAATACCTATAGCGGGTTTTACCTCGGCAGCTAAAGCCGGTACAGCAGAAGATAGCACGAGCAAGCCGGCAAGTGCAGCGGTAACCGTATGTTTTTTCATGAATGTAAGCCCCTCTCATCTTGTAAAATAATATGGAAAACGATTTCATTTTATGTAAAAATTATAGTTGCAACTTATCACAAAAAAATAGTTTACAACATCCCACCCTATCCTTTAAACCCCGATGGATTCTTTTGAAACCTCAATGTCCCTCCTTCAAACTTTTATACTTGCAGCCCGTCAAACAGCAAGCTACTACCTTAGAATAAAGGATACAGAGTTGAATAACAATGTATGTTTATGGGCTAACAAATGAATTTATGATAAGACCACAAAGAAGCGGGCTCTATCACCGAGCGAATGAACGCTTTTGAACAGAGAACCCGCTTCTTTCCACGATTTATACCCTTTATACCGATAACGTTCTCCGAAACTTAATGAAGCTCCCAATTCGCCAGATGGAGATATAGACCAGCGCCATCGTAATCGCCAATACACTAATCTCGGACGTACCTAAGCTGCTGAGATACTGGGTCAACATCATGCGAATCAAGATAATGGAAATAATAATATATTTAAAATATTTGTTCGGCTTGGGATAAATGTGTCCGTCGCTCCGTCGCTCATATGCCGTATGCAGCAGAATGACATAACCAAACACCGCACCTAACAGCCCGGCAGCCAATAGCTCCCAAAAGGCGGGAAGCGCATGCGATTGACCGGGAATATGCATACATTGGTACACAGACAGCATCATGAGTGGGAGTGCGATACACAAGGGAAGCAAAAGGCGGACTCCGTTTCCTTTTACCGGCTCCCCTCGTCTTTTGGTTCTCAACCAGATCATTAGCCCCACCAAAACAGCCAAAAATACATAGATGAATATCGTCGCCATGGTGAAATTCCTTTCCTATATATATATATCGTTGGATCGTTTACTAAATTGACAGTTTTGTCTCCAGCAAATAAGCGTTCAAGCGGATTAATGCGTATGCAGCAACCCAACTGATCAACACCGCAACCGGGAAGTGCCAAGTAAAAGGAAACCATTGTCCTGTCTGAATATGGTTAAACTGCTCATAAAGCCGTTGATCGCTTGACCAATAAAAGAAGCTCCCTCCACCCATCAACACCATCCAGAGAATCGGGCTAATCGGTCTCCATGTGCTGAATTTTGTACTGACTGTCAGCAGACCAAGCGCAATAACGAACGGCGTGAACGCGATAATCACTACAAACCAGTTAAATCCGACGATGACAAAAGACACTGCATCCGCAAACGTATAAGGCTGTATGGTCGATGAGATGAACAGCGCGTACAAAGAACCCACCACAAACAAGATCAATATCACGGCTACGGCATGTAAAATGGCAGCAATCCATTTGGCGCTGATCAGCCACATTCGCGGATAGGGAAGGGTCAGCCACCATCCGTAAGTGTCATTTTCCCATTCTCTCCTCAGAATACCCACGCCCATAAAAATGATCATGTACGGCAATCCCAGGGTGACATACCATAGCCTTGTCAATTCGAGTTGGTTGTGAAGCGCGAAATACAAGGAAATAACGAACGCCACAATTAGAAATAGTGAGAAATATACAAGTCTCCACGATCTGGGCAGTCGATTGCGGCTCTGCTTTCTCCAGCTTCCCTTATTTCGAAATTCATGGCGTATTAAATCTTTGAACAGCCCGGATGAATTCACGCCTTCCACTCCTTTTTGTACAAATTTCGGAACACCTGATTCAGCGAGCCATGCTCTCCACGTAGATCATCCGAATCACCGGACCATATCACCCGTCCACGATCCATCATCACCGTGTAATCAAACAAGCCTTCCACTTCCTGAATATCATGCGTACTCATGAGTATGGATTGCTGCCGATCCTCCAAATAATCAATAATACCGGCTACGATTGCCTCTCTGGAGAGAACATCAATGCCAGAAAAGGGTTCATCCAGAATCATAAGCGGAACCTCACGCGCCAGACACAAAATCAACAGCACACGTGCCTCCTGCCCACGACTCAGCCAGGCCATTTTTAGATCCAGCTCCACGTCCATATGATCAGCCAGCTTATGCGCATCCTTCATATTAAAGCCGGGCAAAAAGGACTGTCCCCACTCCAGTGTCTGCTGCACCGTATGATTGGGGTACCAGCGAGCCCGGTCAGGCAGGTAGGATATGCCACGGTTGGTTTCCCAGCTGGGCTTTTGCCCCAGCACCTCAAGACTGCCTCCATCCGGTTGAATTAATCCGGTGATCGCTCGAAAAAAGCTGGATTTACCGCAGCCATTGGGCCCAAGCACCCCTACAATGCGGCCCGCAGGAATGACGACATCCAATTGATCTAGCGCCTTTTTACTGCCATATTGCTTCGTGATATGGTTCGCGACCACAATAGATTCCGTCATGACCCTTCGCCTCCTTCCTCATCATTCCCATTCTGTTTGCTTGCTATATACCGCTGTACATTCTCCCATGACAGCCCCAGACTGTTCATCTGTCTCAGGAACTGATCTATATACGTCAGGGCCAGTTGTTCCCGAAAGTTGTCTACCCGCTCACTGGACGACGTAACGTAGGTTCCCAAGCCGCGCCGCTTCTCGGTCAGTCCGTCCCTCTCCAGCTCCTGATACGCCCGCATCACAGTATTCGGATTCATACGCAATTCCTGTGCCAGATCACGAACAGACGGCATTTTGCTTCCCATTTCAATCTCCCCTTTGGCAATGGAGCTTCGTACCTGATTTAATATTTGTTCATATAATGGCTGGCTAAAATCAATTAAAAACCGAAGCGAGCCAACCCTTTGTTCTTCCATGGGTGTTTCCCCCTAATCCGCTGCATCTAATGTGCATATAGTGTATTATATCACCTAATACACTATATGCAAGTTTATTTTAAATTTCTAGTCATGTCGCCCAAATTTCATTCAGTAAATGTTCAGTTTGCGTTAAGGTAGTATTCACGTTGATATCTTATGATGTATTCGTACCAAGCAAACCATAACCCGAAAGGTGGAAAATGAGATGAAGAACACTAAGAAAGCGATTTTAGCAGGAACGATGGCATTGGCATTTTTAGGAGGTGGAGCACTGTACTCCACTGGCGCAGCCCATGCTGCTTCATTTACACCTGAGAGGGCTTCAATTGCAGGCAACCATGGCGACGCTAACGGGCATGTCATCAGAGGGGGAAATTTTGCTGAGCACAAAGCTCTTCTGGAAGTATTGAAATTATCCTCTAGCGAGTTGAAGGCACAGTTGAAATCAGGTAAAACACTCGCAGCAATTGCTGAAGAACAAGGCGTGAGCGTGAATTCTGTTATTGATGTGATGGTTTCTGATATGAAAGCAAAACTGTCTGAGGAAAAACAAAACGGCAAGATTACAGACGCCAAATATAACCACCGTGTCTCTAATCTGGAGCAAAGGATAACAGATATGGTGAACGGCGTTAAACCATCCAAGCCACCGGTAGAATGGGATAAAGCGGATGCATTCAAGGATCATGCTAAAGAAGATGCATTCAAGTGGCATGCTAAAGAAGATGCATTTAAGGGGCACGCTAAAGAAGATGCATTTAAGGGGCATGCTAAAGAAGATGCATTCAAGTCTCCCCTCTTCCAATAAGCTGTAACTCAATAAACTTCATTTATTAAGTACCATTTGTTAATTAGACATTGCAACTCCATGTGAATAAATTTCCTCCGGCTTCCCTGTACGGATCGGGAAAACCATAAGCCTGTCCTCTGCTTTCACAGCAGCAAGGGACAGGCTCATGGTTCGTGTACGGGGAGACAATATAACAAAAAAGATTCTGTAATAAAAATAAACCAGCAGGAATTTGATGTGAAGGCGACTGTCTTATCCCTTTTTCGAATGGGCTAAGCCCTAGCTACATAAATGTGGGAGAGAACGAAATTCCGTAGTTTCTAAAGGGGGAACACAGTGGGATATTATATTGAGATGGAACATGGGGTCAAGCTGTATGTGGAAGATACAGGAGAAGGCATCCCCGTTCTGATGGTGCATGGCTGGCCGCTGGATCATCAAATGTACGAATATCAGGTAGCTCTGCTGCCTTCCTACGGGTATCGCTGTATTCAGGTGGATCTTCGGGGATTCGGCAGGTCGGATCGACCGTGGCAAAGCTACACCTATGATCGGCTTGCGGACACATCGACCCCAACTGGTCACTTCATTTGACGAACTATTGTTTGCCACCCCCGTCAACCAGAGCTTTCGCGACTAGGTACGTGATCAGGGCTTTGCAGCCTCTGTCCATAGCATGGCCTTCACTTTATATTCCCTACGTGATTCTGATTTACGCCCGGATATTCAAATGTTCAAAAAAACAAAAAAGACACCTCAGCGCCGTTAGCGGCTTTGGGGCATCCTTCACTACAAACGTATATCCAATTAGGATTGTTTGGTATGATTAAAGCTCGTATTATTCAAAACGGCCAGCTTTTTCTCGCCCTTCACCATGGCAGATCCACAAATGGGGCATGTCGGCTCGACAGAAAAAGCGAAGTTATCCCGCATCCATCCATTGCACGTATCGCTGGCGCAATTCCAGACAGTTGTAATTTCCTCAGGAATCTCATCCATTGGCTTTTTCCGTGAATTGTACATAAACATCCCTCTTTCTTCATGATTTATAAAGCGATAAGATGTAATCAGTTCAAAAACGGCCTTGTAAACAGAAAAACAAATGCCCCAAACGCTATGTTCGGGGCATTTGAAGTAGACTGTAATTTAAAATTACAGTTTTACAACGTTCTCAGCTTGTGGTCCACGGTTTCCTTCAACTACGTTGAATTCTACGCGTTGGCCTTCGTCCAAAGATTTGAAACCGTCGCCTTGGATTGCGGAGAAATGTACGAATACGTCGCTTCCACCTTCAACCTCGATGAAACCGAAACCTTTTTCTGCGTTAAACCATTTTACTGTACCTGTTTGCATGGAATTACCTCCAAAATGTATTTATATGACCTTTATTTTTTACAAATAAAAATTCACATATTGCACAAGGTTATTTCAACCTATAACAACAACCCTCTACAATATGCGAATTCAGGTCACAACTTCAATATACTCATATTACCATAAGTGTATTGAAAACGCAAGCACTGGTGAATTTAAATTATGCAGCGTGCTCTTATTCTCTATTTATGTGTCTAAATTGTAGACATGAGGCGAAAGCCAGTCATCAACGCCTACCTTAAAACAGTATATCCACAACTGCTTCTCATTATACCAGCAAACGAAAAATAAATATACAAAAAACATTATGCAGGAAACGAACTTTTTCCTAAAATAAGCTCGTTTCCTGCATCTACTCTGTTACGTACTGTTCTATCAGCATCAAAGACCTGCCAATGCCTTCATTTCATCTGCTGTCAGCGCTTTATTATACAATTGGACCTCATCCAGACTGTCATTAAGGTTAGCATCGGCGGCAAAGCGGCTTTTACCGAGATAAACCTCGCTCGTCAGCAGCTCTCTCGGATTAAAGGTAACGCGGTCATTAACAGCTACCTCTTCACCGTTTACATACTGCTTTCCTGTATGTACTGTTCGCTCCGCCGGACAGTTTGCCGCCGCTATCCAAACTGACGGTCAGGGATTGCTTAATATTGGCTGAAATTCCTTTCCCGTGATTTACATACGAGTATTGACCGAGGACATCCTTTTCCGACAACTTTATTAGTGAAGATTTTTTCATATCCCCCTCCAAATCATCGGAATTTCAATAGTGAGTTTATAAGAAGCTCGTTACGTCCATACTGGATAAAAAAGCATCCGCAAGGAGAAGGAGAACGTTCATGCGCCTTCGGAAAAGAAGCAGCCACAACCATTTTAAAAAGCCACCCGTCCAGCACAACAAGAGTAATTCTGCACATTCAGAGGAGCAACTCAGTGCAAATATCGGGGCAAACCTTCAGCGGATCAGACAAGCACTCGGCAACAGCACCGACATCATCATAAGAGAAGTTCGTATCGGTAAAGATGGTGACCAGACCATTGCGATCCTCTATACCGACGGTTTGGCTGATAAAAACGTAGTCTCTGACTTCATCATGGAGTCGATGATGCTGGACAGTAGCTTGTCCGAGGATGTGAACCTCAAGATTCAAACCTCATCCCATGTCCTGCAGATTTTGAAAGATTACGCCCTGACCATCGGCGACATCCGGGATGTTACCGACTTTGAAACCTTATATAACGCTCTGTTGTCCGGAGATGCAATCATTTTGATTGACGGTGAGACGCAAGGAATCGTGGCCAGCGCACGAGGATGGAAAGATCGCGGGGTCACCGAGCCTGCCTCTGAAAATGTCGTCCGTGGGCCGCGAGAAGGATTTTCTGAAGCACTGCGCACGAATACGGCCTTGATCCGGCGTAAGATTAAAGATCCGAATTTATGGCTGGAAACAAAACAAATCGGCCGTGTGACCCAAACCGATGTCGCAGTCATGTATATCAAGGGAATCGCGAACCATAAATTGGTCGAAGAAGTGCATGAACGACTGAATCGCATTGATGTAGACGGCATTCTTGAAAGCGGGTATATCGAGGAGTTAATCCAGGACGAAACATTTACCCCTTTTCCGACAGTGTACAACTCCGAACGCCCGGACGTCATCGCCGCCAATCTCTTGGAAGGGAAGATTGCCATATTGGTGGATGGAACCCCGTTTGTGCTTGTCGTACCCGCGCTGTTTGTTTCCTTCCTGCAGGCGGCGGAGGATTATTATCAGCGTGCGGACATCAGCAGCTTCATTCGGCTTCTTCGTTACATCGGGGTCTTTATTTCCCTGCTTGGTCCGTCCTTATATATTGCCATCACTACGTTTCATCAGGAAATGCTGCCAACCTCACTGCTGATCGGTCTGGCGGCACAGCGGGAGTCCGTTCCTTTTCCCGCCTTTATCGAAGCGCTCATGATGGAATTGACTTTTGAAATATTACGGGAAGCCGGCGTCCGGATGCCGAAGTATATCGGGGCAGCTGTCTCCATCGTAGGCACGCTCGTCATCGGACAAGCGGCTGTCGAGGCGGGCATCATATCTGCTGCGATGGTTATTGTCGTATCCATTACTGCAATTTCCAGCTTCGTTCTACCTGCCTATAATATGTCCATCGCTTTTCGTATGCTGCGCTTTCCCTTGATGGGGCTTGCCGCTTCATTTGGACTATTCGGGATTATCGTCGGTGGCATTGCCCTCATCCTGCATATGTGCAGCCTTCGTTCGTTTGGCGTTCCCTATATGGCTCCTTTTGCCCCTCTAATACCGTCGGACACCAAGGATACCATCTTTCGGCTTCCTCACTGGATGATGATTACACGTCCCCGGCTAATTGGCCAGAAGAATGTGAATCGCCGAAACAGCACCCCGCCCCGGAAACCACGGGAATAAAGTGGAGAAGACAGGAACAGACAGAAAGGAGTAGACAATCATGAAACGGAAGACGGCATTTCTGTTCCTGATTCTTACACTCGTCTTGCTTCTAACGGGCTGTTGGGACCGTAGGGAGCTGAATGAGCTTGCTATCGCCGTCGGTATGGGGATCGATAAACATGGAGATCAATTCCGTGTCTCCGTCCAAGTTGTGGACCCCGGAGAAGTATCAGCTAAAAAAGGAGCAGGCGGCGGGGCTCCAGCCACGTTGTACACAGTGGAAGCGGATACCGTGTTTGAAGCCATCCGGAAAATAACGACGCTTAGTCCCCGGAAAATGTATTTTTCTCACCTGCGCATATGCGTAATCGGTGAGTCGATAGCGAGGGAGGGGATGGCAAAAACTCTGGATTTACTCTCAAGGGATCATCAGCTCCGCACCGATTTTTATATTGTGGTGTCAAAGGACGCCAGTGCAGAGGACACACTGAAAATTATGACACCCCTGGACCCGATTCCGGCGAATGACCTTTTCTCCTCCCTGGAATCATCGGAGAAAAATTGGTCGCCCAGTATGACAGTAACCTTGGATGAATTGATTGCAGCTCTCACCAGCGAAGGAATGCAGCCTATCTTGACAGGACTTCGGATCGTTGGCAATACAGAAATGGGAGAATCGAAAAGCAATGTTCAAAAGATCGACCCGCCTGTCCGTTTACAGTATTCGGGACTTGCTGTGTTCAGAAAAGACAAGTTAATCGGATGGTTAAACGAAACTGAAAGCAGAGGCTACAACGACATTCTCGGCAAAGTGCAAAGCTCTGTCGGCTTTGTGGGCTGCCCCGGAGGCGGCAAAGTCGTCACAGAAATCATTCGGACCCAAACCGCCATAAAAGGGAGCGTTAACAGGGGAGAGCCCCGGATCAATGTTAAAATGCAGGTCGAGGCCAATGTAGGAGAAGTCGAGTGTCAGGGGCTGGATTTGACCAAAGTGAGCACGATTTATGAGCTGGAGAAGAAAGAGGAAGAAAAGATCGAAGAGATTATGAAATCAGCCGTCAGAAAAGCTCAAAAATCGTATAAATCTGACATTTTCGGATTCGGTGAAGCCATTCACCGCGCTGATCCGAAGATCTGGAATTCACTGAAAAAAAATTGGGATCGTGAGCATTTTGCAGAATTGCCTGTAGATATCAAGGTCGATTTCAAAATTCGGCGCTTGGGCACGATTGGAAGCTCATTCCTGGATGATATTAAGGATTAACCTACCAAAGAAGGTGTTGAAAGATGCTGCCTAAAATAGTGAACGTTCTGGGCATATTGCTGGTCGCTGCTGCAATCAGCATGTTTGAGGTCCCGTACATGTGGAAAAAGGGGTTAAAAAAAGAGCTTTGGCTGTTTTCCATCCTGCTCCTTCTTGGGGTCGGAATCAGCAGCGCCAGGGCATTAAGTGGGTTTATTCCTACTCCTCTGGATTGGATCACAGCCGTGTATAGACCATTCAGCGATTTCCTAACCCATATCGGTCTAATAAAATAAGACGAGGTGAAATTGGTGCCTAAGCAAGTCAAAATCTCCGGACGTCAATTTATGATCTTAACGACTTTATTTACGATCGGTAGCGCAGTCTTGGTCATTCCCTCAGGCATGGCCTTCGTGGCCAAACAGGATGCGTGGATCGCCGCGCTCGTTGGGGTGGGAGCCGGTTTTTTCCTTGTATGGATTTACAACACGATAGCGACCCTTTATCCACGGATGACATTGGCTGAGATCATTGAAACCCTTCTCGGAAAATGGTTGGGCAAAACCGTTTCTCTTCTGTTTATCGTTACTCTTTTCTTGAGTGGTCCTGCCTCAGTATTGTATGATGTAGGAAATTTTCTAACCACCCAAATCATGCCGCAAACGCCGGCTCAATCCGTGAATATTCTTTTTGCGGTCATTGTAGTCATGGGGGCATGGCTTGGAATTGAAACGTTCGCCCGTTCTGCCGAACTATTGTTCCCCTTTTTTATCCTTCTTTATATTTCTTTGGTTATTTTAATTTCGCCTGAGATCAAACTGGAAAATGTCGAGCCCGTGTTGGAGGCAGGAATAGGACCGATCTGGCCTGCTGCGCTATCCTTTATTAGTGTTTTGTTTCTACCCCATATCGTTTTGTTAATGATTTTTCCGGCTGTGAATCGTATCGATAAAGCCCGTAAAGCTTTTTTCAACGGAAGCATGTTTGGCGGGCTGATGATGGCCCTGATTGTTGCATTGTCGATTTTGGTTTTAGGACCTGATTCAACGGCAAGAAGTATATTTCCAAGCTATTCGTTAGCCCAAAAAATCAGCATCGGCAGTTTTCTGCAGCGCATCGAAGCCATCATGGCCATCATGTGGTTTATTTCGCTCTATTTTAGGATCACTATATATTTATACGTAATTGTGTTGGCCATAGCTCAAATTTTTAATTTGAAAGATTATCGGCCTCTAATTTTACCTCTCGGGATGATCTTGGTCGTCATGTCGGTCGTCATATATCCGAATGTTCCTTACCAACAAAAGTGGGATGGGACAGTATGGGTATCTTATACGTTATCTATAGGCCTTTTTTTGCCTTTGCTGCTGCTCTGTATTCACGGGATACGAAAACTCTGGTCCAGAAAAAAAACAGGGTCCGAAGGATAATGTGTACTTTTAGTTTATTTTAAACGAGTATTAAGCTGGCGCTAAGATTGGGCGTGTATGATGTATTCAAGAATCTGGTAACTACATAAAAACCGGATGGGCTAAAGGCATGAATATTACTCCCGTTGGATATCTATATACCGTTCCCCCCTGTCAGAGTTTTAAAGAAATCAAAAGGAGACTTTACACTTATGAATCGAAAACGAATCATGATCATCTGCACCTTGTTGCTGGCGTTGTCTATTGGGCAGTCCTCTACATGGGGAAGTCGGGCCAATGCTGCTGCACTGGCTCCAGAGAGAGCCCTCCAGGTACAGGATAGTGAAGCTTCCAAGGATAATGAGTTGCTGGAAACACTGGGTGTATCCTCGGATGAGCAATTGTATGATGCGTTGTATGACGGTCAAACCTTGGCAGATATTGCACAATATAATGAAAGGGACGCTCAAGCTGTCGTTGATTTGCAGGTGGCTCAGTTGACGGAGCAGCTAGATCAACGACTGGCCAACAAAAGTATTACGCCTGAGCAGTACCAAGCTCATAGGGCAGAATTGACACAGGTCGTTGCTAAAAGTGTGTTCGGACTGTAAAAATAAGTCCATGTAAAAAGGCGATGAACCCGTTGGGGATCAGCGCCTTTCTACTGTCTGTATCTACGCTTACACTTGATGTACTCGAATCAGGTTGGTGGCACCAGCCTCGGCGACAGGAACGCCTGCCGACAGCACAATCGTGTCACCTATCTGAATGTACCCTGTATTCAGGGCGTTACGGATGCAGGATTCGAACATTTCATCCGTCGTCGCTACATTATCTCCTTTAACTGGGAATACACCAGACAACAAACAAATTTTGGCTAATACGGTGTCGTTTGGAGTGACCGCAATAATCGGTGCTTTCGGACGATATTTGGACACCATACGGGCCGTGAAACCGCTGGCCGTAGAAGTAATGATCGCTTTGACATTCAGCTCCAGGGACGAACTAACCGCACCTTGACTGATGACCTCGGTAATGTTCGTGCTTTGGCGTGCTCTGCGCTTATCGAACTGCTCCTGATAATCAAATTGCGATTCAGCTCTGGCAGCTACGGCAGCCATCGTCCGTACGGACTCGACAGGGTATTTACCCGCAGCGGATTCGCCCGACAGCATAACCACATCGGCTCCTTGCATAACGGCGTTAAACACGTCACTAACTTCGGCTCTCGTCGGACGCGGGTTTACCTGCATGGATTCCAGCATGTGTGTAGCTACGATCACCGGCTTGCCAACCAGATTACACTTGTCGATCATTTCCTTTTGCATCACAGGTACGTCCTGAATCGGCACTTCGACGCCCAGATCACCACGGGCTACCATAATTCCATCCGAAGCCTTGATAATGTCATCGAGGTTTTCCATACCTTCGGCATTTTCAATTTTAGAATAAATTTGTACATGCTCGGCGTTATGTCCCTTCAAAATCTCACGGATCTCACGAATATCATCGCCTTTACGCACAAAAGAAGCCGCAATAAGCTCAATACGCTGCTCCACCCCAAATTGGATGTGCTTTACATCGCGCTCTGTTACGCCCGGAAGTGTGGTATGAATTCCTGGCAGATTCACACCTTTTCTCGGTTTTAAAATACCGCCGCTTACGATATTACAAATCATTTCAGTTCCCTCAATGGAGGTTACGGTCAGATCGACCAAGCCATCATCAATGAGAATGCGGTCGCCTGCTTTGATATCTTTCGGCATATCCGGGTAGTTGACCGAAATACGATGCTCGTCCCCCAAAATTTCTTCCGTGGTCAAAATAAGCTGGCTACCTGGCTTCAGTAGACAAGATGCCTCTCTCAGCTTGCCAATCCGTATTTCCGGTCCCTTAATATCCATCATGACAGGAATAAAGGTGTTCAGTTCCTTGGCAGCCTGCCGCACATTTTCAATACGTTTAACGTGATCTTCCAGCTCCCCGTGAGCCATGTTCAAGCGGGCTACTGTCATACCGGCCTGGATCATTTCTTTTAACAAATGAATGGAGTCACAGGCAGGTCCCATAGTACAGATAATTTTCGTTTTAAGCATAGTATGTCATCCTCCTGATTGTCTTACTGTTTGGTTTGTGTCCACTTTCACTTCTCTATCTATTAAACCTTTATAGTTCCATTTACCTATACCCGTGCGTCAAGACTATGAACTATAGTATGATGGATGTACTACAGTTTACTTTGGTTACTTTTGAAAATGGTGTATATTGGGTGAACGGTTGCAAGTTTATTCTTGGCAAGAGCATTCCTACGCTTTTTCATACCAAGTATGTGATACATTGCCGCAAAACATGTACGAACCACGCAATCCCCCTACTGAATACAGAACAGCCTCTGCTGATCAAGCTCGGATGCTACGATATGCTACACGAACGGATCAAGTCGTGTGTACTACCAATGGACTGAACGCCCGAGCTACTATGTAATGATGGCTGACTGATGGTTGACCAAGTCCGGACTGACGATTCGTGAAATTTCAGAGTACGTGGCGTAAGTGATGTTTCCTATTTTCATCGAATATTTAAACGGCTTACAGGCTGCTCCCCATCCGAATTTCTGGATGAAAGATCTTCGATTGTCTAGGGCGTGTATTCAAACTACAAAACAAAGTTAAATCGTGGTAAATTAAGAAGTATGAAGAGACGATACGAAATCCAAGATGATCAGTGGAAA
>NZ_JBSHGA010000019.1:0-62221 GCF_053617595.1 Paenibacillus sp. NPDC055715
CCTGCGTAGGGTCGTTGGTGGTACTTCTATTTTACGCGGAGAGTCAAGTGTGTCTCTTTTTACATTTCATGGAACTGATTTTTAGCAAGTACAGTCAATGACATAGATACCTACAGAATTATCATTACTGTTCACATATAAAGTGTATGCCATATTATTGTATTCGACGGTTGATAATAAATATCCACTCAAAAGAATAGTTCTATATTTCAAATTTTCTTTATCAAAATAAACCAATTCATTGGTGTACTGTGTGGGAGAATAACCCGGATTAATACCCACCAGAGCAAGACTAGCGGAAAAAGCTAACCGTCGAGCAGAAAAAAGAGTTCCAAACCTTGAAAGACAGTCCCCTGAAGAAGGGATTCTTCGCTGGTTCCACAGCCGCATGACCAATGGTCTGCTGGAAGGGATTAACGGTCGGGTACAGGCCTCCAAACGACGAGCCCACGGCTACCGTAATGTGGACAATCTCATTGCGATGGTCTACATGGTAGCGAACAAAATGCGTATGCCATCTCTTGTGGCACGGAGGAGCGAGAACCGTGTTTTCCTCCTCCCTTTTTATACAAGATTGTAATAGATCTTTTAGAGTGAAGCTAATCTATGAAACGATTCTACTGTGGTCTACCCATCCAATAGAGCGAAGAGCCAAACAAATATCCTTCTCTAAAAGCAAAGGGGTGCCCATAGCCATTTCCGTAGCTTTTTGGGCACCCCTTTAAGAGATGTAGATCCTGTTCTACACATTAGTATAAAAAATTCACCTGGAAGTCTTTGGTTTGGTTGTTTTAGCTGGTTTAGCAACCGCAGGTTTAGTTGTTTTTACGGCTGGCTCCGCTGTTGCTTTTGCTGGAGCCACGGTTTCCTTTACAGAAGTCGTTGCTGCATTGGACTTCACGCCAGATTTCAGGCTATATTTGGCAAATCCGTCAGCCGCGCTGCCCAGGAATGAAATTTGTTGATTTCCGGCAAGCGCGTCTTTTGCATTAGGCGAGGATTCGAAGGTAACCTTAGCCTCATCGAAAGGAGCAATAGACCAGTTGTCATCCGCAGCCGGGTTAATCGTTCCGTTCGTACGAATGTAATCAATAACGACTTGGCGGCTTTCATCCGGCGCTGCCAGCACAATGCGTTTGCCGTCCGGGTTCGCCAGTTTGGATGAGGAAGCACGATAGTTATTGGTCGCTACGATAAATTTCTGTGCGGGATCAATCGCTTTCCCGTTGTATTGTAAATCCTTGATACGATGAGCCGAAGGATTAATAACGGTTCCCTTGGCATCATATCGTGCAGGCTGAGTCACATCAATCTGGTACTTCACACCGTCAATAACATCGAAATTATAGGTCGGGAAATCCTTGTTAATCAGCGATTGTTCCTCGGTTTTCTTTGGATCGATACGGGTGAACTGGCCCGCAGACCATTCCAGCCATTCCTGAATTTCAGCACCGGTAACTTCTACGGCCTGAACCGTGTTTGGGTACACGTACAGATCGGACACGTTTTTAATGGCTATCGTGCCTTCTGGAATGTTGGTGTAATACTCGGCACCATTTCGACCACCAGCCTTGAATGGGGCGCCAGCCGACAATACGGGAAGATTTTCGTATTCGGTCCCTTTAAGATGGTTTTGTACATACCACTTTTGTGCATTCGTCACAATCTGAATGGAGGGGTCATCCTGCACTAATGCAAAATAACTGTTAATCGGAGCGGTTGTGGTTCCTACCGGTTGACGAACATAATCCAGCGTTCCTTTATGCTCATCCTTGATCGCATCTATCAGTTTAAAGTCAGGAATAATCCGCACAGCCTGATTTTTGGTATTCACAACTGGACGCACCTCAGACTGAGAATTAGTTACGTTCCACTCGTTTTTTTTCTTTTCCAGACTCAGGTCAATAATGCCTAGCTCCTTGCCCCACGAGGAAGCTTCTACAGCCGGTACGCCATTAATCGTTCCTTTATCCAGATCTACACCCCTCATTCCCTTAAAGTCAGGGCCGGGGAAAGATTTATGTGCATGTCCAAATAGAATAGCGTTAATTCCCTCCACCTGGCTCAAATATTTAACGGCATTCTCCATCAATGGAGTTTGCGGTACATCCTCATAACCTGTGTGTGCCAGCACAATAATAATGTCGGCACCCTCGGTTTTCATTTGAGGAATAAACTTTTTCGCCGTTTCCACAATATCCTTCGTAACGACCTGACCCTTCAAATTGGCTTCATCCCACTGCATAATTTGAGGGGCTACCAAGCCGATTACGCCCACTTTGATCGTATAATCATCACCCTTTTCATCCGTTACCGTTTTATCAAGAATCCGATAAGGGGTAAAATAATTTTTAGTGCTTTGGCCCCCGATGTCAGCATAAACATTCGCATTTACGTAAGGAAAATCGGCTCCCTTGAGCGATTTCTCCAAAAAGTCGAGGCCATAATTAAACTCGTGGTTTCCCAGGGTAGCCGCATCGTAGCCCATCAAGTTCATCATCTTGTAAACAGGATGGACACGGCCTCCTTGCTCGAAGGTTTTGCTTCTGGCCATATAATCGCCCAACGGACCGCCCTGCAACAAGTCGCCGTTATCAAACAACAGGCTGTTTCTCGTTTCACTGCGCGCCTGCTGAATCAGTCCGGCAGTGTTAATCAAGCCATATTCGTTAATTTCCTTGTCTGCATAATAATCGTAGTTCATCAACGTGGTGTGAATATCCGTTGTTTCCATGATGCGCAAATTCACTGTAGAGCTCTCCCGAGAATCATTGGCAGCCCAGGACGGAGCGGCTGTAAATACCAGCATGCTACTGGCTACGGCTGCTGCTGTAAAGCCTTTAAACCATTTTTTATGAAATAACAAAATATATCCCTCCTCATAAGGTGTAGGCGTTATACACATACTTTTGCACATATATGTAAGCTTTGAACCCACCTTTCCTATTTTAATCCAACACCAGGAAAAAAAGTAGTCATTTACTCCACTTATTTATGAAGAAATAATAAATTTCCGAGAATATAAAAACCAGCAAACCTCCCAAATAACTCGGAGAATTGCTGGTTTCCTCCTATTCTATCCGTTTCTATTTCTCCCACACCTGACGTCCAGTTTGCTTACCCACATACTCAATGCGAGTCGGGTTTACATCCAGAATGACATAATCGGGATCATCCGGGCCGGAAAACCATTCTTTTAGGGAGTCGTTCCACACCTGTTTGCGTAATCCCTCATTAGCCGTTACCCGGACTGTAGCCTCGACCTCTACAACTTCCTTCGTACCGCCAACCTCATAGCCCAGCAGCAGATAAGCGTTTGGATTGTCCTTCAGCTCTTCTACCTTATGTGTTTTGCGATCTGTCGCCAGATGAATGTTCAGCCCTTCGTTAAAAAGAGCCATATAGCGCACCTTCGGCTTGCTGCCTTCCACCGTACCCAACGAGCAGAATTTGTTGTTATCCAAAGCCTTTACAATGGCTTGTTCCAGTTGGCTGCGATCCAATGTTTCCGTTTTACCCACGGTACAACAACTCCTTTTTGCAAATTAGAATTCCTGTGAATTGGTTTCCGCAAGATCATGGTCATTTCCAGACCAAAGCTCACATTAAAAGTGTACCCTGTCGTTTGGCAAATGAACCGTCACTTCTTCCCCCATGCTGGACAGACCCGCCTTCTAAGCATATAATCGTCGTAGTCAACCCGAATGAATAACCCATTCGACTATACAATGCCAGGGGTGCTGGAATCGGCCGGCTGAGAGTGTGTCCCAAGACACTGACCCTTACAACCTGATCTGGGTAATGCCAGCGTAGGAATGCTTAAGCAAGATGCGCCCTTTCTTTGACCAGGCCCATCCCCTACTTTGGTATATACAAGCGCAAGCGTCCCGGAACATCGGGGCGCTTTTTTTTGTGAAAGATGATGTTGTTGGAACAGATAGCGTCCGGCAGAAGTTATTTTTGTGAAATGGGAAAGATAAGCTGTCTGATCCGACGGATTACGGGTAATAAAAGGAGAGAACACAACGATGAAACGCATGAAAATGTTAAGCCTTGGGCTGATCAGTCTGTGGCTAATGGCCCTGACTCTGACCGCCTGCGGCGGAAGCTCCCCCTCTGCACCGCAAGGCGCGGCTCCTGCCGCCAACACCCAAACGTCTCCCCCGACCAAGGGACTCAAGGACGTTAAAGTCGTGCTCGACTGGACGCCAAATACAAATCATACGGGACTCTATGTCGCCAAGGACAAAGGATTTTACGAAAAAGCAGGCTTGAATGTCCAGATCGTTCAACCCGGCTCAGGCGGAGCCGATCAAATGGTTGCTTCCAATGCTGTACCTTTTGGTATCAGTTATCAGGAAGGCGTCACACAGGCCCGTACGCAAGGGGTACCACTCGTATCCATCGCTGCGGTCATTCAGCATAATACATCTGGCTTCGCAGCCCCGGTGGATCGCGGGATTAAGAACCCGAAGGATTTTGAAGGCAAAACCTACGGGGGCTGGGGTTCGCCCGTAGAAGAAGCGGTCATGAAATCCATCATGGACGCAAACAAAGGCGATGTAAGCAAGGTGAAGATCATCAACATGGGTAATGCCGATTATTTTACAGCCGTGAAGCGGGATATCGACTTTGCCTGGATTTTCTACGCATGGACCGGGATTGAAGCCCAATTACGGGGTGAACCACTGGATATGCTGTATGTAAAAGATTATTCCAAAAGCCTGGATTACTATACACCTGTGATTGTGAGCAACGAACAGACGATTAAAAATAATCCCGAGCTGGTCAAGGCCTTCATGGACGCGACCGCCCAAGGCTATGAATATACCATCGCTCACCCGGAAGAAGCCGCAAATATCTTGATCAAAGCTGTGCCGGAGCTGGACAAAAAGCTGGTACTCGCCAGCCAAAAATGGCTAAGCCCGCGTTATCAGGACGATGCTACCCAATGGGGCGTGCAAAAAGCGGAAGTATGGCAAAACTACTCCAACTGGATGTACGAGCGCAAGCTACTCAGCAAACCCTTGGAAGTCGATAAAGCCTTCACAAACAACTTCCTGCCCAAGCGCTGATCTTGTACATCGAACTTGAAAGTAGCCTTTGTGCCACTACGCAGTCGGATGGTGCTTCGCTTGTAAAGCACCATTCCGCCTACTTCGTTCTTATGCTTGTTTCGCTTTTATAAAAATGCCACACAACCTAGCTTAAAAACTAAGGTGCTTTTAAGGTGGTTGGCAGCGCAGCGGTTCATTTGAATCTGGAGAAGCGTAGCGCTCGCCTTTGCTGTGGGATTCTTACCTTTTAAATTTATCCAAAGAATCCCACAGCAACAGCGATCGTAAGATCAAATGAAACGCGGAGTGGTCTCTCAACCACCTTAAACCACCATATTTTCCCAAAAACACTCCACATGAAGGACAGGTGAATTCACATGGCTAACACACTGCTCAGTATTCAAGTGATTCCTAAAACCCCAAATAACGAGGACTCTTATGCATATGTAGATAAGGCGATTGAAGTTATTCAGCGCTCTGGTGTCAAACATCAGGTGAACCCCTTGGACACAACCATGGAAGGTGAGCTGGATGAGCTGCTGAAAGTGGTTAAGGACATGCACGAGGCACTGACAGAAGCAGGCAGTCCAAGTGTCATTTCACAGATCAAAATCGCACATAACCCGCAGGGCATCAGCATGGATAAGCTGACCGAGAAATATCGCCCATGAACCCGAAAGGCAAAAGCGCATCCTGGTGGAGAAGCGTATGGCCGCCCCTTGTGGCGGTCCTCTTCTTTTTAGCGGCCTGGCAGGGAGCGGTTTCCTATTGGCATATTGAATCATGGATACTGCCTGCTCCGTCCCTGATCGTGCAGGAGGGCATGGCCCAGTCAGCACTGCTCAGCGCGCACACTTGGGCTACCATTCGCTTAACGCTGGCGGGATTTGCTATCGGCACAGTGACAGGGCTATTGATCGCTATCATTCTTCATACCATCCCTTTTCTCAAATCAGCTCTGTATCCACTGCTCATTCTCAGTCAAAACATTCCGACCATCGCTCTCGGCCCATTGCTGATGGTGTGGTTTGGTTTTGGCATGTTGCCCAAGCTGATGGTTATTACACTGGTCTGCTTTTTCCCCGTGGCTGTAGCGGCCATGGACGGGCTAACTCGGACGGACCGCACGATGATGAGCTATATGCGCATGTCGGGCGCAGGCCGCATGGCTATTTTCATGAAGCTGGAGCTGCCGCATTCCCTGCCACAAGTATTTTCGGGCATCAAGATTGCCGCCACCTACAGCGTGATGGGCGCAATCATTGCCGAATGGATCGGAGCCAGTGAAGGAATTGGATATTATATGAACCTGCAAAAGTCGGCCTACCGTACAGATCTGATTTTTGCCGCCATTGGCATTATCGTTACACTTAGTTTGCTAATGTTCGTAGCTATTCTACTGCTTGAAAAATGGCTGGTACGCTGGAAACCCGATCAGGAATAGCTTCCAAATGGTATGACCAGAATACGCTGGAACCGAAGGATACCAAAGAAAGGACGTGGTGCGTATGAGTCTGCATCCTACTGACCTATCACCGCAAAATATGGCTGATGGACAATCAGCCCAAGAGGCCGTGGAACAGCAGGAACGTCCCTTTACTCCTCCAGCCTTGGAGCTGGACGGTATCAGCCTTGCCTTCCGTGAAAAGCGAAGCTTGCTACCCGTATTGCAAGATGTATACCTGACCGTCCAACCCGGGGAATTCGTCTCCCTAATCGGTCCGTCCGGCAGCGGCAAAAGCACGCTGTTTCACATCATTGGTGGGCTGCTCAAGCCCCAGCAGGGGCACATCCGTATGCACGGACAGGACGTAACCGGCGAACGCGGGCATATCAGCTATATGCCCCAGCAGCCCGCGCTCTTCCCGTGGCGTACCACGCTGGACAATGTGCTGCTCGGGCAGGAAAATGCGCCGCGTAAGGCTACAGCAGCGCAGCCCCGGCACACCAGCGAACGCGAACGCCGTGAGGAAGCCCTGCAATGGCTGGAGCAGGTCGGGCTTGGCCCATTCGCCAAGGCGTATCCGCATATGCTCTCTGGCGGCATGCAGCAGAGGGCGGCTTTCTTGCGCGCGCTGCTCAGTCCGCAAGAGCTGATGCTGCTGGATGAGCCGTTCAGCGCACTGGATGCGCTGACGCGCGGAGACATGCAGCAATGGCTATTGCGGATGTGGGAGAAGAACCGCCGCTCCGTGCTGTTCATCACTCACAGCATTGAGGAAGCGTTGCTGCTCTCCGACCGCATCTACGTACTGTCGGCACGACCTGCTTCGGTGATACACGTCGTAGACGTTCCCTTCCCCCGTCCTCGCAGGGAAGAAATCACCCTCGATCCGGGCTTTATCGAATGGAAACGGAAAATGACAGGCTGGATGCGCGAGGAAAAGCACAGACTGGAAGGAGACACGGGCAACGCTGGAGGCGTCCGTGAGGGTGCTTCAGGCAATGAGGCGAAACCGTTATGAATGACTCGAAGGACATGAAACTGGATGTGAGAACGCCATCGGCAGCACCCGCGCCGCTCATCGACGCGCACATTCATGTGGATAGCTATCCGCCTGAGCAGCAGGAGCTATTGCTCGCTTCGCTTGCTGATAGCAGCGTCGAAGCCGTCATAGCCGTGTCCATGCATCTCGCCTCCAGCCGGGCCAATTTGCGCTTGTCTGAGCGTTTCCCCGGTCTGGTACGCCCCGCCTTTGGCTTCCATCCCGAACAGCCTCTTCCATCGCAAGCCGAGCTTGATCTGTTGTTCGACTGGATGGACAAGCATGCAGAGCATATGGTCGCCATAGGTGAGGTCGGCTTGCCCTACTATAATCGGCTGGAAGCCTTGCGGAGCGGTGTTTCCTTTGACCTCGCTCCTTACATAGAATTACTGGAGCGTTTTGTCCGGTTTGCTCGGAAGCATAACAAGCCGATTGTGTTGCATGCCGTCTACGAGGACGCAGATATTGCCTGCGACTTACTGGAACGCCACGGCGTCACGCAGGCGCATTTCCATTGGTTTAAAGGCTCTGCCGCCACGACTGAACGCATGGCCCGTAACGGCTATTACGTCTCCTTCACACCGGATCTCTTGTATGAGGACGAAATCCGAAGTTTGGCAACACAGTATCCATCCGGTCAGGTGATGGCGGAAACGGACGGCCCTTGGCCCTTTGAGGGGCCTTTTGCCGGACAACAGACCCACCCACACATGACCAGCGAAGTTATTCGCGCGTATAGCAAACTGACAGGTCAAGATGAAACTGCCGTTCGGCAATTATTTTATGACAATACGAGACGCTTTTACGCACTGCCTGCTTTCTAAAGCCATATCAGCTATTCCCTGAAAAGATATACAAGCCAGCTTATAACAAAAGCAAAGAACCTCCTATTTTGCGGACTCATCATGCGCAAAAAGGAGGTTCTTTGTATTTTTCAAACATACCTATGGCTTCATGCCATTTATAGGTTGCTGCGTTATTTTTATCGCCTGCCCGACCTTTATTGCTTCAAAAATCCCTTTTGCTCCAAAAAAGACTTCATCTGCAAGCGTGCAGGCTCGGTCAGTCTTGCTGCCATCTGCTCTGACCATGGGGTAGACCGCTGGCCACCTGTGCGTTCCTTCAAATATTCAGCCGATGTGTGATCATACAGATCCACAGCTTTCATCGTCTGATTTTTATCGTAGCCGTTCATATGCAAGACACCGGACAGCGGAAGACGCGGACGTAAGCCCCCTTCCTGATCCGGTACACCAATACACATACCGAACACCGGATATACCAGCTCAGGCAATCCCAACAGCTCGGATACCTCGGCTATTTTCGTACGGATGCCCCCGATGTAGACAATGCCCAAACCGAGTGATTCGGCGGCTACCGCTGCATTCTGTGCAGCTAACGCGGCATCAATGGTCGCAACCGTATAATTTTCGACGGAACCTTCATAGGAAGGCTGGCCCGGCTGATGGTGAACCGTGACCTGCTTCAATCGGTACAAATCTGCACACCATACGAGGAACGCCGGGCATTGCTCAACATGAGCCTGCCCACCCGCCAACTCAGCCAGCTTTGTTTTCAAAGAAGGCTCTGTAACGGCAATGACGGTATAAGCCTGTACATTGCTGGACGAGGAAGCCATCTGGCCCGCTGCCACAATAGCTGCGAGCTGCTCGTCGGTAACAGCGTCTGATTTGAATTTTCGTACAGACCGATGATTCATCAACAAGGAAATCGTATCATTCATAACTGCTTCACTCCTAATCCATAAAATAAGCTCTTTATCTGTGTCAAGCTGTGCGTATACGAAGAAGTTTTTTCATGTTTGCATGGCACTACTACAAGTAGTATGAAACTTTCGCAAATGATAAGCAACCCAACACGACAGGATGAAGGGTGACAGCATTGCTAAAAAAGCTGAACATAGCAAAAAGGCAAGCACGCTGGAGGTTAAATCCCTGCGTACTTGCCTGATGAACAACTGATCATGCTTTATCGTGATGTCTGCTGCTCGCGTCCCTTCTCTGATAAACAAACCTGATTACAGCTTTACCCGTTGGAGACGCAGTGCATTCAGCACAACCGAAACAGAGCTAAATGCCATGGCCGCTCCCGCCAGCCACGGGGCAAGGAAGCCCAAAGCTGCAATCGGGATGCCAATTACGTTATAACCTAACGCCCAAAATAGATTTTGGCGTATATTCGTCATCGTGCGGCGGCTCATTTCGATCGCATCGGGAATGCTGTTCAGATTACCGCGCATGAGCGTGATATCCGCAGCTTCCATAGCCACATCCGTACCTGTGCCCATGGCCATCCCGATATTAGCGGTAGCCAGCGCGGGTGCGTCATTAATGCCATCCCCGACCATAGCTACGATCAGGCCCTGCTCCTGAAACCGTTTTACTTCTTCGGCCTTGCCCTCTGGCAATACCTCAGCCAGCACCCGATCAATTCCGGCCTCGGCAGCAACAGCCCGCGCGGTCCGCTCATTGTCACCCGTAATCATAATGACCTCAATGTTCATTGCACGCAGACGGGCAACTGCCTCCCGTGACGTTTCCTTAATCGTATCCGCCACGGCTACCAGTCCGGCATAGGAACCGTCCACCGCAATTAGCATTGCTGTTTTGCCCGCGTTCTCCAGCTCATGCATATGCTGCTCGGCTAATTCGCCAACCGCGATGCCCTCACGACTCATCAAACGACGTGTACCTGCCAGCACTTGCTTGCCTTCCACATGAGCCTTCACGCCATAGCCCGGAATATTTTCAAAATCCGTCGGCTCTACTAGCTCAATGCCGCGATCCGCAATCCCTCTTACAATGGCTTCTGCCAGTGGATGCTCAGAGCTTTTTTCCGCCGCAGCCAACAACCGCAGCAAATCTGTTTCGCCCAAACTCCCTTCTCCGACCACAACATCCGTCAGCTCAGGCTTGCCGTTCGTGACCGTGCCCGTTTTATCCAGCACCACAGCATTGACCGAACGAGTCATCTCCAGATGTTCGCCGCCCTTGAACAGAATGCCGTATTCAGCGGCGCGTCCCGATCCCGCCATGATAGAGGTTGGCGTAGCCAATCCAAGCGCACAAGGGCAAGCAATGACAAGCACCGCAATCATTTTCTCCAGGGAGCCTGCAAAGTTAGCCGGAGTCACAAGGAAAAACCAGACGATAAAGGTCAATGCAGCTATAGCTACAACGATTGGAACAAAAATTCCTGATATTTGGTCAGCAATCCGCTGAATCGGTGCCTTAGAATTTTGCGCATCTTCCACGACCCTAATAATACGTGCTAACGCCGTATCTCCACCGACACGCTCAGCCTGGATACGAAGCACACCGTTTTTATTGAGCGTGGCTCCTGTGACCGCAGAACCTGCCTCTTTTTCCACCGGAAGGCTTTCGCCACTCAGCATGGATTCATCCACCGCCGAGCGTCCGTCCACCACCACACCATCGACAGGAATTTTCTCGCCGGGGCGTACAATAAAAATGTCCTTCACGCGAACCTGCTCAATCGGTATGTCAAGCTCTTGCCCATCACGTACTACACGCGCTGTCGTCGCCTGTAGACTCATCAGACTCTTGATCGCCTCGGATGAACGGCCCTTGGCTACTGCCTCAAACCATTTGCCGACGAGAATAAGCGTAATCAGGACCGCACTTGTCTCATAGTACAGTTCAGGCATTTTCATGACAGACATCCCCCCCATACCATCCATCATGGTCGACGGACGCAAGGTGAGATACAAGCTGTAAAAATAAGCCGAAGACGTGCCCAGAGCAACCAGTACATCCATATTGGAGCCGCCGTTGCGCAACGCCTTATACGCCCCAACGTAAAACTGCCAACCAATCACAAACTGTATCGGCGTAGCCAGTGCGAACTGGAACCATGGATTCAAAAACAAGCTCGGTACATACATCCATGAGGTAAATGAGAAATGAGTGACCATCGCCCACAACAACGGAAATGACAGTACCGCAGACACAATCCACTTCCATTTTTTACGATCCAAATCCTTGCTGCGCACGTCTGCGATATTATCCTCGGCACTCTGCGGGATGGCTCCATAGCCAAGCTGCTCAATCTTGCTCACCAGATCACCGACTGCAATACTTCCCGCCGCATATTCCACATGCGCCGTTTCCATCGCCAAATTTACCGTAGCACCCGTAACACCCGGCATCCGGTTCAGACCCTTCTCAATCCGGGTTGCACAGGCTGCGCACGTCATGCCCGTCACATTCAGATTGGCTTCCTCACTCACGGTTCCAAAACCAAGTGAAGCAATTTTATCGCGAAAATCAGGAATATCGGCCTGCTTCGGATCATACGAAATCGACGCCTGCTCCAAGGCCAGATTCACATTAGCCTGCGCCACGCCGTCTATTCGATTCAGTCCCTTTTCAATACGGCTGGCGCAGGCAGCACAGGACATCCCCGTAATATGAAGCGTGGTCTGCTTGTCACCGTCGGTCACACGGTTTTCCATGGTTACTCTCCTCCTACATACCCCTATGGGGTATATTCATGTCCAAAAGAAAAAGCCTCTTCATGGAAGCTTCTCCTTTAAAACAAATCTTTTTACGCGTTATATATCCTTAACTTAAACAACGTCGTAGCCTTGGTCCTCGATTGCGGTTTTTAGAGCTTCCACATTCAGCTTGGACTCATCGTATTCTACTGCCACTTGTTTCGCTTCAAGACTGACCTTGCCGGAAGCGCCGACTTTCTCCAAAGCTCCTTCTACTGCTTTCACGCAATGATTGCAGTTCATGCCTTCTACGTTCAATGTAACTTGTGTCATTTCTGTTTCCTCCTCCGGGGTATTTCATGTACCCGATTTTCATGTGTATGGGCATTGCTCTTAACGGATTAGCTTCTTGACCGTAACCAGCAGCTCGTCGATCACTTCCGGCTCTCCGGCCTGCATGCGCTCAATGACACAGCTTTTCATATGCCCTTCCAGCAGCAGCTTGCCGACACCATTCAGGGCGGATTGGACAGCCGCAATCTGGTTCAGCACATCGTCACAGTAGGTATCCTTCTCGATCAAGCCCTTGATTCCTCGAACCTGACCTTCAATACGGTTCAATCGGGATGTAAGACTGTTCTTGAATTCTGCCGAGTGGTGACTTGTTCTGACGGTCTTTTCCCCTTCTGTTCCGCAATGAGCCTCATGGACTTCAGCGTTGGAAACAGGTTGCTCTTCAGCCATACATCAGCCTCCTGTATTGTGTATATGCATTCATGCATTTGTAATATGCTTCTAGCATAATATACCCCCACGGGGTATGTCAACCTTCTAGAAAAATGTCCCTTGTTCGCCTTACTTCAAGTTTTTGCGTGCTTCCTTGACAAGCACCATAAAGCCTAACAGCGCACCAACTTCCGCTATAGCGATGACGATAGCCATCGGTATAGGTGTTGTTCCACTGCCCAAGCCCACCAGCGGCGAAGCAATAGAGCCAAGCAACAGAGGCAGCAAGCCGAGCATGGCGGACGCACTCCCTGCGGAGCGCTGCTGGCTTTGCATCGCGAGTGAGGTGGTGGTTGTACTCACGATCCCGACACAGGAAACAACAAAGAACAGCGGAACCAGAACAGCAAACAGTTGACCTCCGGTAAAGGCCACCGTAACCAGGCTAATTCCGGCTACAGCCGCAATCAACAACCCCGACAAGAGCAACTTCCGTTCGCTGAAGCGGCCCACAAGCCTCCCCGTCAATTGGGAAAACAGCACAATCCCCAAACCATTCACCGCGAAAATAATACTGTATGTCTGAGGTGAAACCCCGAAAATATCCTGAAGCACGAACGGCGAGCCAGCGATGTACGCAAACATGGCTCCTGTAATGAGCGCCTGCGAGAAGGCGTATCCCATAAAGCGCCGATCCGTAAATAAATGACCGAGTGTACGAAGCGTCTGCTTCAAACCACCCGGTGAACGGCGGCTGACAGGCAACGTCTCCGGCAGGCCCAACACAACGGCAATTAATATAGCCACCCCGACTACGCAAAGCACCATGAACACACCGCGCCAGGATACAAAATTCAAAAGCACACCGCCCAGCACAGGAGCAGCAATCGGAGCCACGCCGTTCACCAGCATGAGCAGCGAAAAGAAGCGCGTTAGCTCTTTGCCCGAATATAGATCACGCGCAACGGCTCTGGAAATGACGATCCCCGCAGACCCGGTAAGTCCCTGAATAAAGCGTAGCCCGATCAGCACGCCGATATTCGGTGCAAACACGCATAACAGCGAAGCGGCGGCATACAGGACAAGCGATACGACCAGCGGCCCTCTACGTCCTTTTACATCACTCAGCGGTCCCGCAACGATCTGCCCGACTGCCAGACCCAACAGACAGGCGGTCAGACTGAGTTGCGCCAGCGAAGTCGTCGTATGCAAATTGTCGGCTAATTTAGGCAATGACGGCAAATACATATCTATGGACAAGGGTCCAAAAGCGCTCAACGCTCCCAGAACAAAGGCAATCCATAAAATCCGGGATTTGGTCATATCGGCGGCAACCATTGCCGTATTGGAAAACCGATTCATAATAACAATCTTCCTTTTCTGAGAATATGAAATATCACTTCAGTATATTATGATAACATTCATTTCATCCTGCTTCGATCATTTACACGCTTATCCGCAATTTTTTTCAAAACTGCTACATAATCAGGCAGGAATTTACTAATTTAAGGTCGAATGATACCTTAACCAAAACAAAAAATTTACGAAAGTTGGAGAATAACTATGGTCTATGATGGAGTGCTGCTTGGTCTCATTGTAGGTCTGTTCAGAGGAGGGCCGCGACAGGGTTTAATTCGTTTCAGCCAAATTCGCCTCATAGCTGGCTGGATGTTCCCTGTGCTGCTACTGGTGCAGTTCATTATTTTTTATGCTCAGGAAAAGTGGACTGGGCTTGCGTCTATCAACGGGTATCTGTTTATGGGCATCTATGTGATTGGATTGATTTTTCTCTGGTTAAACAGGCACCATAATGGATTCAATCTTATTTTACTCGGAGTCCTGTTGAATTTTGTCGTCATGGCGGTAAATGGCGGCAGGATGCCAGTATCGTTGAGCGCTTCTGAGGTACTAGGCCCCTATTATACAGATATGCTTAAATCTGGAAGCGTTATCTCGAAGCATTACATGATGGATGCGACTACGCGTTTATCATTTTTGGGTGATATTATTCCACTCTCCAAGCCCTATCCCCGTACGCAGGTGATCAGTATTGGAGATGTCGTCATGAACTTTGGGATGTTTCTATTTATTCAAAGTGTCATGGTCGTGAACAAGAAAAAGACCACCCAGCAAGAAAATCGTCCCCGCCACGCCTAGTGTGCGCCTTATTCCAAGGAAAGGAGTGAACCCAATGAAAAATTTAAAATATTCCCGTGTGATTATCAACGCTATTATCGTCGCTTCTGTCGTAATCGCTTTGACATCCGGTTACAAAATCGGAGGCTAATAACCGATAAGGAAAAGGGAAGCGCAGGCTCAAAAACAGGCTGGATTCCGGCCTGTTTTTTTATGTGAAATTTTCGATTACAAAATTGCAAATTATCCCATTTACCCCCTGGTAGCTTTGACATCAAGATACGACAAGGCAGGAGAATGAAATGATGAGTATAATAAAAAAGCTGCAACAACAGGTAAACGCGACGGGATTATACGTTTTTCTCATATGTACGGCAGGCTTAGTCGTCCTCTTGTATACGAACCATTGGTCCTTTATGCATTATTCGCCTACAGAGTGGGTCACGATCTACTCCCTGCTGGGAGCAGTTCTAATTCTGGAGCATTTTACCTTCCAGCTACCGCCAGCCAGTAACAAGCAATCGATGGACTCCTCCGTGTATCTTGCTTGTATTTTTGTACATGGCACTGAAATCGCTATGCTCATTTTATTGTTCAATGTACTCATTGCCGCAATCCGGTATAGAGAACTGTCCTGGTGGAAGCATGCCGCCAATTTTTCCATCTATGCGCTCTCCATTTTCCTGTCTTCTACCGTCTTTGAGCTAAGCGGCGGAACGCAGGGGAGCCTGAACGAAGAGCATTTTACTTCCTATCTGCTGGCGCTGTTCTGCTACTTTGCGGTAAATACCGTTACACTGGGTCTTTACTTTTATATTGCTTATAAAGGCTCTCTTCATGAGCTAAAAAAGGCTTTTCTCGCTGAATCCCTACTTGTTTACTTATGCACACTCGTCCTGTCTCTCGTACTGACCATACTAATTTATCATAACGGTATTTTGGGGCTTCTGCTGTTCCTTGCGCTAAGTATGCTTCTATCCCACGCGTTCAAGCAGTTGTTTACGATGTATCGGGAAATTGAAGAAAAAGCCAACATGGACCGCAGAACAGGGCTGTACAATCACAGTTACTTTGAAAATGCACTCGAAACCGAGTTGAATATAGCCAGATCCCAGAGTACTCCCCTCAGCCTTGCCCTGATTGATATTGATGATTTCAAAAAATATAACGATCACTTCGGTCACCTAAAAGGCGATCAACTGTTGGGATTTCTCGGAGTGATTCTCAAAAAGGAAACTTCCGGCTCCAATATTATCGTCTCCCGCTATGGCGGAGAAGAATTCACTCTGCTTATGCCTGACCATACCGCGGAGCAAGCCTACGAAACGGTCAATGCCATCCGAAAAAGGCTGAATGATTCCCGCTACGAGGGCGTCGAAATCTTTCCGCATGGCTGCTTGTCCTTCTCCGCAGGCATTGTGCAAAGCCGCGTCGACATCTATGACAAATCACAATTGGTCGATCTGGCGGATAAAGCCTTGTATTACGCCAAGAAGCAGGGGAAAAATATCGTTCATACGCACGGCAGCCTGAATGGGGTGGAACGCGAAGTCGATCTCGGACAGGATATTCGTGATATTGAGCAGCAGCTGAATTTGTTTTTGTACAAGGATATTAATACCTTCAAGCATTCCAAGCGAGTGTTCAAATACGCAGTAGACATGAGCGAAGTGCTTCAGCTCAGCCAGGAAGACATGCGTCGTTTTGTACTGGGCTCGCTCATTCATGACATCGGCAAGCTGGAAATCCCCTGGAATATTCTGAACAAAAAAGAGAAACTGTCCGAAGAGGAATGGTGCATGGTGAAAGCACATGTCAATTGGGGCAGAAGAATTGTAGAGGCCAACGAGCGGTTCATGGATCTGGTTCCTTTTGTGGAGCTTCATCATGAACGCTATGACGGAGGCGGCTATCCATTCGGCTTCAAGGGCGAACAAATTCCCCGGCTATGCCGGATGTTGACGATTATTGACTCATTTGATGCCATGACTACCGAGCGTCCCTACCAGCTCACCAAAACGTTGGATGAGGCAATTGAGGAACTGCTTGCCTGCTCTGGCAGCCAATTCGATCCGGAGCTAACAGCTATTTTTATCCACTATGTCCAGCATAAGCAGCCTGCCTTCTTGGATTCTATAGAAGCTGACCACTAATTCGCATATGCTTGCCGCTTTACCCCTACCGTTAAAATCGTCCAGATTTCAACAACGGCAGGGGTTTTTATATTATTTCAAATTTCATATAAATGTCATAATTCGCTTCATCTATGCCTGCCAAATGCACTATGATTAAAGGTATAACTTTAGGTTTGACCGTATGAGATGTCGCACTTTGGGACATCCTCGCTTCAAGTAATCGAGAGAAGGTGAATTCACGGGTATGTTGCACCTGTCAAGACCAACCCGCGCGGCTTGTCTTCTGCTACTGTGTCTACCGTTACTTTTACTGTTTCCTCACTTATCATGGGCCCATGCATTTATCATTGAATCCAACCCGACTGAAAATCAGGTTTTGGACAAGCCGCCTTCCCAGGTGACCATCACCTTCAATGAGAATTTGCAGTCTGCTTTTATGTCGATGAAAGTGACCGATGAAACAGGAAAACGGGTCGATACAGGTAAAGCGCTCCTTAATCCTGAACATGAAGACACGATGGAAATCAAGCTGATTCGGGGGATGAAAAATGGAATTTACACTGTCAGTTGGAGAGCCTTATCGGCGGACGGACATCCGGTCAATGGAGTGATTCCATTTCAAGTCGGCAGCGGTTCCAAGGCGTATACGGACCCCGCTGCCGCTACCTCCGAAGGCTCGGGAGCATCGCGGCTTGACCTAATTGCTATTCGCTGGTTGCTGTATATAGGACTGTCGCTGCTTTTGGGGGCGCTCTGTTTCCGGCTGTTTATCCTGCCAGGAACGGATCAAAGCAAGGACACAAGTGAACGGCAGAAACATGATCAACAGACCGGCATTACGTTACCACGCTGGTCCGCACTGCTATGGAGCGGCTACGGCATCACATCTGTCGCCATCCTGATTAGCTTGCCGCTTCAAACATCTTGGGATGCCGGGGTTTCCATCGGGGAGGGCTTTTCGCCTCCAATCCTTGGAGAAGCCCTCCAGTTTACGGGCGCAGGGCAAATCTGGTTTATCCAGATGATTCTCGTGCTGCTATTGAGCGTAGCGCTGATTTACGCGCTGGATCACAGCATTTCCAACCGCCAGCACCGTCTCTGGGGCTACGGCTCCGTCATCATGACGTTGGGCCTTATGCTGTCCAGGGCCTTCACGGGCCATCCGGCGGCGGCTGCCCATCCGGCTCCAGCCATCACGTCGGACTTCGTCCATCTGGCGGCGGCAGCCTTCTGGGTTGGCTCACTTGCCGTCATGGCGGTGTGCCTGCCTGTTGCAGGGCCAGAGCTGCCCAAGTCTGAGCGGGCAGTTCTGCGGCAAGCGTCCCTGCGCCGCTTTGCCGGCTGGGGCATTGCCATGGTGGCGGCGCTGCTCGCCACCGGCATTTATGGAGCCGTGCTGTACGTCCCGGCTCCCTCCATGCTGCTGAACACGTCCTACGGACTCGTTCTGCTCGGAAAAGCAGCGCTGCTGCTGGTCATGCTGGCCTTCGCGGCCAGCCAATTCCGCAGCGCCCGGCAAGCGGCGGCAGCCAAGCGTGCCATCGGGGGCTTGCGCATCGAGCTGTCCGTCGGCCTGCTCGTGATGCTGTTGGCGGCGGTGCTTACCCACCTTTCGCCTGGTCAGGCACCTGCAGTGCCGTTTGAGGAAACCCGCACCGCAGGCCAATACAGCATCTCGCTGGCGGTTAGCCCGAATGCTGTGGGCAGCAATGAATTTAAGGTAACCGTAAGGGATAACAAAGGAGCCACCGTTCAGGGCATCCAACAGGTCACACTGACACTCGTTCCGGACGACCCTGATAAAGCCCCGCAGGAATTTGTTCTCCCTGCGCGCCAACAACAGCCATTCCTTACTCAGGAGCTGCTGACCGCTGAAGGTACATGGGCTGTACAGGTACATGCTCTGACCGCATCATTGGATGCAGTTGACGCCGAATTTACTCTGCATGTCAGCGCAGTAAAATAACCTAGGACACATCATTGAAAATTTTCTAAAATAAAGGAGTTTGTTTATATGAACACAACGATTCAAATGGTAAAATCCAGATGTTCCAGGCTTGCCACCTCTATGGGTCTGATGGCAGCAGGTGCTTTACTTTTTGCAGGTATGGCCAGTGCCCACGTGACAGTCAAGCCCTCCGTTTCACAGCCTAACGCTTGGGAAACGTACACGTTGAAAGTGCCTGCAGAGAAAAACATTCCAACCACCAAAATGGCTTTAAAAATCCCGAAAGAGGTCGTTTTCAAACAGTACGAGCCTGTACCAGATTGGAAGGTAGCAACCGAAAAAGACAGCTCCGGCAAAGTAACCACCGTTACCTGGACAACCGATAAGGATGGCATCCAGGCGGGTCAGTACCAGCGTTTCAGCTTCGTAGCACAAAATGCAGACCAGAATACTGAAGCCGCATGGAACGCTTTTCAATATTACAGTGACGGAAGTATCGTGGAATGGACAGGCGATGAAGGAAGTAACAATCCACATTCCATTACAAAAATCACGGCTGATGCCACATCCGAGGCTCCTGCGCCTGCCACAGACAGCGGACACGATTCTGCTGGCACCGCAGCAGGTCATGCGAGTTCAGACACGGCCAAGGATAGCAGCAGCCCTGCACCCGCTTCGAACAATGCTACCGAAGCCGCACCTGCCGCCGCTGCTCCTGCCAGCTCTGCCGCACAAACGACAGCACTCGTTCTGTCGATCATTGCGGTTGTGCTTGGTGCAGTAGCCGTCGGCATTGCACTTAAGCGCCGCAAGTAATTTTGGTTTGCAAGTGTATAGAAGTTAGTTATATGAATGTATGAATTATATGAGCGGTATAAAAAGCAAAAGCGGGCACCTATATAGACGGTGTCCGCTTTTGTTCTATTCCTTAGTAAACTTGCAATATTTATGAAGCAATTAACCATCGTCCCTAGATCTCTTTTATTTTTCATCTTGTATTATTCTCATAAAAAATTTTTAATTCAAAGTCGGTTACTCCTAAGTAATCGACTTTTTTGTATTCTACATAGAATTCGAAGCGGTGTATACCATTTAAACATTCACCTATCTATCATTTTTTGGTAAAATGATAGATACCTCACAATTCTAACATGATAGCTTTGCAATCTATGATGCATAGGAGAGTATAAGATGAAAATCGTAAATAAGGCTCTGTTATCTAGCGCCATCTTTCTGAGTGCCGCAGCAGGCATCTATAGCCCATCGGCGCGGGCGGATGCGGGGCAGGTCAGCATTGTGCTGGACGGATATCCGCTGCCTTTCCCGGTACAGCCCGCAGTCATGAGCGGCACGACGATGGTTCCCTTCCGTGCCATTTCCGAAGCCCTCGGCATTACTGTGAAATGGGATCAGGCCAGCCAAAGCATTACCGCCACCAAGTCTCAAGGCTCTGCGACCAAACAAGTTGTACTGAAAATGGGCAGCCGTAATGCCACAGTGGATGGACAGACAGTGCAACTAACAGCCGCACCGCAAACCGTGCGCGGCAGCACAATGATTCCGTTAGGCTTCTTCGGGCAGCAGTTTGGAGCCACGGTCAACTGGAATCAGGGAACGCGGACGGTATCCATTACATCGCCGCGTGAGTCTATGTATACAGTCGGATTCTATGCGCTGTCTTCCTTCGACCAAAAATCCAAAATACCGGATTTTAATGCTGTAGCCTTCGGCTGGAGCCGAATTGATGCGAACGGACAATTTACGACCATCGGCAAGGAATACAAATGGCCTCAAGCCGCCAGCACCGTGACACCAGAGTCCATTGTACAGGAGGCAGACAGTCAGGGGACTTCCCCTTACCTGATGGTCTATTCTGGAGACGGTAATCACGAGCTGACCAAAGTTTTGGAAAATTCACAGCTTCAGGAGCAGACTATTTCCCGAATCGTTAGTACCGCCGCTGACAAGCAATTTAAGGGCATCACGCTGGATCTGGAGGGACTGGGCTGGAGCGGAGATAAAGCCAAGGCGCGTTCAGACTACAACGCCTTCATCCAAAAGCTGTCGGCCAAAGCGCATCAGGCCGGACTCAAGCTCACCGTCGTCTTGCATCCGCTTAACAGCTCTTACTCAGGCTACGACTACAAGACGCTGGGCAATCTGGCGGACGATCTGATCATCATGGCCTATGACTACGGGCAAAAAGCAACGCCTGAACCACTCGATAAAGTGGACGAAGCCATTCGACTGGCTTTGAAGGAAACCTCGCGAGACAAGCTGATTTTAGGTATCTCTATGGGTAGCGAAAAAGACAGCACCGTCAACGCCAAGATCGGTCTGGCCAAACGTTATGACCTGAAAGGCATCGCCATCTGGCGGCTGGGCATTATTGGAGAAACCGCCTGGACGCAGATGAACCAATCCATCGAGTTCAAATAAGTAAATTAAATCTCACAATAACATCTCGCCCTTATTCCGCCCGCTGATGAATTTCATGCAACTTCCATGCGAAGCTCATGAGATCATCAGCGGGCTTTCCTCATTTCTCACCTCAACAAGAAGGCTCCCTACACTTGGAATTTGCCGTCACAGACTCGCAGGCCTGTTCCCCATAAAAGATACCCCAGTCTCTCATAAAATCCAGCAACGGCCTCAACGTATCGCCCAACGGGGTAAGCGAGTACTCTACACGCGGCGGATTCTCGCTATAGATTTCACGGTGTACGATACCATCACGTTCCAGCTCACGCAGCTGCAAGGTTAGCATACGTTGCGTAATATTGGGCAAAGTCCGTCGAATTTCGTTATAACGCATCGGTCCCGTGGTCAAATGATATAAAATGACTCCCTTCCATTTGCCGCCTATAACCCCTACGGTTTTCGCTACCGGACACCCAAAGTTCACGCTAACTGTATTTTCCATCTCTTGCGTCATGGTTTCCCCTTCTTTCTACCGATTGTAGACCCAAAGTCTCCAGACTTATGACAAGGAACAAATATGTGCGTACTTGTTCCTTCGAAAAACTTTTTATATGATGACTATACATTCGATATCAGCTCCATTATAGTAGCAGAAAATAAATGGAGCACCAACTCAACCCAAACCGAAAGGAGTATACTTCATGTCCAATACATCAGCTAAAAAACAGGAAATTCTGGATGCCTTTCTGTTCAGACATGCCACCAAGGAATTCGATCCTGATCGCGTCATACCAGAGGAGGATTTTCAATTTATTCTCGAAACCGGGCGACTTTCCCCAAGCTCCGTCGGTTTTGAGCCGTGGCGATTTGTGGTCGTACAAAATCAGACATTAAGAGAAAAGCTGGCTGCGGTTTCAAGCGGTGGGCAAAAACAGATTCCTGCCGCCAGCCATGTCGTCCTGATTTTGGCACGCAAAGATGTCCGTTACGACTCTCCTTATGTGGAGTATATGTATAAAGAGGTTAAAGGAATGTCTGAGGAAGACTTTGCCTCACTGCCGGGCCGATATAAAATTTTTCAGGGTGAAAATCAGCGCCTGCTGGAAAACGAACGTACGTTATTCGACTGGGCATCCAAGCAGACCTATATCGCCTTGGGCAATATGATGACAGCGGCGGCTCAGATCGGCATTGATTCCTGCCCGATTGAGGGCTTTAACTACGATCAGGTGCACGCCATCTTGGAGGAAGAAGGACTGCTGGAGGACGGACAACTGGATATTTCGGTCATTGCTACCTTCGGTTATCGGACTCATGAGCCTAAACGGGAAAAATCCAGACTGCCGCTGGAACAGATCACACGCTGGGTTCTGTAACTGGCCATCTTCTTATTAGACAATGGCACTGGAACATAAAAAATAACAAATAGGCGGGCTGTGGCATATTCATCTTAATGATGGATATGCCACAGCCCGCCTATTTCATGTGATCATACAAGAATACGATTTGGGGTGGGACCTGTCATCGTTCATCATGATGGTTAAAACGGTACACACTACGACACCTGAAAAATAGAGCAGCAGCTTTTTATGAGACGCCATAAAAAAGATGGCACCCGCATACGATCATCTGCATAGTAATTGAAAAGTTAGTCCGGTAGTTAACAGCCTAATGACTTCCGAAGCCATATGCAGTAGAATCAGGTGAATGCAAGCGGCATTCCATTTTCCCGGAACACGAATCCATTGCCCTGCTCTTTCGCTGGCAAGATTTCAAAAGATCCGGTTTTGATAAATTAACTGCATAAAAATCCCATTCGCCCTTTAACAGAATAGCCTCACGACCCTGCAAGCCCCAGCCCCGCAAGTCCAACACTCCCTTTTTGGGCCTCAGGATACTCCTGTCCTTGATCATGAATTTATACATTCGATCCATTTCTTGAATTTCCTGTACTGTACTCCACGATCAGAATACCCTTGGAGGCCAGATTATCTAGGCATTCCTTCATATAAGCATCGTCATGCTCCGCATACACGCCGACAGCTTCCAGCTCCTCGCCAAGCTCTGTCGCCCACGGTTCGCACTGCTTGCCGCGATACAACGGCTGCTCCCATAGCGGATCAACGTTGTATCCGCGACTTTTCATTTCGTCCATGATGAGCTTATGATAGCGGACCAGCAGCATCGGGTGATACTCGAACACATAATTAACTGTAGCATGTCGCTTTCCCCACCCGTTCCCACGCAGTGCACAGCACTCGCGGTGCTGCCCCAGCAGCTGCGGCCGGGGCAGCTTGTCGATCAACTCTTCGTGCCAAAGCCTCATGCTTCCACAACCTTACCTGTAGTATTTTCTTCTCTAATGAATCAACTGATCAGCATACGGATACCTGTCAGGACAATACCGATCAGGAAGCCCGTAACCGCGCCGTTAATACGTATCCACTGCAAGTCCTGTCCCAGCTTGTCCTCCATCAGAGCAATCAGGGAATCGTTATCCATTTTATCTACATTTTCGCGTACTAGATTACCAATCCGACTGTGGTTGGCTTCCACCAGCCCGGTAATGCCTGCCACAATTCTAGAATTGATCTTATCTAGCAGCTCGGTATTCCCTCTCAAGTCAGTTAGCATCCGATCCAGTAGCGGCAAAATATAGGTCGGTACATAGCTACCGTCTTCCATATAGTCCAATAAGCGTACGCGCAGCTCTTCTATCTTACTGAGCACCGACGCATCACCTTCCCAGGTATCAACAAGGTTGTTCTTCCAGCTGTTCAATCCTTCCTGAACCGTATCTTTCGTCGCCAGACGGGTCAGCTGTGTTTTCAGACCATCCAGAACAGTCTGCCGGCGGGGATGTTCTTCCCTTTGCAGCTCCGCCACCTGATCCAGCAGGAAATGGCGAATCATTTCACCCATGCGCTCTTCGTTGAGATAGCCAAGGAACGCGTTCAGGGCAAATTGCATCAGCCCGCTCACTTGCAAGCCGCTGACAGCCTGCATGCCCAAGGTACCCAGCGTGTAGCCCGTTTCCGGCTTCAAAAGCCAGGATTCAGCCTGCTCCAGCGAGTAATCCAGCGCGCGGCGGTCATAGCCCTTCTCACCGGTTTGACGGACAAGCGCCTCCAGCAGCGGTCCGGCGTCGAAATCTGTCACCTGTCGCTTGATCTCGGCCGCAATTACCGGAGCCAGCTCCGCAAGCGGAAGCGACCGGACCAGTCGTTTGGCGAGAACATCTATAGATGCGGCCGCTTCCAGCGTGGGCAAGCCCTTTTCCACACCATCCAGCATCAAATCGGCCAGCTGGATATCGGCAATTTTAGATGCGATACTTTCTTTGCCCAGCAAGTTATTTTCCACCGTACTCACCAAGGTACTCGTGAGCTTGTCCCTGTTCTTGGGAAGAAGCGCCGTGTGCGGAATCGGAATGCCCAGCGGGTGGCGGAACAATGCCGTGACGGCGAACCAGTCCGCCAGTCCTCCGACAAGCCCAGCCTCGAAAGCACCTGCTAGCAACCGAGCCCAGCTATATTGCTGAAAAGGCAACATAGCTGCAAAGCCCGCTCCCAGAATAACGAGCGACCAAGCCGCTGCGGTTTTTGTATTTTTGGGTTTTCCCATCCTATAATCCTCCAAACTGACTGTCGAGTAAGTGAAGCCCTATATCTGTATTACCCATCATATCATTGCCCGTATGAATTCCAAAGCTAACGTTACTCTATTTCCTATTATATTAGAACGCACCGGAGTAGAATAAAAAAATATTTCAAAATATTATTCGCTACATGCATTTAGGTGATGTGATAAAATAAACCGTATTAATAGGAAACCATGTGTAAATCACCATTTTGTTTGTTAAACAAATAGCGACTAGCTTGATAAATTTGCTCTTTTGTAAAGGAATTGGATATGACAACAGACCAAAAAAACAACGAGAATGGGACCCCTTGGAGCAGCGATCCAGCCGTCATTGCACGTACTCCCTCCGCTTTTGCCAAGCGATCCCTTTTTTATATACAGGAGATAGGTTATTTCAACAAAACATCTGCTTATGCCATGAAACGGAAGGAACTCACCTCGTTTCTGCTCGTTTTTACGTTATCAGGCCAAGGGGAATTGCTGTACCGGGAGAAAAAACACATATTGAAGCCTCATGATATGTGTTTCGTTAATTGTGAGGAATACGTACAGTACAGCACCGCTGGTCATGAAGCATGGGAGTTTATCAGTGTAAATGTGTACGGCAATCTGATCGACAATTTCTACGAACAATTTGCCAAGCACAACAAGCCTGTAATATCACTCAACGATCCATGCACCATATTGGACAAGCTGCATTCCCTGTTATGCGTACAATCTGACAGAACTCTCTCTGCTGAACTGGTGACATCCAGACTCATCAGTGAGTTGCTGACGTATATCTTGCAGCACCCCTACGATCATCCGTATCTAAACCAGAATACGATCACCGAGGTACGCAAGGTTCAGCAATATTTGGAGCGATCCTACAGTGAACGAATTACGCTGGATTCGCTGGCAAATATGTTTAAGTTAAACAAATTTAATCTCGCTAAAAACTTCAAGAAACAGATCGGATTTTCTCCTATCGATTATCTCATTAATGTTCGCATCACAGCGGCTCAAGGCTGGCTTAAAACCAGTGACGAATCCATTGTGGATATCGCACGGTTTGCAGGGATTCCCAACACCAGCCATTTTATCAACCTATTCAAGGAACATGTCGGAGAAACCCCGCATTCCTTCCGGAAAAAATGGGGGAATCGATCAAAACTATAATCTCATCTATCCGACGACTTTGTCGAGAAACAGAGAACATCTGAGATTGTGCTTGCCTGATCGGGAGCCCAACTGATAGAATGATAGATATAGACTGTTCAGGATAAATGGCAAACCTGTCGAAAGGCAGGGACTCAAAGCTACAGGGCCTTCTTTTAAGATGGCAGCCAGCTATCGGTTGAAGAGGCTCTTTGTCGCGTTTTTTTCCTGAAAAACTTTATACGATAATAGCAAACCTGTCGAAAGACAGGGACGCAAAGCTATAGGGCCTTCTTCATTAAGATGGCAGCCTGGCCGCCGAAAGGAAGTTTTTCTATGAGGAAATTGTCATATTTTCCACTCATTTTAGTATTTTTGTTAACTCTCTCTCTACATACGACAGTATTTGCTGCCGGAAGTCAGGAGTGGCTGAACCAAAATAACGTAAACCACGGTATTGTTAGTATACGTTATCCTGTCAAGTCCAATGTCAAAACCAAGATCGTAATTACCAAGGATGGGGAGAAATACTCTTATTATCTGAATTCGAGCAAACCTGAGGAAACATTCGCTCTTCAAATGGGCAATGGCAATTATAACATTCGTTTATTGGAGCAGCTAACTGATAATCAGTATAAAGTGTTAGGTGAAGAAACGGTCCAGTTAAATTTGAATGACAGTAAAACCATATACCTCAATTCTATTCAAAATATTGACTGGAGCGATGCGGATCAGGCGATCCGGAAAGCCAAGGAATTAACCAAGGGTGCAACGACAGATAATGAAAAGGTGAAACGTATTTACGAGTATGTCATTAGTCATATTAAATACGATTCCAACCACCCTTTTTCCTTATCAACAGACTATCTTCCACAAATTGACCGTACACTAGTTTCGCAAAAAGATATTTGCTATGGGTACGCTTCACTGTTCGCCGCCATGCTTCGAAGTGTGGATGTTCCAACCAAGCTGGTTATGGGTGAATCCTCCTATGTGAATACTTACCACGCCTGGAATGAAGTCAATATCAACAATCAATGGATTATCATTGACACTACAGTAGATGCCGCTCTAAAAGACGGAAAACAGAAGTTTGCAATGGCCAAAGAATCCTCCAAATACACAAAAACAAAGCAATATTAATTCTCTTAGAAAGCCCTGATCACTGCGATCAGGGCCTTCTTCTATTCTTGTTAAGATAAGGAAGGTATTGTATACTTAGTCAATCATTCAAAACCTATCGTGTTGAATATACTAATTCCGGGACAAGAAAGAGAGGGGAACCAAATCCGCCCGGGTACTTTCCATAATATCAAGGAGACTAAGAGTATGAGAACAAAAATAAACGTAACGATTATTGTGCTATTGCTTATTCTCCAAAGCTTTTTTAGTGCAGCGCTGGCTTACGCAGAAACTTCGACCACAGCTGTACCGGGAAGCGCTGTAAGCAATCCTACGAATACAGTTATGGAAGATGTATACAGTATCCCAAATCCTGAACCATTAGGGAACTCCATTTTAACCAAGCTGATCTTGACGGATGAAACCGGCTGTATTATTGATGCTGTATATAATCCTAGCGTCCGTGTAGACATTGGTGCAGCAGTCCAGTTGAGCTATGAATGGGAGATTCCTGACAATAAGTATAGAGCAGGAGATACCTTCACCTTTAACTTACCGGAACAATTTGAAATTTACACAGATATCTCGTCTCCGTTGATTACAACAGATGGAGCGGTTGGTACCTTTACGGTAGATCGTCAAGGGAAGGTCATTATGACCTTTAACGATTACGTAGAGAATCATTCCAACGTAATCGGAAAACTGCAAGTAAAAACCGAGTTCAGTAAAGAAATTGTAAAGGGCAGCACAGAGGTCATTATTGCGACTCCAATTAAAATAGGGGTACAAACATCCGTCATCAACATCAAACCCGTTTCTGGGCCCCCGATAAGTAAACAAGGAAAAGCTAACGGCAAAAACAAGATTGACTGGGCCATTAATGTGAATACACAATTGGACACCGTAAAGAATGCTATCCTAACAGACCCGACTCCTCAAGGGCTGAAGCTGTTGCGAGACTCCTTCCAACTGTATAATCTGCAAGTCAATATTGACGGCTCGACAGTAGTTAAGGACCAGATTAGTGAGGATAGGTATACGCTCGAACCAGATCAAGCCGGTACAGGCTTTGTTATCCGTTTTAAAGACGAGAGCATTAGCCAAGCCTATCAGATTCAGTATTCCACAGATATTACAAGTGACGAAACCCGTTTCTCCAACACAGCTACTTTTTCTGGAGACTCTATGAATGGTGTCTCTGCTACCGCTACCGTACAAGTTGATCGCGGAGAATTTTTGTCCAAAAAGGTGGAAAGTTACGATCCTGTTACACAAACGGTATCTTGGGTGATCAAGTACAACTTCAGCGAAAAGAAGATACCTGCCGACAAAGCCTTGTTAAGTGATCGGTTCAACAACAGTCAGGTATGGCTCCCCGATTCACTTGAAATATACAAAGGCGACACTCAAGAGGTACTTCCATCCTCAGAATATTCCGTCTCTCCGGTTACGAATGATCTGAACAGAGACGGCTTTGATCTCCAATTCAACTCCGATGTGGATACAGCCTATACCATTCGTTATCAAACGAAAGCCAAAGCACGTGTATATCAAGATGATAAGATAACGAACCGTGTGACCTCAGGCGGAGTCTCTAAGGATGCCACCGCACAACTTAAAAGTGGAATTATCATTAAAGAATCCAAGGAGCCGAACTACAACGCCAAATTCATACCTTGGGTTATTACCATCAATAAAGATCAATATACTATGAACGATATCGTCATCAAGGATGTATTTCCCAACGACGGCCTAGCCTTGTTGCCGAACACTTTGAAAATCCAATCCGCTGACGGAAAGACGGAACTTCAAGCCCCCGCAGATTATGAGCTTATTCCGTTATCAACGGATTATAAACAAGGATTTAATATCATTTTCCATACATCGATTAAAGATACTTATACGATCAAATATTCAACCACATTCAATAATGACTGGAAAAAAGATACGACAAAGCCTGAGTTCTGGAATAAATCCGTCATTGAATGGCAGCAGGACGGAGATTCAAAATCTGCAGAAGCAGACGCCCGGCTCTTTCCGGACATCATGACGCAGCAGAATGGAGCCAAGCAAGGAAGCTACAATGCCAACTCCAAACACATCACATGGGACATTAAGGCCAACTATAACCGTAAGACCCTGAAACAACCGGAAATAAAGGATCCCTTGCTGCAAGGTCAGAAGCTACTGCCAAACTCCGTTAAAGTGTACAACATGACACTGTCTGGATCGAGGAACGGCGTGGAAAAGGGCTCCGAATTACCAGCAGACCAGTACACACTTATTCTTCCATCCGAACAAAATGGCAATATGTTGCGTATTCAATTTAAAAATCAGATCCAAACCCCATATTGGATTACGTTCCAAACCACGCTGGAAGGAGAACTTATTGAAAAAGAAATTCGCAATAAGGCCCTTTTTCTGGATGGAGAAAGTATAATCTCAGAATGGTCAGACCAAGTAACCTTACCTCATGGGGGGGAATATGTTTCTAAAAGCGGCAGCCAAAACGGGAATAAAATGGACTGGGAAATCCGTATAAATGAAGGACAGTCTCAAGTAACAAATGCCAAAATTGTGGATCATCCCAGCAGCAATCAGATTCTGATCGAGGATTCTTTTCATCTGTATTCAACTGTAGTGTCTGAAAACGGGAAGGTTACCAAGAGCGTAGAACTAACCAGAGGTCCTGATTACAAGCTCATTTTCAAGCCAGATGCTCAAGGTCAGGAAACGTTTGAGCTTGCTTTTACGAAGGATATTTCCTCCGCCTTTATCCTGGAATATCAAGCGTTCATTGATGCAGCTGACAAAGAAAAGGTGAGCAACAAAGTATCCTTCGAAGGGGATCGCTTAACGACAGAACAGAAGGAGACGAATCAAGAAATTATTGTGCGGACTTCTTCCGGCTCCAGCTCAGGCAGCGGTATTAAAGAAAGCCTCGAAATTACAAAGGTCGATCAAGATGAGCCTGATAAGGTGCTGCCCGGAGCAAAATTCGCACTCTATGATAAAGCGGAGAAAAGAGCCCCAATCATTAAAACTACCAATGCGGAAGGAAAGATTGTATTCTCTTCATTGCTCCATGATGATTACATCTTGGAAGAGCTTGTAGCTCCCCAAGGCTATAAAATAATGGATAGTAAGCTTGAAATCAAAATAGACGACACGATCAAACAAAGCGCCGGCATAAAGAAGGTTGTGGTAACTAACAAAAGAGAAAACACCACAGATGCGGGCACACCTACTAATCCAGGTACGCCTACTAATCCAGGTACGCCTACCAATCCAGGTACGCCTACCAATTCAGGTACGCCTACCAATCCAGGTACGCCTACCAATCCAGGTACGCCTACCAATCCAGGTACGCCTACCAGCCCGGGGGGATCAAGCAAAAAACGCGACAAAGATTCTGAAACAACAACTACGCCGTCTATATCCATTCCTTTAGTGGACAATAAAGAACAGACTGTGGATGATAAGAGCTCGGTAGTAGATAGCATTGTGCCTGAATCACTACCTAATAAAGAACAGACGGATGATGATGGGGGCCTGCCAACCGGTGGTATTGTGCCTGAATCTACACCTGCACCGAAAGCAAAACCGAAATTACCAGTCATTAAACCTAATAAGGAACCTAATCCCCCCGTGGAAAGTGATGACGACTCTCTGCCTCGTGGTGGAATCAAAGTTCCTGTTGATGTACCGGAAGATCCAGATGTTTCACCAATGGCAAATAAATTGCCACAAACAGGAGAAAACAGCCCTGCTCCCTTCTATTTAACAGGTCTAGCTATGATCATTTGTGGCGCGTATCTGAAATATAGACAGATGGGCAAAAAATAATTTTACCCTCCCTTTCTCAGACTATACTAAATGGGAAAGGGGGGATTTTTAAAATCAATACGCGATACACCATACATATGTTAGGAGGTTTTTAGATTGCGTAAGCTATCATACTTGTTCATCGCCTTGGGATTACTCATTATTTTGTTTCCTAAAGCCAATGAATGGAACGAAGATCGGAAGCAGAGCGAGCTTTTGAAAGAATCAGAGGTTTTGAACCCTAGCATTATCGACGGCTATAAGCGCTTGTCCAGCAAGCTTACAGAAAACACGGGAATCGAAACCAGACGAGGTCCTTCGGTACCCGCAAATGAAACAGATTCTAAGCAACTCCCCATTGCCACCATTAGCATTAATCGCATTGATTTGAAGCTTCCTGTGCTGGAGGGTGCAACTCGGGATAATATGAAGCACGCATCTGTACATATGTCGGAAACGGCAGCTCTGGGCCAGACCGGAAACGCCGCCATAGCAGCCCACCGTGCGCGTACAGCAGGACGTTTATTTAATCGGCTGAATGAGGTAAAGATTGGAGATAAAGTTATTATTAATACTCGGGGTGAACAATATAGCTATACAGTCTATAAAATTTCGATTGTCGCTCCTACAGACGTCTCCGTTCTGAAAAGCTTCAAAAATCAAAAGCTGCTTACATTAATTACATGTGACCCTCTTGTAAATCCGACACATCGCCTCATTGTTCAGGCCCAACAAAACACCTAAAGCTGGATCTGTTCCCCATATCCCAATCCCCTTTGCTACTCAGATTTACTTACACTCATTTGCAGCGTTAGGGTTTATCTATATTTCATTGAACAGACTCTTAGTCCTTGAATATATTACTTCCGGGAAAGAAGGAGGGATGCTATAAACGCCCGGACATGAATACAATATACAGTAATTTTTAGAAAGGAGACTTGATTAGAGTATGAGAAGAAAATGGAATGCAACGATTATTGCATTATTGCTCATTTTACAAAGCTTTTTTGGTATCACACAAGCTTATGCTCAAATCCCTGCCCCGGATCAGCCGGAAATTGCTGGAACCGAGACAGGGCAAACCGTTACAAATGATGTATATGAAATCGTAGCACCAAAAACAGAATCAGTAATAGAGCCTGAACAACAGAAGCCTCCTCCCCTACCAGCTCCTATTGTTCAAGCAGCGGCCGCCACAAATTCTGAAAAAGCTGCTCAAGCGAGTATTTTAACGAAACTTACCCTGACCGATGCGACCGATCAAGTGATTGATGCGGTATACAATCCCGATAGTCGCTTGGACATTGGCGAGGCAGTCCATCTCATTTATGACTGGGAGCTTCCCAACCATACGTACAAAGCCGGAGACACCTTTATCTTTCAATTGCCCGAGCAATTTGAAATCTACACAGATATCTCCTCTCCTTTGATTACGACAGATGGAGATGTTGGCCGCTTCAAGGTAGACCGCCAAGGCAAAGTGGTCATGACTTTTCACGATTACGTGGAGAGCCATTCCAACGTCAGCGGAAAGCTGGAGGTTAAGACCGAGTTCCGCAAGCAAATAGAAAAAGGCAGTACAGAGGTCATTATTGCCATCCCGATCAAGGGTGGAGTACAAACAGCCGTCGTAAATATCAAGCCTGCAGCAGGCCCTGCCTTGGATAAGCAAGGGAAAGCCAATGGAACCCACCAGATTGATTGGACGATTGACGTAAATAAACAATTGAATACGGTTCAACATGCTGTAGTCACCGACCCGACTCCCCAAGGATTGGAATTGGTAAGGGACTCTATCCGGTTATACCATTTGCAAATCAATGTGGATGGTTCAACCTTGCTGCGCGATCCAGTGGATAGGGATAAGTATACGCTGGAAGCCGATTCGGCTGGTACCGGCTTCATCATCCGTTATAAAGATGAAAACATCCGCAGCGCATACCGAATCCAATACTCCACAAACATCACCAGTGAAGAATCCCGTTTTTCCAACACAGCCACTTTTTCAGGCAAAAATACGAAAGACGCTTCTGCTACAGCTACAGTAACCGTTCAACGCGGTGAATTTTTGTCCAAAAAAGTGGAGCAATACGACCCGGTTACTCAAACGGTGTCCTGGGCGATCCAGTATAATTTTGGTGAAAAGAAAATCCCCGTCGGAAAGGCCGTGTTAGCTGACCGCTTCAACAAAAGCCAGCGGCTCGTGGCCGGTTCACTTAAAGTGTACAAAGGAGCTACTTCTGAGGAACTTTCATCCTCCGAATATACCGTCTCACTGGTTAGCCATGAAACAACCAACGGCTTCGATTTACGCTTCAACTCCGATGTGGAGGCAGCATATACGATCCGTTATCAAACCAAGACGATAGATCGTGTACTTAAAAATGAACGGATTACGAATACCGTAACGTCTGATGGAGTAACCAAAGATACCACCACCCAGCTAAAAAGCGCGGTCATTGTTAAAGGCTATAAGAAACCGAACTACAACACAAAAACCATTCCCTGGGTTATTGCCATCAATACGGATAAATACACGATGAATCAGGTTGTTATCAACGATACGTTTCCAAATGGCGGTCTGGCTCTCTTACCGGATACATTAAAGATCCAAAGCGCGGACGGAAAATCAACACTAACATCACCAGCAGATTATGAACTGATTCCTTTATCGCAAGACTATAAGCAAGGATTCACGATACGTTTCCATAAAACGATCCAGGATGCGTATACCATCAGCTATTCAACAACGTTTAATAATGAATGGAAAAAAGATACGCGCAAACCGGAGTTCTGGAATAAAACTTCCATCTCATGGGTGCAAAAGGAAACAGCTTACTCTGCTGAAGCCGAGGCCCGGCTATGGCCTGACAATCTGACACAGCAGAACGGTGCCAAGCAAGGAAGCTATAACGCCACCTCCAAGCACATCACATGGGACATCTTGACGAACTATAACCGTAAAGTCCTGAATCAGGCTGAAATAAAGGATACGCTGGAGCAAGGGCAGAAGCTGGTTCCCGGCTCTGTCAAAGTGTATGACATGACACTGCTCGGATGGTGGAATGGTGTGGAAAAGGGAGCTGAACTGCCAGCAGACCAATACACCCTTGTTCTTCCCACCGCTGATAACGGCAATGAGCTGCGTATCCGTTTTAATGAACAGATCAACACTCCCTACTGGATCACTTTCCAGACCACACTGGAGGGAGAGCTTATTGATAAAGAAATCAACAATAAGGCTCTGCTAAGGGATGGACAAAACATCGTCTCCGAGTGGACAGCCAAGGTAGCTGTGCCTCATGGGGGAGAATACGTCACGAAATCCGGTAGCCAGAATGGTAATAAGATCGACTGGCAGATCCGGATCAATGAAGGGCAATCTTATGTCTCCAACGCCAAAATCGTGGATACACCCAGCAGCAATCAAATTCTAATTGAAGATTCCTTTCATTTGTATTCCACCAAGTTATCCACCAATGGAGAGGTTGCCAAAGACACTGAATTAGTCAAAGATCAGGATTACAAGCTGAAAATTACGACAAACGATCAAGGTCAGCAATCCTTCAAGCTTGGCTTCACGCAGGCCATTTCATCTGGCTATATACTGGAATACCAATCCTTCATTCATGCGGATGACAAAGCGAAAGTAAGCAACAGCGTCTATTTCGAGGGCGACCGCTTGACTACGGAAATGAGAGAAACCAGCAAGGAAATCACCGTGCGGACATCCTCTGGCTCCGGCTCAGGGGGAGGAACAACAGGAAGCTTGGAAGTGACCAAGGTCGATCAGGATCATCCTGACAAGGTGTTGCCCGGAGCGCGCTTTGCACTCTACGATAAGGGCCAAAAAAGAGCCCCGCTCATTCAAACCACCAATGCAGACGGGAGAATTCTGTTCAATTCATTGCTTTATGATGATTACATTCTGGAAGAACTTGCGGCTCCAGTAGGCTATAAAATAACAGTCTCGAAGACAGCAGTCAAAATAGACGCCACAGTTAGACAAAGCTCAGGTATTAAACAGATTGTGGTAACTAATGGAAAAGAGACCCCTGTTGATCCGGGTTCAGGTAAAAAACGCGATAAAGATCCCGAACCCACAGAAACGACGATTGTGCCCGTTAAGCCTGTAACCAATGAACCACAGATCGTTAAAGATGAAGATGTGCCATTGGGTGTTCCAGTGATTGAGCAGCCTCCTGCAGAACCCAATGCGCTGCCGGAATCGCCAGAGATTGATCCTCCTCAGGAATCGTATCCACCTGTAGAGATTGAAGATGAGCCTGTACCCGAAGGAGGCATCAAGTTCCCTGTTGAGGACCCCGAGAACCCAAGTAATCCAGATCACACTCCGCAGGTAAATAAATTACCGCAGACAGGAGAAAACAGTCCTGCTCCCTTCTATTTGAGCGGAATGTCTTTCATTCTTCTGGGTGCCTATTTGAAATACAGACGGATGCATAAAAATAAAAAAATTAAATAATCAAACAATCTCCCTTTCTCAGCTTAGGCAAAGCGAGGAAGGGAGATTGTTTTAAATGACGGCATGCTATCCGATAGCTGTTATAAGGAGGCTCTCGCATTAGCAGAACGAGCTTTTGAAAACAACTGATCTGTAGCAGTAACTCCTCTTAAGAAAAATCAGCAGAGAATATAAATCAGGCGGGCCATTCCTGTTGATTTACAGAAATACACCCGCCAAATGCACACATCATTACAATTATTCAGTTGGACCGGTAGGACCCTTTGCAATCAGCTTGAAATCGTCAAAGTGGAATCCCGGCGCAACGACACAGGTGACCAGCACAGGCTCATCCCCAAGCGGACGTGCCGTTTGCCATACTGCGCCCGGTACCAGCGCTTGTGGATGCTGTCCTGCCTCCACATCAGCACCGACGATAATTACCGTTTCTTCACCCGGTTGTTCTCCGCTTCCACCCAATTTCAACTCCACAGGACTCCCGCTATGATACAGCCACAGCTCATCCGAATGCACAACATGCCACTCGGAGAACTCGCCCGGATGCAGCAAGAAATACGTCGATGAAGCTGCAAAGCGCGGACCGGAATACACATCCGGCAGTACAGGCTTCGGAATTTGAAAATGGGCCTTCCACATCTCTTTGTACCAGCCGCCTTCCGGATGGGGTTCCATCCCCAATGCGGTTACCAGCGGTGAAATAGCTTTCGTCATTGCACTAACCTTCCTTTACCCTGAATTCCTTCTCCCCTACTGTAAAACATAGCGTTGCTTTTGTCACGTTCTTCCTTGGAATGTCGAAGGACGTTGTTTCGTGTGAAATTTAATAACATTAGATTGTGCATTTTTGCTCATTCTCATGTGAAAATAGCCATGTATTCATAAATAATTACATAAAAATATATTATTCGTGAAGTTTTATGACATAAAATCTTGTTTTTTATTGTAAGCTTATAGTGTCATGAGAGAACATTTTGAAATTGATAGAGCTTGATCATGCCAGCCAGTCTACCAAAATATGTATCCATTCCTAAAAGGGGTGAGGCTTCTGATCCAGTTTCGCAACGTCAACAAGCATTTTGGTCACTTCCATGTGCTTAAAGACATCAATCTTCAGATTAAGGAGGGTGAGGTCGTCGTGATCATCGGACCCTCCGGCTCGGGTAAAAGCACCCTGCTACGCTGCATCAATCGTCTGGAAACCATATCGGATGGGGAGCTGATCGTCAACGAGATACCTGTACATGACAAAAAGATTGATATTAACGCCTTCCGGCGCAATATCGGTATGGTATTCCAGCATTTCAATTTGTATCCCCATAAAAAGGTAATTGAAAACATTGTACTCGCACCCATGGAGGTGCTGGGCATCTCGAAGGAAAAGGCTGCCCAAACAGCTACCACCTATTTGAAGCGTGTTGGAATCGAGGACAAAGCACAGAGCTACCCCGCCCAATTGTCCGGGGGACAGCAGCAACGGGTTGCTATCGCCCGTGGTCTCGCGATGAATCCGAAAATTATGCTGTTTGATGAACCTACCTCCGCTCTTGATCCCGAAACCATCGGGGAGGTACTGGATGTTATACGTTCGCTCGCGCATCAAGGCATCACCATGGTCATTGTGACTCATGAAATGGGCTTTGCCCGTGAAGTAGCGGATCGCGTCATTTTCATGGACAAAGGACAGATTTTAGAAGACAGTCAGCCTGCCGAGTTTTTTCAGAATCCGGGTGAAGAGCGGGCACGCCTGTTCCTGAGCCGTCTGATTCATCATTAAACAGAACTTGATGGAGTGTAAATTCAAAGTGCAAATCGAAAGGGGATTGTTCAGATGAGAAAAAGATATTCATGGAGTACCCTTATACTGTTTATGCTGTCCTGTCTACTCGTTTTAGCTGGCTGTGGAGGGAAGCAAGGAACGGCAATGTCGGGGAATGAGGCGGCAGCCAACGGGCTGGAAGCCATCAAGCAACGTGGCAAACTGGTTGTTGGCGTGAAATACGACACCAAGCTGTTCGGTCTGAAAGACCCGGCTACCGGGAAAGTAGGAGGCTTTGATATCGACATTGCCAAGGCGGTAGCCAAACATATTTTCGGAGACGAAACCAAGCTTGAATTGAAGGAAGTCACGTCCAAGACACGAATCACCTTACTGCAAAATGGAGACATCGACGCCATTATCGCAACCATGACCATTTCGGACGAACGTAAAAAGCAGGTCGATTTCAGCGACGTCTACTTTAACGCCGGGCAATCCCTGCTCGTGAAAAAAGGAAGCCCGATTACCAGCCTGGAGTCCCTGACCTCAGATACCAAGGTACTCGCAGTTAAAGGCTCCACCTCCGCGAAAAATATCCGCGAAAAAGCACCCCAAGCGACTGTACTGGAGCTTGAGAACTACCAGGATGCATTTAACGCGCTCAAGGCTGGCCAAGGGCAGGCGTTGACCACCGATAACTCTATTCTGCTCGGCATGCAACAGCAAGATTCGAATTACACCCTCGTAGGCGGGAACTTCACCGAAGAGCCTTACGGCATTGCGGTGAAGAAGGGACAGACCGAACTGCTGCAAGCTGTTAACGATACACTCAAGGAACTGAAAAGCAACGGTGAATACGATAAACTCCACGGGCAATGGCTTGGGGTTAAACCCGAATAATGGAGGGGGTGTCCTCAGATGCTTACTTTTGATATCAACGTACTTTTCGACCATAGCGACCGCTTTAGAGAAGGCTTGCTTCATACCGTTCAAGTCAGTGTCATTGCCTTGATCGGAAGCTTTATTCTGGGGGCGATCATCGCCATCCTCCGAATTTCACCCTTTAAATGGATGAACTGGATTGGCACCGTCTATGTAGAGGTTATTCGTAATATCCCGTTGCTGATCGTTGTGTTGTTCTTTTATCTAGGACTTCCCACTTTGGGCGTTCCTTTAGACGGGTTTGTGTCTGGAACGTTTGGTTTGACCGTGTACACAGCCTCCTTTATTGCAGAAGCGATACGTGCCGGCATCCAGTCCGTACCGAGGGGGCAATTCGAAGCCGCACGCTCCTCCGGGCTGAGCTACAACCAGACGATGATCAGCATTATTTTTCCGCAAGCGATTACAATTGTACTGCCTGCGATTGGCAACCAATTCATCAATCTGGTCAAAAACTCTTCCGTACTAGCCATAGTAGCTGGACTGGACCTGATGTATTATTCGGATCTGATTAACTCGGATACCTTTATGCCCATCACCGTCTATGCCATCACAGCATTGCTATACCTTACCTTGACGGTTCCACTTAGCTTTCTTGTCCTGTATATGGAGCGTCGTCTGTCCAAAACATCCTAAGGAGGGACGCACGTATGGATTTCAGCGGCTTGTTTGTATGGCCTAATGTGCGTTTTATACTGGAGGGCTTCCTGCTAACGCTGGAGGTCGCCGTTTATTCCATCATGTCCAGCTTCGTGCTCGGTATCGTGTTTGGCATCCTGCGCTATACACGCTTACCTGTCATTTCACAAGTAGCGGCCTTTGTAATCGATCTGATTCGCAATCTTCCGTTATTGCTCATTATTTTTTTCATCGGTATGGTCTTACCGTCCATTGGCCTGACCATTTCGCTTAAATGGGCAGCCATTACGGGCTTGTCGATCTTTGAGAGTGCCATGATCGCCGAGATTGTCCGTAGTGGTTTGAACTCCGTTCATAAAGGACAGATCGAAGCCGCACGTTCCTCCGGGCTGAGCTATTCCAGAACGTTATGGCATATCATTCTGCCGCAAGCGCTCCGCCGCATGGTGCCGCCCATCGTCAGCCAGTTCATTTCCCTATTCAAGGATACTTCTCTCGCGGTCATTATCAGCCTGCCGGAGCTGACACATAACATTCAGATTATCGGAGGTCAAAATCAATCCTTCGTCATTCCGGCTCTGCTATTCGCCGCCTTCCTGTACTTTGCTGTCAATTACAGCATGTCGCTGCTTGCACGCAGGCTCGAAGTACGCACTCATTAGCACTCAGCACAGCATGTATTTTTTCAATCAGCCTCTTAATGGCTTCTCCCATGTAACGGTCTGACCGATGAATCAGCTCTAGTCGAACCTCGGGTACTCCCCGTGAAATAGGTACTGCACAAAGGGATGAACGGTCCAGGTTCAGGGAAGCTGCGAGGGATTTTGTCTGGATAGTCACTGCAAGTCCCTACGGGACAATAAGACAGTAGCTCTCCGTCGAAGCGGTACCTGCACGATCGAAGAGGATTTACACCTTTTCTTGCTCCTAAGCCTTAATTTGTGAACTCAACGCAGGCTGGGAGGTTCCGCAGATGGTTAAACTACAAAGCTAAAAGAAGCACGAGATCGGATCACTCCGGTTCGCGCTTCTTTTTAAATTATTGTGCTACTTCTGCTTTTTCCGCCGTCAACGTAATATTGGCAAACATGTCTGCACTATACTCCTTGCCACGGGTAATATCGTAATTGGCTACCCGGTTATTCAGAGCCTCCACCGAATAGCGGAATAACGTCGGTACGATTGGAGCTTCCTCACTCATATACGCCTGCCACTGATTATATACATCTTTACGATAGCTGTCGTCAAAGGCTTTGACCGACACGCCTTCCTTCAACAGCTTATCATTTTCTTCACTCGTAAAACGCGAATAGTTAAAGCTGGCTCCGCGTCCATACAACCCACTAGGATCTACATCTGAACCTGTTCCCCATGCGCCGCCAAAAATATCAATGCCGGGATCATCCTTTTGCACACGATCATAGAAAGAATTGAACTCCAGCAGACGACCGTCTACCAGTTCCACATGAAGCCCGACATCCTTCCAGTTTTGCAAATAGAACTTTGCCAGTGATTCGGCTGTTGCATCCCCGCTCATTGCTGCATAATGGAGCACCAGTTCCTTACCCTTAGGGTCCTCACGGTAGCCATCTCCATTGGTATCCATATATCCTGCCTCGTCCAGCAGCTTTTTCGCCTTGTCCGGGTCATACGTAATGCCCTTCGCGTTCGTGTCATGATATCCCTTAAAGGCAGGCGGAATCAGGGACGTTGCCGGAACCCGAAGTCCGTGATAGAGCTGCTTGCCGACCTGCTCATTATTCAGCGCATGGCCAAGGGCCTGCCGCAATAACTTGTTCGCCAACTTGGCGTTCGGGTCCATAATACTTAGACTCTTGGCCTGATCGAATTTGCCCAGTTTAAAGCCTACATAGCTATAAGACAATTCCTCCTGACCGAGAAACTGTACATTTTTCGGATTGCTGGCCTCATTGTAACGGGTGGTTGGATAGCTGGCCCAGTCAATCTCTCCGCTTTTTAGCGCTTCCGTAATGACATTCGGGTTCACAACCTTTAGATGAAGGCCATCCAGCTTGGGCTCACCGTGAAAATAACCCTTATTTTTGATGAATTCCACAGATTCACCTGTGACCATCGATTTAATTTTGAACGGTCCGTAGCCAATCGGATTTTTACGGACAGGATCAGATCCAGCCATATCCTTCACGGGAATGTTCTGAAACACCTCTTTCTCTAATGGCGTAGACCATAGTCCCGATTTCACCGAAGGATTAGGCTCCTTGAAGTGAATGGTAACCTCTTTCTCATTCAGCACCTTGATGCCGGAAATCGTTTTGGCCTTGCCCGCGTGATATTCCTCCATGCCCACAATATTGGTCATAAAGCTATCGTAACGCGGACCTTCGTAGTCTTTGTGACCGATCACTTCATAGGAAAAAGCATAGTCCTCCGCCGTTACGGGATTACCATCCGTCCAGTTAAGCTTGGGATCTATTTTCACAGTCACCGCCTGATTGTCTGCGGAAAAGGAAATCGTCGCCGCCCCTTTATCGTCAATATTCAGATTGGAGTCAATAGAGAATAAAGAAGGATAGAAGAATTGAAAAACTTGAAAATCCGGGTTTCCCTTATAGAATACAGGGTTCAGAATACCTTCAAAAGGGGTATCAGACACAAGTGCAAAGTTGATGATACCGCCCTTGATCGGTGCCTTATCGTTCTTGACCACCTTCGCCAGCGCTGTCGCTTTCACCTGCTTGCTGTCTGACGCTGTGCCACCTGTACCGTCAGACGATTCCCCTCCATTCGAAGCGGAAGGCGAGCCGCCGCATGCGGCCAGAGAAAGTAACAAAATTGCAGATAGCATAGGCAGAATTCCTTTTTTCCAGCATTTAACCATTGTAAGCCCCTCCTTGAGATTGCCTTATCCTTGAGCTTCGGTTAACCCAGTCTTTGTCTGGCATCCGTGGCGCGTTTGAGCGCCTGGCCGATAAAGTTGATCGCCAGCATTAGCACCAAAATAAGTAAAGAAGCAGGCGACCACATCCACCAGCTATGCTGTAATACATCCGGATCATTGGCGTAGCTCACCAGCGTACCCAAGCTTGGAGTGGATTCTGGCAAACCAAAGCCGAGATAGGAAAGTCCCGTCTCAATCCCGATATTTCCCGCGAGGCTGAGCGTCAGGTTAACGATCACCACCGAGCTGAGATTGGGCAGCACGCCAAACCAGATGATTTTCCAATTGGGTGTGCCAAGCGTTTTGGAGGCCTGCACATAGTCCAGCTCCCGCTCCGACAGCACCTTGGCCCGAATCAGGCGCGCTTTTCCAATCCACAAAAAAGCAGTCATGATGAAAATAAAAGACCCTATGCCGCTCTTGGGCACAATACTGACGAATACGATGACCAGCATCAAAAACGGAAGCACCAGAATAAAATCAATGATCCGCATGATCATGTTATCAACCAAGCCGCCATAAAAACCGGCCAGCAGTCCCAGCGTCAAGCCGATGGCGGCAGACCATAGCGTAATCGTGAAACCAATCGTGAAGGAATTGCGCGCCCCAATGACCAGTTGACCAAAAATATCTCTGCCCGCCCGATCCGTGCCCAGCCAATGCGCCGAGCTTGGAGCTTCACGGATTGCGCCCAAATCCACCGTCGTGATTACATCCTGATTCACAAACAGAACAGATGAATAAATAAAGACCAAAAACAAAACCACAAACGCGATGGACACCAGCGCCGTTTTGTCACGCACCAGTTCGCGGCGCAGTACAGACCAACTGGATGGTGATTTACGAATGATTTCTGACGTGAAAGCCTCCTCCGCCTGTATGGACACCTTACATCCCTCCCCTTCCTCCGAAATTGTTCGTTATTCGATCCGAATGCGGGGATCGACCTTGCTCAGGATGACATCAGACAAAAGGGTTCCCAATAATGCCAGGAAGCCGGAAATCATCACCAGCGCGGTCACGACTGAGAAATCACGTTGGGTGATAGACTGGAGAAATAGCTGACCCAACCCCGGATATCCAAAGATGGATTCAAGAAAAATGTTGCCCGCGATCACTCCCGTCAGGTCATAGCCCAAAAAGGCGGCAATCGGCAACAGCGAATTTTTGAAAATATGACGGGAATAGATTTTTCCCTCGGGTACCCCTTTGGAACGCGCCGTTTTCACAAAATCCTTTAACCGTGTGTCGATGACCTCATTGCGCAAGTACTGAATCGTGGCTGTCGTACCGAGCAATGCTCCTGTAACCGCTGGTAAAATGAGATGGTAAGCCTTGTTGATGTAATATGCCGATGTTCCCGGCTCCATGCCCACATCCACACTGCCACTGGTCGGAAACCAGCCGAGCCTGAACCCGAACACGTACAGCAGCAGCAACGCGAGTATAAATAAGGGAGTCGCAAAGCTGAGATAGGTATAGCCAACCACGGTTTTGTCCAGTGGGCTATGCTGATAGCGGCCGCTAAGTACACCGAGCGGAATAGCGATCAGATACGTCAGAACCAGAATTACTACGCCTAGAAAGAACGTGTTCCCCAAACGGCTGCCAATCAGATCGGTAACGCCGATTTTATGTACATAGGATTTTCCCAAATCCCCATGAACCAATCGGGCAAGCCAGTTTCCATATTGTACCCATACCGGATCATTCAGCCCTAGTTTTTGCCTTTGCTCCTCCAGCGCCGCCGGATTCAAATTGGGCGTCGAGGTTATGAGTCCTGTCAGGGCATCCCCAGGCATGGCCTTTGCCAGAAAAAAGATAAGTATGCTCAAAGCAAACAGCTGAGGGATCATAGTCAGCAGCCGACGCAGTGTAAATTTCCACATATTTTGTCCCCCTTTATGGTAAAGCGACTTGATGGGACGGGCTTACCGCTTTTAGCGCAAACGGCTTGCCGTTCTCGTCCAGATGTTTGGGCAGCTCTGTTTTGTAGGAGGACAACAGCGTTCGTCTTTTTTGAGCATTTTCCAGCCGTTTGGCGGGGTCTATATCCGGAATGGTTGCAATAAGACGCTGGGTATACAAATGCTGCGGATGCTCATAAATATCCTGCTCGCTCCCCTGCTCCACCAGACGTCCCCGGTACATAATTCCGATCTGGTCGCACATATGGCGAATAATACCGAGATCATGGCTGATGAACAAATACGTCAAATTGAATTCCCGCTGCACATCCTTCATAAAATTAAGCACCTGTGCCTGTACCGACACATCCAGCGCCGATACCGGCTCATCGGCAATGATCAGCTTGGGATTTAATGTGAGCGCACGCGCAATGCCGATCCGCTGCCGCTGCCCCCCGGAAAATTCATGTGGATATTTGTAGGCCGCATCGGCGTTCAAGCCCACCTTTTCCAGCAGCGTCTGAACTTTTCGGCGTTCTTCCTCACTACTCAGCCTTTCAAAATTTCGCAACGGCTCAGCGATGACATCCAACACACGCTTACGCGGATTGAGCGAGGAATACGGGTCCTGAAAGATCATCTGAATATCTCTACGCAGCGGATGGCGGTTGCTACGGCTCAGAATCGCAAGGTCCTTTCCCTTAAAAACAATCTGTCCACTCGTCAGCTTGTTCAGCCCAATAATTGTTCTGCCTGTTGTCGTTTTTCCGCATCCAGATTCCCCCACCAGCCCGTACGTTTGACCCGCAGCAATGCTGATGGATACACCATCCACCGCTTTTACCTGATCGACAACACGCTGGAAGAAACCACCTCGCACCGGATAATGAACTCTCAGATCATTTAACTCCAGCAGTGCCATGAGCAGTTCCCCCCTTTACCTCGTCTTCAAAATGAAAATACTGATAGCATGTGCAGCGGACCCAATGCCCGGGAGAAACCTCACTTACATGGGAATGATCCTCATGCGCCTCATGCTGAATCCAAGGGATACGTGGAGCAAAGCGGCAGCTATTGCGGGGAATATCCTGCAAGGAAGGGACGATTCCTCCGATGACGTGCAACGGCTCTCCCTTGGTATGCGATCCCGGCATGGATGCGAGCAAAGAACGCGTATACGGATGCTGCGGATGCCGGAACAATTCAAAAACATTGGCGCTTTCCACGATTTCTCCGGCATACATGACCACCACGCGGTCCGCCACCTCTGCCACAACGCCAAGATCGTGCGTAATCAGGATAATGCCGCTTCCAGTCTCCTGTTGAAGCTGCTTGAGCAAGTCGAGAATTTGAGATTGAATGGTTACATCGAGCGCTGTAGTCGGCTCGTCTGCAATAATGAGAGCAGGACGACAAGCGATGGCAATGGCGATCATCACACGCTGCCGCATCCCCCCTGACAGCTCATGCGGATACTGGTCGTATACACGTACGGGATTCGGAATATCCACACTCTCCAGCAGCTCCAGCACACGCACCTTTTTCTGCTTCGTGGAGAGGGTCGTATGATAATCAAGGTTTTCCCCAATTTGCTTACCAATGCTCATTAGCGGATTCAGCGCTGTCAGCGGGTCCTGAAAAATCATGCCGATGCCTGCTCCGCGGATTTGATTCATTTGCCCTGTGGAGAGACGATTCAGATCCTTGCCTTTAAAAAGAATCTGTCCCTCTACGCGGGTACGCTCCAGATCATGCAGTTGTGCTATTGAAAGCGCCAGCGCGCTTTTGCCGCAGCCGGACTCTCCGACCACAGCCAGCACCTCATTGGGGTTGACCGTCAAATCCAGATGGTCAACTGCGGGATAATATTGATCCTTAATGCGAAAAGATACCGTTAACCCTTTGATCTCCAACACCGACTCGATACTCAATATGTGTGCTTCCTCCATTCTCCATGGCCTTGTCCTGCTTATGCATGCCACGTTTGATGTTAAACCTCTCATAAACATTACACACTGATTCAGTCGGAATAATTCGAATTCATCCTATCACCAGTATATGGATATATCAATTAAAAATAGACTATCAAAATCATTTATAAAACCAATAATTCAGCAGCAGCGCGACCTTTCTGGAGCAAAATGTAATAAAATAACCAACCTCAGGTTAATTTTCAGCACAAAAAAAGCCGCCTGACCCCCTTAAAGGGATCAAGCGGCTGGCTGGTCAAGCTCCAACTGTACTCTCTTCGTTAGTTACGAAGCCGCTCCATAGGAGCCGGATTTGAACGTTCTTGGATCGTACCATTTGTAGCCCGCTGCCGGAGCAGCCCAAGGCTCAGGCTGCGGTTCCGTGGAAGCCGCAGGCTCCTCGAACGGCAGCAACTGTGTTGGCTGGTCCAGCGTCAGACCCGCCACATCGGACAGCTTCGTATAGTCCTGCTTCCATGCGAGCCATTGGACCGTCTGTACCAGGAAGGTGGAATCGTCCACTTCCTTGAAGCCATCGTACGTCTTCTTCGACTGTCCGTTTTCCTCACGTACATATTTCGGTGTGGCATCCTCAACTGGCGAAGAATCACCGATAAACGCTGCCTTGCCCTGACCTACCTTGGCTACAGCAGCATAAGGACCCTCAGCACGGCCCCCGTCGTTATAGACACCCTGGTCCACGGCATTGCCCCATTTTTTCGTGCCTGTAGGGATATAAGCGATTCCTTTAGCCTTGGTCGGGTCAATAATCGCCAGTGTAGAACCAGCATGCATCGCAATCGAACGTACACCTTTCGTAATGCCGAAGGATTGATCTGCCGCTACGATATCCGTAGCATTCACGTCACCAAGTGCATTGTAGCGGAAACGAACGCCAAAGTTCGTCGCCAGCCAGTCGGAACTGGTTAATCCCTGCATAGCCGGTGATGCAGCTTCTTCTGTAGTCATGCCTTTGGCCGGATTGGAATAGGCTCCACGGCGGTAGCCGTTCATAACCTCGGAGGAATCCCAACGGTTTTTGTTCCGGTCAGCGTTATAGTGGTCAGAAATGAAGAAAATGCTGCCTCCATTCTTCACATATTGTACCAGAGCAGCCTGCTCGGATGCCTTAAAGGCAACATTGGCTTCACCAATGATGAACACATCGTATGGACGCAGCTTGTCGTACGTTATAGCCTGCTCTCCATAGGTAAAAGGGATGGAACGGTTCAACGGGTCCACCGTAAAACCTGCATTACGCAGTCCGCCCGCAAAATCGGAAAAGGCGCCATCTATAACCCAATCCGCCGCTCCGGCAGTCTGCGCGTGCGTATTATCGAACAGCACTTTTTTGCCTTTTCCATCCGGCAATGTCGTACCAGGTTGACCCGGGGTACCAGGATTACCGGGATTCCCAGGCTCGCTTCCGCTTACCAGTTCCACAGCGCTTGGGCTTTTCACTCCGCCAAAATTGTTATAGGCACCAAGCGCACCCGTCACACGAATTTTACTGCCGATCAGCTCAGGATGGCCTGACAGCCCAAATGGTCCTCTATACGCGGATGTCAGTTGTACATTTAACAGTTTAGACGTATTGCGTTCACTCGCCTGATCCGCAATCAGTACGTTAAAATCATTTTCAAACGGTGCAGAGAAATTAGCCGTTTTCGATCCGGCGGCATGTCCGACGACGTAGCCTTCTACCGTCACCGTACTTCCACTGCTTTGGCGCTGAAGCGCTTCCGCTACCGTCAATGCGCCTTCTGCCTTGACCTGACCGAATGGAACGAAGATCCCTACTAGCAGCGATACGATTGCCGCCAGATGCAGCATTCCTTTCAAGCGTGAACCTGTGAACCAGAAACCTTTTACCATACGTAAACGCCCCTCCCATTATTCCATAAATTAGTTTGTTCTCTATCAGATTAGCTATCAGTCTTCTAATTCCTTCCTGATTTCATCCATAATTGTGTAAAGTTTAATAATTTTTTTCGAGAAGGTACCTGATTATATAAAATCCCAGCCTGTGATTGACACCGGGCATGGCATACATTACGCTTAGGAGGGAATGTTGAACGGTATACGCGAATGAAGATGACGGGAGAGTCTGTCTGGGAAGCACACCCCGGCGGCACCGAAGGAGCAAGACGCTAGCACCCGGCTGGCGGATAATCTCTCAGGTCCATGTATCGTCATCTGACGCAACTCTGGAGAGAGCGCAAGCCACCCAAGGGGTAAGGCGGTATTACACCGCACAAAACTCTCAGGTAACGAGGACAGAGATAAGGGAGATTTCCTTATCCTGTCCTTTTTTGCGCTCACATGCTGCGTCAGCATTAGAAACCGTCACACCCGCGCAAAGGCACGGCATCACCATATACTATGGTATTCAAACATACAGGGGGCCACACCATGCGTTTCAAAGATGTATTTTCCATTATCGGTCCGGCTATGACCGGACCCTCCAGCTCGCATACTGCAGGCGCGGTGCGGCTCGCACGCGTTGCCCGGCACTGGCTCGGTGCGCAACCTGACCGTGCCCGCATGACGCTGTATGGCTCATTTGCCGATACGTACAAGGGACACGGCACAGACCTGGCACTCATTGCCGGACTGCTGAATTACGATACAGACGACCACCGGATCCCGGATGCCGAGCAATGTGCAGAGCAAGCCGGGATGGAACTAGAGTTCGCCGTCAGCAGACTACCTGCCCCCCATCCGAACACGGTCCGCTTCGAGCTATGGAAGGGCGAAGACCAGCGCACGCTGCTAGGCTCCTCCATCGGCGGTGGAAACATTCATGTCCAGCAGCTTAACGAATTCCGGGTCAATCTAACCGGAGAGCTGCCTACATTGGTGCTTCTTCACTCGGATAAGCCCGGAACATTAGGCATGGTGACTTCGGCGCTGGGCGCGGCTCACATTAACATTGCCTATATGCACGTAGATCGCAAAGGCCGGGATGGCGAAGCGCTCACTGCCATTGAAACCGATAGCCCCGCTCCGGCTGAATTAATTGCCGAATTACGGGCATTGCCTCATATGTACGAAATCAAAATAATTAATTTAAAAAAAGGAGCTGAATCCGATGCGGTTTAACCATCTGCATGAATTAGGTGCCTTGTGCGCCGAGGAATCCACTACGATGGGCCGGCTGATGATCAAGGAACAGGTACAAGAGACGAACACACCGGAGGAAGAAGTCTTCCGCCAAATGTCTGATTATTATGAAGTCATGAAGGAGGCCGTTCATCGGGGACAAACACAGGACACTGTATCCCGCAGCGGATTGACGGGCGGCGACGGCAAACGTCTGGCGGAATATTTGCGCGCAGGAGAAACCTGCTCTGGCGACGCCTCGGCGCTCGCTATGGCGTACGCCCTCTCCGTATCGGAGGTCAATGCGTCTATGGGGCGCATTGTCGCCACGCCCACCGCAGGCTCATGCGGGGTCATCCCCGGCGTGTTCATCAGCGCGCAGGAGCGGTTTGGCTGGGATGACGAGCATATGGTGCGCGGACTGTTCGCCGCTGGAGCGATTGGCTACGTCATCGCCAACAACTCCTTCATCTCCGGTGCGGAGGGAGGCTGTCAGGCCGAGATTGGCTCAGCCATCGGGATGGCCGCAGGCGCTATGGTCGAGCTGCGCGGCGGTACGCCGGAACAGGCCATCCATGCAGTGGGCCTCGCGCTCAAGAACACCCTCGGCTTGATTTGCGACCCCGTCGCCGGACTCGTGGAGATTCCATGCATCGTGCGCAACGGGCTGGGAGCCGTGACCGCGCTTGCCGCCGCGGATATGGCTCTGGCGGGTGTGCGCAGCGCCATCCCGTCTGACGAAGTCATCGACGTGATGCTTGAAGTCGGCAGCGCGATGCCATCCAAGCACCGCGAGACCGCCAAAGGCGGCCTGGCCCAAACGCCAACTGGTAAGCGTTTAACCGAATCACTTACGCGCAACATACCAGCCAAGAAGGATAAGTCATAGCTTCTAGGCGACTGCCACCCCAAATACACATGGGGAGAGAAACAGTCGCCTTATAAGAAAAGAGCAAGCATATCGTCCCTGGACGTATGCTTGCTCTTTTTTACACTTCACTCCGTTGCAAGTCACATCCATGTGCCTCCCCAAAAATAGGGCAGCTTACTGAACATTTACCTGTACCTTCGTCGTTTTACCTGCATATTTCACAGTAATTACAGCTTTACCTTTACCCTGTGCCTTAATGCTGCCGTCTTTGACCGTAGCAACAATAATTCGGGACGAGGACCAGATAGCCGGCTTGGATACATCCTTCTCCGACTCATCCTTATACGTAGCTGTAGCCGTAACCTTAGCTACCTGTCCTGCTTTCAAATTCAACGAGACTTCGTTAGTCTGCAAATATTTAAGCGTATCGACATCCACCGGTACGGTGATATATTTCCCGCCGAACTTCGCTTGAATATTGGTTTTACCGTAGCTTACTGCGGTAACCCGGCCCTTTTTGACCGTAGCTACCTTATAATTGGACGTTTTCCATTCGGCTTGGGCCGTAACGTCTTTTTCTTTGCCATCACTGGATTTGACCACAATCGCGATGGTTTTTTGATCTCCGGATTGAAGCGATAACGCGATAGCATCCGTCTCAATCTGTTGAGCTACATCCACTTCTACTGTAAATGTAATGCTTTGCTTGCCATAAGAAGCGGTAACGGTTGCCTTACCGCTGCCATTAGCTTTGATCAAGCCCTCGCTAACCTCGACCACCTTCACACTGCTGGTGGACCAGGTGGCGTCCTTGGTTACATCTGTTTTGGTACCACCGCTCTTGACGCCTGTTACTTTCAACTGCTTCGTTTCCTGGGCACCGAGCGCAATTACGCGTGTGTCTGTTTCCAGACGGTCTACGAGGCCGACTTGTACGTTGATCGCCAGCTTTTTGCCATTATAGGTGGCGGTAATAACCGCCTTCCCCACTGCTTTACCTGTAATTGTACCTTTGGACACCGAAGCAACATCTTCCGCACTTGAAGTCCATTCTGCATTCTGTGTCACATCTTCCTTACGTCCATCGGCATAAGTAGCAGTCAAAGTTGCAATGTAATCCTCATTAATATCAATCGTTGCTGTTTTGGAGGACAGGGCCAGGCCACCAGGCACATTCACAGATACCGTCGCTGTGACTGTTTTGCCGCCATAAGAAGCAGTGATCGTTGCCTCACCTGTTTTATAGCCCGTTACTTCGCCCTTACTGACAAATGCAATATCTTCATTGCTGGATTTCCAGCCTGCCTTGCTTGTAATATCTTCTTCCGTACCTGTTACGTACGTCGCGGTCAGCTTGAGCTTTTTGGTTTCCTTGGCATTCAGGCTCAGCTTCTCCTCACTCAAATTGAGATATCTGGAGGTTTCAACGTCTATTTTAATCGCAACTGTCTTATCACCATACTTAGCGGTCACCGTAGCTGAACCCGCTCCAATTGCCATAATCGTTCCTTTATTCACCGTCGCAATTTTCTCATCACTTGTTGACCATGTCGCTTTATCTGTGATATCGGTTACCGTTCTATCCGGGTAAACGGCAGAAACCTGTACTTTTTTAGATTCATCTAAATTTAGAAAAATATTGGATTCGCTGGCTTTCAGCTTATTCGTTTGATCGACATCCACCGAAATGGTAGCAGACATCGTACCGTATTTACCTGTAATCGTCGCTTTACCCGCACTGTAGCCCGTAATGGTACCTTTCAGTACATCCGCCACTGCTGCATTGCTGGAGCTCCAGTCTGCGGACTCCGTAACATCCTGCACCGTTCCATCCGGGAAGCTAGCCGTCAATTTAACCTTCTCGGTATCCTTCAACAAAAGGGAAACTTCTGATGAACTGACATCCAGACGCTTCACCTGCTCCACCTGCACAGCAATCGTTACGGTCTGTTGACCGTATACAGCTTTCATATTGGCTGTACCTGCTCCCTGAGCGGTAACCAATCCGTTAACAACGGTAGCCACCTTTTGATTATCCGAGGTCCAAGTCGCATCACCCGATACCTGAGCTGTCGTGTTATCACTGTAAGTCGCTGTCAGATCGACCTGTCCTGTGCCACTTGAACGCAAGTTCAGGCTTTGCACACTAGATGTGAGCGCCTTAACCTTTTTCGTTACATGTACCTGAACCGATTGTATCTTATCTTTATAGGTCGCAACCACAGTCGCATCCCCTTCGCCCTTACCAGAAACTGTACCGTTATATACCGTAGCAATAGCAGTATTATCACTTTTCCAATCCGTACTTACGGTTACATTTGAGGTTGTCCCATCGTTAAAAACAGCCGTAGCCGTTATCGCAGACGTACCTCCCTGCTGTAAACTTACCTCGTTAGAGGAAAGAACAATTTTGGAAAGCACCGGATCAGCCGCGAATGCAAACCCTGCATATGATGTAAAACTTGAGATCAGGATGACCAACGCCAAAAAACCAGACCACCTATTCTTCAAAATCTAATTCCCTCCCATTTCGAAACTTAAAATTAAGGATTTCGCAAAATCCTTATACCTACGTTTTATGTCGACATATGGAAAAAAATAATTTAGGTTTTAGGGAAAACTTGGTCCTTATTGACTACTAAATTTTACATTAACAGTTCTGCTACTGTTTCTTTCCAGCGATTCACCACCAATTCCGGCTTCTTGAGACGAACCGTGACACCCGTCAAGATATCTGCATATTGGGCCGAATCCTCTCTGGCTGCGAATACTTGTGCCGCAAAACGCTCGCGTACATGCTTCGCCTCAGGCAAAACCGGCAGATGTTCCAGCGACAAACGGACATAATGTGCCTTCCCGCCAATGAACACCGCGAGCGTAGCCTTTCCGGTACGAATCATGTTGCCCGTTGTGGTCGTGCCCGGCCACAGTGCCAGCCGCAGATTGCCTTCGTCTAGCGCTACAACCTCGCCCACGCTAACCATCGCAATATGCGGCCACTGGTCCTCTGTGACCGTTAGCAACATCATTGCTTCATGCTGCTTGTACTCCAGCCCCTTGCCGTCCAGCAGCGTGAACAGCTCCTTACCGATCCTTGGTGTCTGCATGAAGTATAACCCCCTTTACATTTGGCCTATATCTTCAAAGTACCATAATTTACAGCTCCTTACGAACAACCCTGTACCCACCCTGGAATAGGAGGGCGTTTCTTTTGTTGCGGTACTTCCATGTGAATGGGCAGATCGTCATCCGAGCGGCGAAATCACGTTACAGGAAGCTGCCAGCTATGACCTCTTGTTGGCACGCCGAACAGAAGGACACGGGCTATACGAAACTGTCATCTGCAAATTTCAGGAACACCATCTTATTCCGCGCGTCGTACTGGATTGTCCTGAAATATCGACCATTTTCTCGCTCGTATCCACAGGCATGGGGATTACCATCATTCCTGACGCTGGCTTGGGACAAGAATACGGAAACAGATTTCGCACACTCTCCATCAAGAAACCGTTTCCCTTTACCCGACCTGCCGTCGAATGGCGCAAGGATGTTATTTATCCAATACAGCTCGCAAATTGGTTGAACAGCTACAAGCTGGAGACACGAAAAAGACTGCTCCCGAGTAGATGCTCTACAGCTCTACTCATGAGACAGCCCTATGCTGGATGAACCTCTGCCATTCCTTCGTTAATACGGCCTTATTTGACTTCCTGATGCCGATACTCGGTTGGAGTCATTCCACATTTGCGCCGGAATACTTGCGTAAAATGCCGCAGGTCCTGATAGCCAATCCGCTCGGAAATATCAGCCAGGCGAAGATGAGGGTCACCGAGCAGCCGCTTCGCTTCCTCCATCCGCAAGCTAATAACGTAATCCTTGTAGCCTTGTCCGGTTTTTTGCTTGAACAACTGGCTGAAATACACTGGATTCAAAAAGACGACCGAAGCCACCTTCTCCAGCGACAATTCCTCTGTAAAATGGGCCCGGATATATTGCAACGCTACATCCACCGTATGCATGCCTTTTCGCAAACATTCTCCGGCGTCCACTGCCGCCGCTGCAATCTCATCGGGCGTTCGTCTTAGCCGTGCCACTTCTTCGGGAATGGACGCAAAATTGCGATGAACCCCCGAACGCGTAATTTGTAGCGGCACCTTCACATATCGCTTCAAGTGGGATTCGAGCAACGTTTTCAGCCGTGTCGCCTCTGCCTCATCCCGCAGCCGCGCAATGCCCAGCAGGCTATGGCGGTCGAGACTGACGACAAAACCGCTGCCACCCGCCTCAATCAGCTCAGATAGTACATTTTCAATCATAAAATGCTCCAGGTGCGTCTGCTTGTAATCAGGTTCCATACGAACCATGAAGAGATGAAACTCCGGATAATTTTCCACAAACGGCTGTATATCGAGCTTCCCAGTATCCAGTCCAAGTGCATATCGTTGAAAAACAGCTTCACGCAAATAGACCCTATTGGAATTGAGGAGCTTGCCCTCGTTCGCCTGCTGTGGAGCGACAAGTGCTTCGGCCGCCAGCATTTCAATGCATTCCAGCAGCTTTTTTTTGCCGATCGGCTTTAACAGGTAGTTTTTGGCACCCAGCTTTACTGCTCTTTGTGCATATTGGAAGTCGGAATGGGCCGAAATAACAATCCACTGTAGGTGAGGATGCTTTCGCTTGGAAATACGCATGAATTCCAGACCATCCATACCGGGCATTAGGATATTGGTCAATACAATATCCACGGGATGCTCCGCCAGAATGCCCGCTGCTTCCTCGGTGGAAGCAGCGAGATGAATACCGCAGGCTGGCAGAGCCTGGCCAATGGTGCGCCGAATCCCCTGCCGAATCATACTTTCATCGTCAGCGATCAGAATATTCATGTTTCTCCTCCTTCTGTGGCTGAGGCACACTTACAGTGGCAGTCGTTCCGGCCCCAGGTGCGCTGGAGATCCGTAGACTGTACTCTTCTCCGAACATGTGCCGTAGCCGTAAATTTAGGTTTTGCAGGCCGATGCCTCCCGCCTGCCCGCCGCCCGTCTGCTTGTCGGGTTCTGCCAAAGCAACCTGAACCACCTCCCATCGTTCCTACTCCATCCCTGCACCGTTATCTATAATATCCAGACTTAATACGTCACCATATTCCTCTGCTCTGACGAGCAGCTTGCCGCCTGTATTCGCATGAAGAGACTCCAGTCCTTGCTTGGTCGCATTTTCAATCAACGGCTGTAAGGTCATTTTCGGCAAACGAATACCCATCCAGCGCTCATCAATACTGATGCCTACGGATACCCTGCCTTCCAGCCGTGCCTAGATAATCGTGAGGTAATGCCCGATCTGATCCTGCCCCTTTTCATCCAGCATCCAATAGATCATATCCAGCGCTTCAGCGGAAGCGAAATACGTCTGGAGACGATGGACGCAATCAGCACGGACACAATCATGAGTACAGGCACCGCAATGAGCAAATACCTTTGATTTTGCACCAGTTCCACGTTCAATTCCCCGCTGGATGTCACACTAATGACCGACCCATCGGCAAACGACAACTTGAGAGCGATTACAGCCTTCTCATTACTCCGATTTACAATGACATCATCCTCAGGTACCTGCTGCTTCAGACTTTGCAGATCCGGAGTTATATACCTTGCCTGTGTCTGTAATGACGTGAATGCTGATCGATTTGGACAGACTGTTATAGCTGCTGAGCAGCAATTCGAGCAGTCCTGCCGTTTGGGAAACATTTTTACGAGCCAACTCACTGACCTTATCATGGAACTGTACTGTGATACGGTTATAAAATAACAAACTGATCGCCAGCACCATACCAGACATGCTCAATAGGAATAGAATAAATAAGCAGTAGTGAATAGACTGAAAACGGCGCATCATACCTCTGTGCGCTCCTTTCGAATCGCTCGCCTACCCTTTAACCGCCCCCGCTACATGCCCTTGATCATCTTTTCGGACAGGACAAAATAAATAATGATGATTGGTAAGGCTCCCATGACCAGAAAAGCACCAATATTACCGTAATTCACAGAATACTGGCTGACGAACGTATAGACACCGAAAGGGAGCGTTTTAAGCTTCTCCGATGAGATAAAGGTAGCAGCCATAATGTATTCATTCCAGATGTTCATGAAAGTTAATATGCACACCGTCATGATGGGTGGATTCGAGATGGGTAAAATTACACTGCGGAAAATACGATACACGCTCGCTCCATCAATGTAAGCGGATTCTTCAATTTCGTGGGGAATGGACCGCATAAAGCCGGATAAGATGAAGACCGCAATCGGTGTCTGAGCCTGCATCGGAATCATCATCCCGATCAGAAACTCATAGGCTTCCTGATAGTTGTGCTACTGGGGCACTTGAGGGAGTGCAAAGAAGCTTGCACTCAAAATTTCTTCATTTGTCTTCAACGAATAGGTCAGCAGCCAAAAGAGTGGATACAGCTGCGTGACGATCAAAACCGCCAGCAAGGAAAAGACCAACGTTTTTTTCATGGTGTTCACAGCTTTATCCCCTTTAGTTTACCTTATTTTCGATTCTTGGAAAACAAAATTTATCACAATTGTAAATGACAAACAAATTACTACAAGAAATGAAGCCAATGCGCTGCCATATCCATATTTCATAGACAAAAAGGACATGTTGTACATATACGTGGACACCGTATCCGTCGCATGAGCCGGACCTCCACCCGTCATCACCCAGATCAGATCGAACGATTGCAAAGAACCAATAAAGGCCAATACAATTGATATTTTGAAAATAGGCACAACGAACGGCAGCGTAATATAGCGGTCTGCTTTAACAGGTTGAAATAGATTAATAATTGTCTCCCCAGCTAATTAACCGCTATACGGCGTTGATTAGCTTTTTCATGTTATACATGTATAAAAAAAGGTTGTCAGAAGGCATAAATAAGGCGGGTTCTCAGGGACTCCGCCTTATTTATGTTCATATTTTTTAGAGTCGGCAGATTTCATGCGCACATGGGCCGTACGAAGGGCAGGAGCACATCACGCGCAGTACCTTGAGGTCATGAATGACTATTTTGCCATCCCGCGTATCAAGCGTTCCCTGCTCTTTCAACGAGCTCAGCATCCGATTCACACTCTCACGCGTCGCTCCAATTATTTCACCCAGCTCGGTGTGACTCAGCTTCATATTCAGTAAAATGCCGTCTTTTACTGCTACACCGCATGTGTTGCTCGCCCGGATTAGCGTAGAGGCCAGTGCTCCTGCTTTGCCGTATAACAGCAGATCGCGAAACCGCGATTGCATAATCCGTTGCTTCATTGCCATCCACTGAATAAATTGCAGTCCCATTGCTCCATTTTTGGACAGAAGCGATTCTAGATCCTGGACACGCACCACGCCCAGCTCACAGGCATCGGCTGTTTCTGCAGTGCAGCTATACTCTTCTCCATCCATCCCGCTGAACTCCCCGATCAAGTCGCCTTGATGCTGAATGGTCAAAATCAATTCTTTTCCGTCTTCTGTAGACTTGCGAAGCTTAACATGGCCCGAATGTATATAATATAGCTGCTCCGATTCTTCGCCCTCTCTAAAAAGCGTAATACCCGCCTTCACCTTTTTCCAGGACATGAGATCCTTCAACAGCCCAAAATGTTCCTCAGTCAAAAAAAGCTGAATTCCCGACCGTTCCACCTCAACCCCAAACCGTTCCGTACAAGTGGCTTGCATGTTAGCGTCCTCCTCGTATTTACCTGATATCTATATCATAATGTTTTGACGCATCATTTGTTATCAGGAGAACACCTGATTTTACACCTTCCTACTCCCTGATTCGCTATGATAAATATCACTTCCATCATCAAGCAGAGCCTAATTTATTGGCTTCCCTCCTACTCCTTGCCCCGCTGTTCAAAAGTCAGTGTTTCCTGCACCTATAGATCAGGGGGTTCCCTGACTTACTTTTATAACTGCCGGGGCTACAATAAGTTATGGTTACAGTTTTGTTACGAAAAAGGATGTGTCTTCTATGCTAGAAATAACGGATGAAATGCGCAAAACACTGGATCAGTTGAGGGATCATATCTATGGGGATCTCACAGCACTTGCACTCATCTCCAAGGCAGGTGGTAGGTTGCAATGGTATTATGCCTCTGGCAGCCGTAGCGAACGCTATCGGCGTATTTCTTTTAAGGTAGGACATGGTATTGCCGGGATGGCTGTTCGTCTGGGGCGTACCGTGACCGTAAGTGCTATGCTCTCCGGTAGCATCCGTTTACGTCAGGAATGTGCGCTGATGCTGGCGGAGCAGCTTCACTCTGCTGTGGCTATTCCCTTTTCCAGCACAGGGGATCTGCCGAACGGTGTATTGCTTCTCGGTAATCGTGATGTGAGAGTGTTCACCGATTCCGACGTCGCAGGGGCCACACAAGTCGCCGAGCAGCTTGGTCAGCTATGTGCCCTCACTCTTGCTCTATGAGATCATATAACCGTACCTAACTGTCAATGTTGATTGGAATCCCCTAAATTTGATATGATGATGACAAAACGCACGGTTCTACCGTTCGAGGGGATGACAAATTGATTCGTATACTTGTAGTGGATGATCATGTTGTCGTACGTTCCGGCCTCATGGCCCTATTGGACGGCAAACACGGTATTAAGGTGGTAGGAGATGCAGCGGACGGGGATGAAGCGATTCGCAAGGCGATAGAGTTACAACCCAATGTCGTACTCATGGATTTTAGTATGCCGCCTGGCAAAGACGGTCTTACAGCAACCACTGAATTGAAAAAACAGTTGCCCGATACGGAAGTGCTCATTTTAACGATGCATGACGATGAAGAATATCTGTTCCGAGCTATTCAGTCTGGAGCTTCCGGATATATTTTAAAAAGCGCACCTCACGAGGAATTACTCGCTGCCATTCAGTCTGTGGCCGAAGGTAGCGCCTATCTGTACCCGAATGCAACCAAACGGCTAATAAGTGAATATCTGGATAAGACCAAAAAGGAAGGCATAACCGGCCCGTATGAGTCCCTTTCTGAACGGGAAAAGGAAATCCTTTCGTGGGTAGCCAAGGGATATGCGAACAGGGAAATTGCCGAGCGGTTGGTGATCAGCGTCAAAACCGTTGAGTCCCACAAAAGTAACCTGATGGAGAAGCTTAGCCTGAAAACACGGCCCGAGCTGGTCAAATTTGCACTGAAAAAGGGGTTGCTGCATTATGAATGAACCTTCTAATCCTCTGCTCCAGCATGCTTTTGGCAAGTCAGCCGATAAGCTACTGGATGATTTGGAAGCGCATATACCGGAATCACCTTTTCTTCATGCACTGCGTAACTCACTCCACCAGTTATCCAATCTGAAATTCGCGCTGGATACGTCCTCTATCGTTGCTTTGACCGATCACCGGGGCATTATTCAGTATGTGAACGACAAGTTTTGCGAGATTTCGCAATACAGTCGGGAAGAGCTGATCGGTCGGGATCATCGCCTCATTAATTCGGACTATCATACCCCTGCTTTTATGAAAAACCTGTGGACCACAATTCGCTCAGGCGAGGTATGGCAGGGAGAAATACGTAATCGAGCGAAAGACGACACCTACTATTGGGTGAATACCACCATCGTTCCGTTCATGGACGAAGAAGGCAAGCCCTATCAGTATTTGGCGATCCGTAACGAGGTAACCAAACAAAAAAAAGTAGAAGCTGAGCTTCAGACGATGATGACGCAAGTGATGCAAATACAGGAAGAAGAACGCAGGCGTTTTTCAAGAGAACTGCATGATGGAATTGGGCAAAGCTTGTTTTCGCTTATTATTCAACTGGATAGCCAGCTTGCCGAACAGCCTAGCCCTGCTTTGGAAAAGCTGCGTTCACAGGTGACTGACATTATTAAAGATGTCCGCGGACTAGCGTGGGAACTTCGTCCCTCAGTTCTGGATGATTTGGGCGTCGTACCGGCCATACGAACCTATATTGAAAACTATTGTTCTCATTACGGGATTGAGGTACATTTTCAATGTAATTTGCGTAAACGCCTTGATATCGGTAAGGAAATAGCGATTTATCGGATTGTACAGGAAGCATTGACGAATGTAGCCAAGTATGCGGACGTAGCAGAGGCACATGTCGACGTAGAGGATCAGGGTGAAGTCATACAAGTGACTATTGGGGACGAGGGTGTCGGATTCTCTGAGCAATCTCAAGGGGAAGGCGTGGGACTGTTCAGCATGGAGGAACGAGCCAGGGGCATAGGAGGATGGATCAGCGTAACCTCTGCACCGGAACATGGGACCTCCATCCAACTGACCATTCCCGTGTAAAGATACGCCTACCGGATCGGTATGTGCCCCTAACCGATTCGGTAGGTACATACCAATTGCGTAGATAGCTCAATAGAAATTATACCGTTCAGTACAAGAAGCAGCACAAATAAGCAAAAAAGAGAGCGTTGTCCTCAGACAAGCTCTCTTTTTATAAGGTGTCACCACTGAGGCAACAAGAATCCGCTATAGCAAAAAGCGGGTGATGGGAATCGAACCCACGCTATCAGCTTGGAAGGCTGAAGTTCTACCATTGAACTACACCCGCAAATCAGTATCGGGATGACACGATTTGAACATGCGACCCCCTGGTCCCAAACCAGGTGCTCTACCAAGCTGAGCTACATCCCGATATTATACATTTTTTCAATAAAATGGCGCGCCCTGAGAGATTCGAACTCCCGGCCTTTTGATTCGTAGTCAAACGCTCTATCCAGCTGAGCTAAGGGCGCATAATGTAATCCATAATGAACAGTAAAGGCGCCACCCAGATTTGAACTGGGGAGTGAAGCTTTTGCAGAGCTTTGCCTTACCACTTGGCTATGGCGCCGAATGGATAATGGAGCGGACGACGGGAATCGAACCCGCGACCCTCGCCTTGGCAAGGCGATGCTCTACCGCTGAGCCACGTCCGCAAAAATATGGTGCGGTCGAGAGGACTCGAACCTCCACGGGGGGTTAGCCCACACGGACCTGAACCGTGCGCGTCTGCCAATTCCGCCACGACCGCAAAATAAATATAAATGGTGAGCCATGAAGGATTCGAACCTTCGACACCCTGATTAAAAGTCAGGTGCTCTACCAGCTGAGCTAATGGCTCTTAATGGCTGGGGATATAGGATTTGAACCTATGCATGACGGAGTCAAAGTCCGTTGCCTTACCGCTTGGCTAATCCCCATTAACTGAAAATAAAGGGCGGCCGATGGGGCTTGAACCCACGAATGCCGGAGTCACAGTCCGGTGCGTTAACCACTTCGCCACGACCGCCATAATGATTATGAAAAGACTGGTGGAGGATGATGGATTCGAACCACCGAACCCGTAAGGGAGCAGATTTACAGTCTGATGCGTTTGGCCACTTCGCTAATCCTCCAAAATGGTGCCGGCGAGAGGACTTGAACCCCCAACCTACTGATTACAAGTCAGTTGCTCTACCAGTTGAGCTACACCGGCACATTACTCATTTCCACTTGAAAGGTGGCTCGGGACGGAATCGAACCGCCGACACGAGGATTTTCAGTCCTCTGCTCTACCGACTGAGCTACCGAGCCATATATTGTTTTATATCTTTAATATATAAAATGACGTTATATATAATAAAAAATGCCAGTTATATATTTCATAAAATGGCGGAACTGACGGGATTCGAACCCGCGATCTCCTGCGTGACAGGCAGGCATGTTAGGCCTCTACACCACAGTTCCATAGATGTTACTAAGGAAAGTCAATTGCGGGGACAGGATTTGAACCTGTGACCTTCGGGTTATGAGCCCGACGAGCTACCGAACTGCTCCACCCCGCGATAGTAAAAGAGATTGCTTGTAATAATATAAATGGTGGAGGCTGAGGGGATCGAACCCCCGACCCTCTGCTTGTAAGGCAGATGCTCTCCCAGCTGAGCTAAGCCTCCATACTATGACCCGTAGGGGAATCGAACCCCTGTTACCTCCGTGAAAGGGAGGTGTCTTAACCGCTTGACCAACGGGCCTTACAAAAAAGTCTTGAATTTTTTAAAAATTTTATGGCAGAGAAAGAAAAATTCGAATCCTCGCGCCACCTTATATAATACAATTCAGAAATATTCAAAATTTGGCTCCCCGAACAGGACTCGAACCTGTGACAACTCGATTAACAGTCGAGTGCTCTACCAACTGAGCTATCAGGGAATATTGGTGGAGCCAAGCGGGATCGAACCGCTGACCTCCTGCGTGCAAGGCAGGCGCTCTCCCAGCTGAGCTATGGCCCCAGTCATTTGGTGTTAATCAAGAAGTGGTGGGCCTTAGTGGACTCGAACCACCGACCTCACCCTTATCAGGGGTGCGCTCTAACCAGCTGAGCTAAAGGCCCTAATATGTATGTCTTCATTATCCTCTAAAGGGATATTGCTTGGCGGCGTCCTACTCTCCCAGGACCCTGCGGTCCAAGTACCATCGGCGCTGGAGGGCTTAACGGTCGTGTTCGGGATGGGTACGTGTGG
>NZ_JBSHGA010000020.1:0-62152 GCF_053617595.1 Paenibacillus sp. NPDC055715
GCGGAGGGGTTCCACACGTACCCATCCCGAACACGACCGTTAAGCCCTCCAGCGCCGATGGTACTTGGACCGCAGGGTCCTGGGAGAGTAGGACGTTGCCAAGCAAAAGTAAGAAGAATCATGATCTCTTGAGATTATGGTTCTTTTTTTGTGCATTTTTACTATAACCGTCTGTTCCTAAGGTTGACAGGGAACCAAGGCTTTGCGACACTCTAAGGGCGTGATCTTTTTGTGGAAGTCCAAGTAATACGAGCGAGGTGACGAAGTTATGGAAATCAGACAATTACAACGTGAGGAATTTGAAGCTGCTATTGAGTTGTCTCAATATGCTTTTCAGTTTACAATGTCCCCAGAGGATCTGGAGAAATCCAAAAAGAAATTCAAACCAGAACAAACTTGGGGGATATTCGACGGAAATGACTTGAATGCGAAGCTGACTTTGCTACCGTTACAGGTATACATACAGGGTCGGATTTTTGACATGGGGGGCATTGCTGGTGTGGCAACGTGGCCGGAAAAGCGGCGCGGCGGTCTGGTTTCACGCCTTTTGACACATATACTTGCAGAGATGAAGACCGCGGGACAGAGCCTTTCTTTTCTACATCCTTTCTCCTTTTCCTTCTATCGTAAATTTGGATGGGAAACGTATATTGAATACAAAAAGTATATTATTTCGATCGATAAATTCCCTGCTAAGCTTAAAACCGAAGGTACAGTCAAACGGGATGTAAAAGATATTTCTGAGCTGAACCAAGTATATCAAGCATATGCTTCGCGTTATAATGGTACGCTGGTACGAGATAAGGAATGGTGGCAAGAGCGGACATTAAATAAGAACTACCGGACCGCAGTGTATTACTCTGAAGCAGGCGATCCTCAGGGATATGCACTCTACAAAATTGAAGATAAGCAGCTGAATTGCGACGAACTGGTATATATTAATGAGACGGCACGGCGGGCGTTGTGGACGTATTTTGCAAATCATGATTCGATGATAACCCAGGGTAAATTCATTTACATTCCGGCCGATGACAATCTGCCATTTCTGCTAGATAATCCGCGAATTCAGCAGGAAACAGTGCCTTATTTTATGGGCCGTATTGTAGATGCAGCTGCTTTTGTGGAGAAATATCCTTTTGAGGCACTTGGAGAGGAAACACGTTTGACCTTACATCTGACAGATCATTATGCTCCATGGAATGAAGGAATATGGACATTGACGGTCAACGCGGAAGGGCAAGGACATTTGGACAGAGTGGATTCAAGCAGTTCTTCCGAGGACGGTGTAGAAGCTGACTTGAGTGTGGGAATCCAGTCGCTGACCACCCTGATGCTTGGCTATCAGCGGCCTAATGATCTGTATAAGTGGAGTCGTATTACAGGGCAAGGTGAGTCTGTGTCTGCATTAGAACGTGTAATACCGGTAAAACAAACATTTTTGCTGGATTTTTTCTAATTGTAATGCTCTTAAATGTTCTTGAGTCTTCATTCTTTAGGGAGTCTGGCCTAAATAACTTGCATAAGGTGTGGCTGATTTTAACGGCATTTTTTCAGAACTCTTTCCGTAAAGGGAAGAGTTTTTCTTATACTTGTATAAAACATAATTAGATTGCGAAAAATGATATTGACCTCTTGGCAAAAATATATTTTGTGCTATAATGTGGATATAGTCAAAGAAAGTCAAAGTCAATGAAGCCTATTGCGCTTCTTTAGATTGGTGTGAATACGCTGAGCTTTTGGTCGTTATGATACATTGACACCAACACAGCATGAAAAGACAGACCTGATCTGTAGATAAACGTTCACTGTAATCTCATGAGCATGAGGGAAGGTGTATGATTTATTACGAATAAAGGTCACATTAGAAACTAAACGGGATGTTTTTAAGTGAGGTAAGAGGGCGAATTGCCCCGATACAGGCTTAGATTCGTGACTTTACCGTTCGGTTAAGTTCAATATACGGCGGACTCTGTGGAGCGTGAAATGTACTGAATATTTGCGTTTCCGTTAGTGGAGGATGATGAAATGCGCAATGTTTCCGATATTATTGAACAATATTTGAAGAGCATATTGCTGGAAAGTCCCAAAGGTTTAGTGGAAATTCAGCGCAATGATTTGGCTGATCGCTTTTCCTGCGTGCCGTCGCAAATTAATTATGTAATCAGTACCCGTTTTACGCTGGAAAAAGGCTATGTGGTGGAAAGTAAACGCGGTGGTGGGGGTTACATTCGCATTCAGCGAATTCAACTGCCTGCACAGCATGCGATCCATACGCATCTCCATCAAAGCATTGGAGAGGAAATTAGCCAATCGGCAGCGGAAGGATTAATTTATCAGCTGGAAGAAGCACACTTTTTAAGCAAAAGGGAAGCTAGTTTAATGAAGGCCGCTTTATCAAGGGACACATTATTGCTGAAACTTCCCTATCGTGACCAGCTACGGGCAAGGCTGCTTAAGGCTATGCTGATTTCGTTGCTGGTGGCCAGATAGCGTGTGACTCAAGATTAACGGTTTGGATGTAGGGATTTGTAAAAATCCTGACGCTGAAGGAGGTGCTTTTATGCTGTGCCAAGAATGTAATAAACGGCCGGCAACTTTGCATTTCACCAAAATTGTGAATGGCGAAAAGACAGAGTTTCATATTTGTGAGACGTGTGCGAAGGAAAAAGGGGAGATGCTCCCTGGAACACCTAACGGATTTTCGATTCATAGCTTGTTGTCGGGGATGTTGGATTTTGACTCCAGCACAAAGAGCCAGTCTCCAGGCCACAGTGGTCCGCAAAACCTGCAATGCAAGGAGTGTGGCATGACCTATGCACAGTTTAGTAAGCTGGGACGTTTTGGGTGCCCGTTGTGCTATCAATATTTTGACAGCCGTCTGGACCCTTTGTTCAAGCGTGTGCACGGCGGTACGAGCCATGTTGGCAAGGTTCCGGTTCGCACGGGAGGCCGATTGAAGGTCAAACGGCAAATTGACGATTTGAAAAAAGAGATGCAACAGCATATTGTACAGGAAGAATTCGAATTAGCCGCTGAGCTTAGGGATCAAATCAGAAAGCTTGAAAAAGAAATGACTGAAGAGTAAAGTTTTGTGAAGAGTAGGAGGGGATGCGTAATGCCCAATATCCGGTTTACGGAAAAGCCGCTAAGTGATTGGATGTGTGGTGAAGCTGCGGATTCGGAGATTGTCATTAGCAGCCGGGTGAGAATTGCGCGTAACTTGCAACATCTGCCTTTTCCCATGCTTGCTACCAACCAGCAGTCGGAAGAAGCACTTCAACGCTTGACGGATATCCTTCAATATGATGATTTAGGAAGCTTTGCTACCTTTCATACCCTGAAAATATCCGAGTTGGATGAGATCGACAAGCAGGTGCTGGTTGAGAAGCATTTGATTAGCCCTAATTTGGCGAACGAATCTCGTAACGGTGCTGTTTTGATTAGCGACGATGAATCGGTTAGTGTTATGATAAACGAAGAGGATCATCTACGGATACAATGCTTATATCCGGGATGTCAGGTTAGAGAAGCTTGGGAACGTGCTATGGTTATTGATGATGCATTTGAGGCACATGTCGATTATGCTTTTGATGATCTTAGAGGCTTTCTGACCAGTTGTCCGACGAATGTCGGCACAGGGATGAGAGCTTCGGTGATGATGCATCTGCCCGCATTGGTCATGACTCATCAGATTAACCGCATTTTGTCCGCTGTTTCACAGGTAGGTCTTACCGTTCGCGGTATTTATGGTGAGGGCAGCGAAGCGGTCGGCAATCTGTTTCAGGTATCCAATCAGATTACACTAGGACAGACCGAAGCGGAAATTATCGAAAATCTGCATGGCGTCGTGCTGCAAATTATAGAGCACGAACGTTCCGCCAGGGAACGACTGATGAATGAGTCCATGCTGCGGATTACAGATCGGGTGATGCGTTCATTCGGTATTTTGTCATATGCAGCGGTACTGAATTCTAAGGAGGCCGCACAGCGGTTGTCCGATGTACGTCTTGGCGTGGACTTGGGGATTTTGGAGCGTCCATCCACCGCAGCGATGAATGAGCTGAACGTGATGACGCAACCCGGATTTCTGCAAAAAAGCTTTGGTGATAAAATGAATACCGATGAGCGCGATATGTACCGGGCGAAGCTGATCCGGCAAAAATTAGGCACAACCCTTTAATATATAGAATGATCTTAAATACAAACTGTGGAGGTGCAGGATATATGATGTTTGGAAGATTTACGGAACGCGCACAAAAAGTGCTTGCCTTGGCTCAGGAAGAAGCTGTTCGATTGGGACACAACAACATTGGCACGGAGCACATTTTGCTCGGCCTCATTCGTGAAGGTGAAGGAATTGCAGCGAAAGCCTTGATTGGTTTAGGGCTAGGACTTGAAAAAATTCAGGATGAAGTGGAAACGCTGATTGGACGCGGTCAAGAACAACCGACGAACATTGCCTATACTCCACGCGCCAAAAAGGTCATTGAGCTGTCTATGGATGAAGCTCGTAAGCTGGGTCACACCTATGTAGGTACAGAGCATATTTTGCTCGGTCTTATCCGTGAAGGTGAAGGCGTAGCAGCCCGTGTACTGAACAACTTGGGCATCAGCCTGAACAAAGCACGTCAGCAAGTGCTTCAATTGCTCGGCAGTAGCGAGGCTGTTTCCAGCCATCATGGTGCTCCAGCTAATGTCAGCACACCAACGCTGGACAGCTTGGCACGTGATTTGACGGCATCTGCGAAGGAAAATAACTTGGACCCTGTGATTGGACGCAGTAAGGAAATTGAGCGTGTAATTCAGGTTCTCAGCCGCCGTACAAAGAACAATCCGGTTCTGATCGGTGAACCAGGGGTAGGTAAAACGGCAATTGCCGAAGGACTGGCGCAAAAAATCATTGCTAATGAGATTCCCGAAACGCTGCGTGACAAACGTGTTATGACACTGGATATGGGTTCTGTGGTAGCAGGCACCAAATATCGTGGTGAGTTCGAGGATCGCTTGAAAAAGATTATGGACGAGATTCGTCAGGCTGGAAATATCGTATTGTTCATTGACGAGTTGCATACGCTGATCGGTGCAGGTGGAGCGGAAGGTGCAATTGATGCCTCCAACATTTTAAAGCCTGCTCTGGCACGTGGCGAGCTGCAATGCATCGGTGCGACAACGCTGGACGAATATCGCAAATATATTGAGAAGGACGCTGCTTTGGAACGTCGCTTCCAGCCAATTACGGTAGATCAGCCTTCTCCAGAAGAAGCTATTCAAATCTTGTATGGCCTGCGTGACCGTTATGAAGCGCATCACCGTGTAAAAATTACGGATGAAGCCATTGAAGCGGCAGTAAAATTGTCAGACCGTTATATCACCGACCGCTTCCTGCCGGATAAAGCAATTGACCTTATTGATGAAGCAGGTTCCAAGGTAAGGCTGAATTCCTACACAGTACCGCCAGACCTGAAACAGCTGGAAAACCGTCTGGAAGATATCCGTAAGGAAAAGGATTCGGCTGTACAAAGCCAGGAGTTCGAAAAGGCGGCTGCACTGCGTGATACAGAGCAGAAAATTCGTGAAGAGCTGGATGTTACGAAAAACCAATGGAAAGAGCAACAGGGACGTACAGATTCCGAAGTAACACCGGAGGATATTGCTCAGGTCGTTGCGATCTGGACAGGCGTTCCAGTCAGTAAGCTGAAAGAGGAAGAAACTCATCGCTTGCTGAACATGGAAGAGTTGTTGCATGAACGGGTAATTGGGCAGGATGAAGCAGTTAAGGCAGTTAGCCGGGCTATTCGCCGGGCACGTGCCGGACTGAAAGATCCGAAGCGTCCAATCGGCTCCTTTATTTTCCTTGGTCCAACCGGGGTTGGTAAAACCGAGCTGGCACGTGCGTTGGCTGAATCCATGTTCGGAGATGAAAATGCGGTTATCCGAATCGATATGTCCGAATACATGGAGAAACATTCCACGTCCCGTCTGGTAGGATCGCCTCCAGGATATGTTGGATATGAAGAAGGCGGTCAATTGACTGAGAAGGTACGTCGTAAACCTTACTCTGTCGTACTGCTGGATGAGATTGAAAAAGCACATCCAGAAGTGTTCAACATTCTCTTGCAAGTGCTGGAAGATGGACGTCTGACGGATTCCAAAGGTCGTGTCGTCGATTTCCGCAACACACTCATCATCCTGACATCCAATGTAGGTGCACAGGCGATCAAACGTAACTCAACTCTGGGCTTTACAGCTGTTGTGGACGCTGGAGCGGATTACGATAACATGAAGGGCAAAGTGATGGATGAACTGAAGAAAAGCTTCCGTCCCGAGTTCTTGAACCGGATTGATGAAATTATCGTTTTCCATTCTCTCGAAGAAAAACACATCGCCGAAATCGTGTCGCTCATGTCCGAAGAGCTGCGTAAGCGCCTGAATGAGTACGAGGTTGATTTTGAGTTGACAGACAGGGCTAAGGCATTCCTTGTGAAGGAAGGCTTTGATCCGGCGTATGGTGCGCGTCCATTGCGTCGTGCAATCCAGAAGCATATCGAAGATCGTCTGTCCGAGGAACTGCTGACGGGTAATATCACCAAAGGCGATTCTCTATTTATTGATGAAGAGAACGGTGCATTGACCGTTACGAAAAAGGATAACGTGTCCGCGAAGTCCTGAGCATTATACTGAGCAGGCAATAAAAGTTAACGATAATCATCGGCTTTTGCCTAAAAAGGACAGAGGTACGATAGGTTAGCATAATAAAAGTGGTCCGAAAGGGTGCCTCGCAGGCTGAAAAGCTATGGCGAGGGCACCCTTTTTATGTATAAAGCACTGTGGAGTGGTTGGATAAGTGCTTTGGAAAAGTTTGTGATATCGCTTTACGTCCGCCAAGCTTCAATGGTAAACTTTTATTGTTACAGCTCTTTCCGGGCTGTGTGATGATAAATCCGACATTGATCGTTGTCAAATAAGGAGCCAAGGAACAAAGTATGGCTAAAGTGAAAACTAAATTTTCCTGTACGGAGTGCGGTTATGAATCGCCTAAATGGTATGGAAAATGTCCCGGATGCCAGGCATGGAATTCCATGGTGGAAGAAACGGAAAGCGTTGTAAAAACTCAAGGAATGGGTTCGTCCCTTCTTACTCATAGCACAAAAGATAAGCCGCTCCCTATTATCGAGGTGGAGAGTGGCAAAGAAGCACGAATTTTGACGGGAATTGGCGAATTGAATCGCGTACTCGGGGGAGGCGTGGTACCGGGTTCACTGGTTCTGGTGGGCGGTGATCCGGGGATTGGGAAATCTACGCTTATGCTACAGACATCGAATGAGCTGGCTTTAACCGGTTTAAAGGTGCTGTACGTGTCGGGTGAGGAATCGGTCCGTCAGACGAAGCTACGTGCAGACCGTCTCGGTGCCTTGTCCCCCAACCTATACGTATTATGTGAAACGAATTTGGTGACGATTGAAGAAGCGGTGGACAGCCTAAAACCGGAGTTTCTGGTGATTGACTCTATCCAGACCGTATATTTGCCTGAGGTGACGAGTGCGCCGGGGAGTGTAGCACAGGTACGGGAATGTACTTCACGTTTTATGCGGATTGCCAAGGGATTAGGTATTGCAACGGTGCTGGTAGGACATGTGACCAAGGAAGGGGCCATTGCAGGCCCGCGTCTATTGGAGCATATGGTCGATTGTGTGCTTTATTTTGAAGGAGAGCGCCATCATACGTATCGGCTGTTGCGTGCGGTTAAGAATCGCTTTGGCTCTACGAATGAAATTGGTATTTTTGAAATGGCTGAAAGCGGCTTGCGTGAAGTGTCGAATCCTTCCGAGTTGTTTCTGTCTGAACGACCGCTGGGGGTGGCTGGTTCTACTGTCGTCGCCAGTATGGAAGGAACACGACCAGTATTGGTTGAGCTGCAAGCGCTGATTGCGACCACACATTTTCCTTCTCCACGCCGAATGGGCACAGGGGTTGACCATCATCGAATGGGTTTGATTATAGCCGTGTTGGAAAAGCGGATGGGCATGTTTTTGCAAAATCAGGATGCCTATCTAAATGTAGCCGGGGGCGTAAAACTGGATGAACCAGCGGTGGACCTGGCTATAGCAGTGAGTATTGCTTCCAGCTTCCGGGATGCGCCTACCAAGCCGTACGATGTGATTTTTGGCGAGGTGGGGCTGACGGGTGAGGTGCGTGCTGTATCCAGAGCGGAGCAGCGTGTGCGGGAAGCAGAGAAGCTGGGTTTTAAACGGGTGATTATGCCGGAGAAGAGCCTGAAGGGCTGGACGCATCCGAAAGGGATACAAATTGTAGGAGTAGGAACGGTGGCAGATGCATTGGCAGCCGCATTAGATTAGGGGGCAATGAGAATGAAAGAAGCGAGCCAACTGGATAAAATGAATGATTTGCTGCGGCTTGTGGCACCGGGAACTCCCTTTCGCGACGGATTGGAAAACGTGTTGCGTGCCAAAACGGGCGCTCTTCTGGTCGTTGGCTATAGCCCGGAGGTAATGGAGGTCGTGGACGGCGGCTTCTCCATTAACTGTGATTTTTCGCCGAACTATTTGTATGAACTGGCTAAGATGGACGGCGCCATCATACTGAGTGAGGATTTGAAACGGATTTTATACGCGAATACACAACTGATTCCTGACTCTTCCATCTCATCGATTGAAACGGGAATTCGGCACCGGACAGCGGAGCGGGTTGCAAAGCAAACTGGCAAGTTAGTCGTATCCATTTCCCAACGGCGTAATATTATTACGTTGTACCAGGGAACGTTGCGATATGCGCTCAAGGAAATCGGGGTTATTTTAACGAAAGCCAATCAGGCCATTCAGACACTGGAAAAGTATAGATCCGTATTGGGGCAAGCCTCGACGAATTTGACGGCATCGGAATTTGAAGAATTGGTTACCATGCCTGAAGTCGTAAATGTTATCCAACGGATCGAAATGGTGCTGCGCATCAAAATGGAAATCAAACGATTTATTAACGAGCTTGGGAATGAGGGCCGTTTAATTAGCATGCAGATGGATGAGCTTGTCAGTAATATCGAGGAAGAGGCTCGGCTGCTGTATAGGGACTATGCCAAAGACGATAGCGATGAGAAAATTCGCGGAATTATATTGGGTCTCAAGCGTTCCACGGACGACGAGTTGCTGGATGTGAATCATATTGTGCGTTTGCTGGGTTACCCGTCTTCGGCTGCGACATCAGAAGAATATATCGTGGCGCGCGGTTATCGGGTGCTGAACAAGATACCACGTCTACCGAATGTGATCATTCACAATCTGGTCGAGCGGTTTGGACGTTTTCCGCATGTTATGACAGCGACGATTGAAGAACTGGATGAAGTGGATGGCATTGGTGAAGTCCGTGCGCGTACTATTAAAGAGGGACTCAAACGATTGCAGGAACAAGTTTTCATTGACAGGCAAATGTAAATGTAATACAGTGAAAGGATTATAATGGAACAATTCATACATTGAGGTGAAGAGATGATTACCAAATCAATTCCGAACATGTGTACCTTAGGTAACTTGTTTCTCGGAATGATCGCCATTTTATTGGCCGTAGACGGAAAATACAGTCTTGCCGCTATTATGGTTATTGTCGCCATGTTGTTGGACGGACTGGATGGACGAATAGCGCGGGCGTTGAATGCCCAGAGCGAATTCGGTAAAGAACTGGACTCTTTATCAGATATGATATCTTTTGGTGTAGCCCCCGCAGTTATTATGTACATGGTTGCTTTTCATGATGCTAATTCGGCTTTGGCCTGGACGGTTACGGCCATTTTTCCGATGTGTGGAGCGTTACGTTTGGCTCGTTTTAATGTACGTCCCGGTGTACCGGGTTATTTTACAGGCTTGCCGATCCCGGCAGCAGGTGGAGTGTTAGCGACTTTATCCTTGTTTCATAATGATGTCTCCCTGTTATACATGTCGGTTGCGATGCTGCTTGTCTCTTATTTGATGGTCAGCTCGATGAAATATCCAAATTTAAAAAAGGTTGGCCTTCCGAAGAAAGCGATCTGGATCGCTCCATGGGTTGTGGTTGCTGCGGTTGTGCTGGCGGTTAAATTTCCGGATCAATTATCGAAGCTGATTTTCGTACCGCTGGTGCTATATGCATTGTATGGCATGAAACTTAATATCCGTAAGCTGTCACGTAGACGCGGACGGGGACGTTCCACTCAGGAAGAACAGGATGATCAATATCGTCATTCACAGCATTAGTATTAGCGAAAAACAAATAAGCATTTATTTCCTTGAATCATTTCAGGGAGATAAATGCTTTTTTTATGCATAAAAAATCAAAAATATAGGGTTAGTTGCGCAGGAATTGGATCATACTGGTAAGGAGAGTGATGTATATCCAATAAATATCAGGATGTAAAAAGAAAACAAAGGAGGTATAGAGACTCAATGTGGAGAAAGGCTATTTTAACTTTTACAGGATTGTGCGGAGCATGGTTCGGCTATACGTTATACCATCGGGTAGGAGGTATCGTATCATGGCTCCCTCAGTGGTTGAGTGATGGTTCTTTACCGGGAATGGCTGTTTGGATGATTGCGGGAGCTGTGCTATTTATGGCTGGATGTTCGCTCGCCGGAACAGCTGTGGCGAATCGTTTACAGCAGGGAATCGAAGGTTTGGTACGGATTCCAATGAACGAGATGATGGCAGGTGCGATTGGATTAGCGGCGGGCTTGATCCTTTCCTTAGCGGTTTACCCGCTCTTGTCATGGCTGGAGGCACCAGGTCAACTGATTCAAACGGCCGTTACCATCGTATGCGGATATGTGGGTGTGATGGTTGGACTGGAAAAGCGAGACGAGCTGTCTTCATTTTGGAGTTCGGGATTTTTTGGTCGAGGTACGGGTGTGGAAGAACGCAAGCTGGAGGAACATAAAATTTTGGACACCAGCGTGATTATAGACGGACGTATTGCGGATATTTGCAAGACGGGTTTTATCGAAGGAACGATTGTTATTCCCGAATTTGTGCTGGAGGAGCTTCAGCATATTGCAGATTCGTCGGATTTGCTCAAGCGTAACCGCGGGCGGCGAGGTCTGGATATTTTGAACAAGATCCAAAAAGAGTTGGATGTAAATGTATTGATTTACGAAGGCGATTTTGAGGAGATTTCAGAGGTCGACAGCAAACTGGTCAAGCTGGCAAAGGTGCTACAGGGTAAGGTGGTAACGAACGATTTTAACCTAAATAAGGTGTGTGAGCTTCAAGGTGTATCGGTATTGAATATTAATGACTTGGCAAATGCAGTGAAGCCAGTAGTGCTGCCCGGTGAGGAAATTATGGTGCAGATTATCAAAGACGGCAAGGAGCATGGGCAAGGTGTGGCCTATCTGGATGATGGTACAATGATCGTTGTGGAAGGCGGTCGTGACTACATCGGTTCTCTGATGGAGGTGTTGGTAACGAGCGTACTTCAGACCTCTGCGGGCCGTATGATTTTTGCCAAACCGAAATTATTGGAAAAAGCTCAATAAACGCGGTATGATGAAGTAGATGTGTAATCATACGGATCGACCAGATGCGATCAAGGCAGGAGTCATTTCAATGAACAATCGGGTAGGAGTCGTCATTGTGGCAGCCGGGCGCGGCTCCCGTATGGGAACGCCGGAAAGCAAGCAATTTTTGCTTTTGCGGGACAAGCCCATCTTCATACATACACTTGAAATATTCGCAGCCATGCCCGAAGTGGATGAAATGGTGATGGTGACGGGGGCAGAAGATGTCGAGCGCTGCCAAGAGTGGATTCGTCAATACCGGATTGGCAAGGACGTACAGGTGGTGGCTGGTGGCAGTGAACGGCAGCATTCGGTATATCGTGGTCTGAGCCACCTGCAAGCAGATTGGGTGATGGTGCATGATGGTGTGCGCCCGCTCATTCAGCCTGAGCTTGTACGTTCATGCCTGGAAACAGCTCAGCGTACTGGTGCTTCTGTAGCGGCAGTACCTGTAAAGGATACAGTCAAGCAAGTGAACGGGGATGGTATCATTACGGCAACGCCGGATCGCCGAAGTCTGTGGAGCATTCAAACGCCACAGACTTTTCGTCTTTCCGATCTGCTGCGGGCCTACGAGAAAGCGGAGCAGGCAGGATTTTTGGGGACAGACGATTCGATGCTGGTGGAGCGATTAGGGATTCCGGTCACTGTCGTTCAGGGCAGCTACAAAAATATCAAAATTACCACGCCTGAGGACTTGGATATGGCGGAGTTATGGGTAAAGACAGAGGGAGAGGATATCAGATGATCAGAGTGGGACAAGGGTTTGACGTCCACCAGCTGGTGGAAGGAAGGCCGTGCATTATCGGGGGCGTGAATATTCCTTATGAAAAGGGATTGCTGGGTCATTCTGATGCTGATGTGCTGTTGCATGCGATTAGTGATGCCATTCTGGGCGCGCTCGGTCTGGGGGACATCGGGAAACACTTTCCGGATAACGATCCGGAATTCAAGGATGCCGACAGTCTCAAGCTGCTGGAGCATATATGGAGTTTGGCCAAAGAGCGGGGATATCGCTTGGGGAATATTGATTCTACGATTATTGCGCAAAAGCCCAAAATGGCATCTTACATCCCGCAGATGAATGAAGTCATCGCTCGTGCGCTGGAAGCGGAGGCCCCTTCCCAGGTGAACGTCAAAGCTACTACGACAGAGCAGCTCGGCTTTGCCGGGCGGGGTGAAGGGATCGCGGCTCAATCGGTTGTCTGTCTTGTTAAGGGTATGCTATCATCTTGAGAACTTAGATTTGGAGGAGATTTTATGAGCACGGAAGTTCGTGTACGCTATGCCCCAAGCCCAACAGGGCATCTGCATATTGGAAATGCCAGAACGGCATTATTTAATTATTTGTATGCTCGGAACCAAGGTGGCAAATTTATTATCCGTATTGAAGATACAGATGTGAAACGTAATATTGCAGGCGGGGAAGAAAGCCAGCTTAAATATCTGAAATGGTTGGGTATGGATTGGGATGAAAGCGTGGATGTCGGGGGCAAGTATGGACCTTACCGTCAGACCGAGCGCCTGGATATATACAAAACGTATTGGCAGGATCTGCTGGATCGTGGCTTGGCTTACCGTTGCTACTGCACCGAAGAAGAACTAGAACGCGAACGTGAAGAACAGACGGAACGTGGGGAGACACCACGCTACTCCGGGAAACACCGTGATCTGACGGAGGAACAGTGTCAGGCATTCGAAGCGGAGGGTCGTGTACCAAGTATCCGCTTCCGCGTACCAGAAGATCGCGAATATACATTTAATGATATGGTCAAAGGCCAAATCACATTTAATTCGAAGGAAAGCGGCGATTTTGTTATCGTCAAAAAAGACGGTATTCCGACATATAACTTTGCAGTGGCAGTGGACGATCATTTGATGGAAATATCGCATGTGCTGCGGGGCGAGGATCATGTCTCCAATACACCGCGACAATTGATGATTTTTGAAGCGCTTGGCTGGGAGCCTCCAATCTTTGGTCATATGACACTGATCGTGGGCGATGATCACAAAAAGCTTAGCAAACGCAACGAGTCCATTATTCAGTTTATGGAGCAGTACGACAAGTTGGGCTACTTGCCAGAAGCTGTATTCAATTTTATTGCGCTGCTGGGCTGGTCTCCGGAAGGCGAAGAAGAAATTTATGACCGGGAGCAATTGATTTCGGTTTTTGATCCCAATCGTTTGTCCAAAAGTCCGGCCGTATTTGATACGAACAAGCTTGCTTACCTGAACAATCACTATATTAAAAAGGCTGATCCTGAGCGAATTGCCAGCATGGCGATTCCTCATTTGCAGACAGCGGGACTTTTGCCGGCTGAATTATCTGCGGAGCAGCAGGACTGGGCCAAGGCTCTTGTTCGCTTGTATCAGGAACAAATGAACTCTGCGTCCGACATTGTGGTTTTGTCTGAGCTGTTTTTCCGTTCGCATCTGGAGCTTGATACGGAAGCTGCGGCTGTGCTGGCTGAAGAACAGGTTCCTGAGGTGCTTAATGCCTTTGCTGGCAAGGTGGAAGCGAGTGAGGAATTTACGGCTCCACAAATGGCCAAGCTGATCAAGGAAGTTCAAAAGGAAACCGGCTTCAAAGGGAAACAGTTGTTTATGCCGATTCGCGTGGCCCTTACAGGTCAAACTCATGGACGAGATTTGAATGAAACGATTTTTTTGCTCGGACGTGACAAGGTGCTGGACCGTCTCAGGGAACAAATTAAAGGCTGATACTCCTTGTCAATTTGTTGTCTTTTCGCTATAATGACTCCATTCATACGGATTGATATTTACGTGTAAAGGCTGAGAACAGGAGAAGTACACTGCATAAGGGCATTTACCAGAGAGGACGGCCGAGGGGAACCCCGGGCTGGAAGTCGTCCAGATGACCTGCGGAGGAAATGCGCCTGGGAGCCGTTCGCCTGAACCCTAATTAGCATCGACTGCTGATATGGCAAGGGTGTGCCGAATCGTTCTCGTTACCGGACGCCAAAGACGGGCTTCTCTGCTTATATGCAGCAGGTATGCCCGAAGCAGAGTGGGACCACGTTCATGCGTCTCTGCAGCTTAGGCTGCGGAGACGCTTTTTTCATTTTTATCAAATTCAAGCTCGTTAAAGATGAAGAATGTCGAAGTGTACTGGCGAATGCGAAGATTGGCGAAACATGGAGTTGTGTGAAGATGCGGCAAGGAAATGGGGGAAATAGGAGGGGCGACATGTTCAGACATATCAAATCCGACATTCAGACTGTTTTGGATAATGATCCGGCCGCCCGGAGTAAGCTGGAGGTTGTTTTTACGTATTCCGGCGTTCATGCCCTTTGGGCACACCGAATCGCACATTGGTTTTATTTGCGAAATTGGTGTACTCTAGCCCGTTTTATATCTCAGGTATCGCGGTTTATGACAGGGATTGAAATCCATCCCGGCGCTCGTATCGGAGATCGGCTGTTCATTGACCATGGCATGGGAGTTGTCATTGGGGAAACCTGCGAGATTGGTGATGATGTCGTATTATACCAGGGGGTCACTCTTGGAGGGACGGGTAAAGAGAAAGGGAAGCGCCACCCTACGATTGGGAATAATGTGGTTATAGGCTCCGGGGCCAAGATATTAGGCTCTTTTACGATTGGGGCGCAGTCCAACATTGGCTCCAACTCAGTTGTGCTAAAAGAGGTACCGCCAAACAGTACGGTGGTGGGTATCCCGGGACGGGTTGTCAGACAGGACGGTAGACGTCCAGATCGACTTAGTCACCAGCTACCCGATCCGGTCGTGGATTCTATGCGGGAGCTTCAACTGGAATTAGAACGATTGCGTGCAGAAATGTCTGATTTGAAGGATGGGCAATCCAATCAGCAACATCAGGTGACTCAAGAGAATAAATTAGAAAAATGATTTTCATGAGGGAGGAACATAACAATGCCGCTTCAAATTTATAATACAATGACGAGGAGTAGGGAGCCTTTTGTGCCACTGGAGCCTGGAAAGGTTAAAATGTATGTATGTGGACCTACCGTGTATGATTACATTCATATCGGGAATGCACGACCTGTAATTGTGTTTGACGTGGTGCGCAGCTACCTGGAGTATTTGGGCTATGACGTGAATTATGTGGTGAATTTTACGGATGTCGATGATAAACTAATCCGCAAGGCTCGGGAACTTGATATGGATGTTTCGGCCGTTGCCGACAAATTTATTGCGGCGTATCATGAGGATTTGGCAGGATTGAATGTCCCAGCAGCGAGTATGAATCCCCGTGTAACCGAGAGTATGGACCTGATTATCGATTTTATCAATCAACTGGTAGACAAAGGCTATGCCTATGAAAATGATGGCGATGTGTTCTATCGGACCAAGAAATTCCAATGCTACGGTCAGCTGTCGGGTCAGAATCTGGAGGCGCTTCAGTTCGGGATTCGCATTAATGTGGATGAACGTAAGGAAAACGCTGAGGATTTTGTACTCTGGAAGGCTGCCAAGCCGGGAGAAATTTATTGGTCGAGTCCTTGGGGCAACGGCCGCCCGGGCTGGCATATCGAATGCTCTGCTATGGCTCGCCACTATCTGGGGGATACGCTGGATATTCACGGGGGCGGACAGGATTTGCAATTCCCGCATCATGAATGCGAATGCGCACAATCCGAGGTGATTACGGGTAAGCCATTGGCCCGCTACTGGATGCATAACGGATATATTCGCATTGATAATGAAAAAATGTCGAAATCACTCGGTAATGGTATTTTGGTTAAAGATTTGCGCGCTCGTCACAAGCCTGAGGCTTTACGTTATTTTATGCTGTCGACGCATTACCGGAATCCGTTGAACTACAACCAAGAGACGATGAGTCAGGCGGAGAACAGTGTCGAGCGGATTGCCAATGCAGTTGCCAATGTGAAGCATCGTTTAGCTAATGCGTTGAAAGGTAATGGGGAAGTATCGACGGAGCTGAAAACGAAGCTCGACGGAATTTTGCAGCAGTTTGGAGAAAAAATGGATGACGATTTCAATACACCTGATGCGATCACTGCTCTATTCGATTGGGTTAGCGAAGCAAACCATTTGTTGCAGCGCGATGTCGTACATCAGACGGAATTGCAGGCTGTACTGCATACTTTTCATGCGATGAACAACGTACTTCGTATATACGAGGAACCGAGAGAAGAGTTGTTGGCCGATGAAATTGAACAGTTGATTGCGGAACGTGTCGAGGCCCGCAAAACCAAGAACTGGGGCAGAGCCGATGAAATTCGCGATCTGCTGGCTGCTAAAGGAATCGTGCTTGAGGATACAGCACAGGGTATGCGGTGGCGGCGAAAATGAGTGATAAGCCATTGAACACGGGAGCTTCGGAAGTTGCGGGAAACTGGTTCCCGTATCCTGCGTCCAAGCCGGCCCGCCTGATGCCGCCGATTGCGCTGGCTTACATTGGCGATGCCGTGTATGAGGTCGCGGTGCGACAATATTTGCTGGCGCAGCCCAATCTGCGCCCGAACCATTTACATCGACGAGCCACAGGGCTAGTCTCCGCCAAGGCGCAGAGCCGTATGCTCGCGCTGCTGGAGACGGTGCTGACGGAGGAAGAACGTGATATTGTCAGACAAGGCAGAAATGCCAAGTCAGGAAGCCTGCCCAAAAATGCTGATGTGCTTGAGTATCGTCATGCTACTGCGCTGGAGGGACTGTTCGGCTTTTTTTATTGTGACGGACGTTTGGACAGAATGAGAGAATTGATTACGTACGGCATTGCACAAATGGAAAATACAGAAAAATCTTAATTGGGAACGAGCGGATCAATTGCGTCAAGCATCCGCCGTTTCTCGGGAGGAAGCTAGATATGGAAGAAGAATGGATTGCCGGTAAGCATTCGGTAACGGAGGCGCTTCGCTCAGGCAGAACGATAAATAAAATATGGATTGCGGATAATGCACAAAAGCACCTGACATTGCCTATTACGGCTGAGGCTAAAAAAGCGGGGATCATTGTTTTACAGGTAGACAAGCGTAAGCTTGATCAAATGGTTCCGGGAATACAGCATCAGGGAGTGGTTGCGCAGGCTGCACCTTTTGCCTACGTTGAAGTGGAAGAATTGCTCGCAACTGCCCGTAGTAGGGGAGAAGAGCCGTTTTTGATCCTATTGGATGAGATTGAAGATCCACATAATCTGGGGTCGATCCTTCGGACAGCGGACTGCACAGGGGCACATGGCGTAATCGTGCCGAAAAGACGTTCAGCGGCAGTAACTGTAACGGTGTCCAAAACATCGGCGGGGGCGGTTGAGTACGTTCCGGTGGCGCGTGTGAACAATTTGGGGCAAACCATCGACCGTCTCAAAGAGGAAGGCGTATGGGTAGTCGGCACAGATGTGACAGCTACGGACCCGGTTTTTGGAAATGGTGTATTCACAGGGCCAGTAGCTATCGTCATTGGTAACGAAAATAAAGGGATAGGCCGTTTGATCCGTGAGAAATGTGACGTACTCGTTAAGCTGCCGATGGCTGGGCAAATCAATTCCCTGAATGCATCTGTAGCCGCAGGTGTCGTGATGTACGAAGTGTTGCGCGGACGACAGGCACGGGGCTGATGATATGGCTGACACGCGGGATGTTCTGCTTGTGGACGGTTACAACATGATTGGAGCCTGGCCCGAACTTTCCGCACTGGTACAATCTGGTATGCAGGAAGCGAGGGACAGACTGCTTGAACGACTCGCGGATCATCAGGCGTATTCCGGCAGAAAAGTCATCGTCGTATTTGATGCTTACCGGGTGCCAGGATTGGGTAAAACGTATGCCCAGAGTAAAGTCCAGATTTATTTTACAAAAGAAAAAGAGACCGCTGACGAGTGTATCGAGCGATTGGTTCGGGAGCTAAGCAGCCGGAGAAGAAGCATTTATGTAGCAACAAGTGATCAGGTGGAACAACATGTTGCTTTTGGACAAGGAGCGCTCAGGGTGTCGGCGCGTGAACTTCTGATCGAGATTGAGGAATCTGAAAAGGAAGTGAAAAAGCGGATAGAGCAGGATAGCGCTAAGTTGTCCCGCAATTCGCTGGATGCCAAGCTGAGCCCGGAACTTCGAAAGCTGTTTGAGCGCTGGAGAAGAGAATAGTCCTGAGAAATGTAATCCATTAATTGGAAACCCCTCCATTTTGAAACCATTGACAATTTTGTTAGCGCTCTTCTTTTTTAGGTTGTTGTGGTTGACGGTATCAGGTTACATCGCGTATACTTGTCGTATATTTGAGAGAGTAACGGGTATCTTGCGTTGCAGCCGGAGGGATTGTTAGTGAGTGTGGACCTCAAGGATATCATGTTGTCAAAGTTTGATTACAAAAATGATGAAGACATTGTCGGAGCAGTCCATGAAGGTGATGGGGAGGCACTGGAGTTTCTGATTAATAAATATCGGAACTTCGTGCGGGCCAAGGCCAGATCCTACTTCCTGATCGGCGCTGATCGCGAGGATATTATTCAGGAGGGCATGATTGGTCTCTACAAATCTATTCGTGATTTTAAGGGAGACAAGCTTGCTTCGTTCAAGGCTTTCGCCGAGCTGTGCATTACAAGACAGATTATTACGGCAATCAAGACGGCCACACGACAAAAGCACATTCCTCTGAATTCCTACGTATCTCTGGACAAGCCCATTTATGATGAAGAGTCGGATCGGACGTTACTGGACGTGATTTGCGGAACACAGGTAAGTGATCCTGAAGAGCTGATTATCAATCAGGAAGAGTTTGTAGGCCTTGAGGACAAGATGTCTGAGATTCTGAGCGAGCTGGAACGGAAGGTACTTATGCTGTATCTGGACGGACGTTCATATCAGGAAATTGCCGAGGACCTTGACCGCCACGTGAAATCTATTGATAATGCGTTGCAACGGGTCAAGCGCAAACTTGAAAAGTATTTGGAAGTAAGGGATAGCTGAAAGTAGAGGTTGGTAGGGAAATGGCTCGAGTCCGAGCCTTTTTTTATTCCTTAAGGGCAGGATATGCAGGTTTATATGTGTCAAGAATGATTTATACTGAAAAAGATGAATAATAGATATCGCATGGATCTTGGAGAGGTTTTTCAGAGATGATTTTAAAAGGATGAACAGATGTTAAAATGCACCACAGCCGACTGCGAAATGTATGCAAACATTCGTTGACATGGAAAACCGCGTGTGATAAAGTGTTTTAGGTAGGCCTAAATTCGCGGTTTTTTTAGGATCAATTATGAGACTTCCGGTGTTGGATGTCTTCGGGAGGTGCACATCATGCGGGTAATTATTACTTTGGCTTGTACAACATGCAAACAAAGAAATTACACAACGACGAAAAACAAGCGTAATCACCCCGACCGCATGGAGATGAAGAAATTCTGTAAGTTTTGTAACGTACAGACTTCTCATCGGGAAAGCAGATAGTTTTTTGGAGGTGTAGTCGGCGTGAAACGCAGTTTCAAGTCTCTGTTTTCCTTTTTCTCTGAAAGCTGGGCTGAACTCAAGAAGGTTCGCTGGCCCAATCGTAAAGAACTGACCAACTATACGCTGATTGTCATTGGGACGATTGCGTTTGTCACGATTTATTTTTGGGTTCTCGATATCGGCATTTCCGCTGCGATCGAAGCGATTATCTAGGAAGGGTTCCAGGTGGCTTGATATGGAAAAAAGATGGTACGTCGTTCATACCTATTCAGGGTATGAGAACAAAGTCAAAGCCAATTTGGAGAAACGCGTTGAGTCCATGGGCATGGAGGACAAGATTTTCCGCGTTCTTGTTCCAATGGAAGAAGAACTGGTAACCAAGGACGGTAAGAAAAAGACCGTTATGCGTAAAGTTTACCCTGGTTATGTCTTGGTCGAAATGGTTCAAACCGACGACTCTTGGTATGTTGTGCGCAACACACCAGGTGTTACGGGATTTGTAGGATCAACAGGCTCGGGTTCCAAACCGACAGCTTTGCTTCCAGAAGAAGTTGAACAGATTCTGAAGCATATGGGCATGGTAGAGCCGAAACCGAAGATTGAATTCGATGTTAAGGAATCCGTGCGAATTAAAGTTGGTCCTTTTGCGAATTTTGTGGGCTCCGTGGAAGAAATTTTGGTTGAGAAGAGCAAGCTTAAGGTTCACGTCAACATGTTTGGACGGGAAACCCCGCTTGAGTTGGATTATACTCAAGTGGAGAAAATATAGATTTTTCTTACAGGTTTCTTGTGGGAGGATCATTAGGTCCGTCTACCACTATTGAGTCAAGGAGGTGTCATCCGTGGCAAAAAAGGTAATCAAAATGGTAAAACTGCAGATCCCTGCAGGTAAAGCTAATCCAGCGCCTCCAGTAGGTCCAGCTTTGGGTCAAGCAGGTGTCAACATCATGGCATTCTGTAAAGAGTTCAATGCTCGTACTGCTGATCAAGCAGGCCTGATCATCCCGGTTGAAATTTCGGTGTTTGAAGATCGTTCTTTTACGTTCATCACCAAAACTCCACCGGCTGCTGTGCTGTTGAAAGTTGCTGCTAAAATCGAAAAAGGTTCCGGTGAACCGAACAAAACGAAAGTTGCAACTGTAAATCGCGCTGCCGTTCGTCAAATTGCTGAGCAAAAAATGCCTGACCTTAACGCTGCTTCTGTAGAATCGGCAATGCGTATGGTTGAAGGTACTGCTCGTAGCATGGGTATCACCATCGTAGACTAATTTTTATTAGTCTTCGTGTGCCGGCAGTTTGCCTGTCCGGCAAGTGTGGGAGGAATATCCGCTAATACCACATAAGGAGGAAAAGATTATGGCTAAACATGGTAAGAAGTACTTGGAAGCCGCTAAGCTGATCGACAGCGAAGCGACTTATGAGCCTTTGGAAGCCGTTGAATTGGTGAAAAAAGGCGCAACTGCTAAATTTGACGAAACTGTTGAAGCAGCAGTCCGTTTGGGCGTAGATTCCCGTAAACAAGACCAGGCTGTTCGTGGTGTTGTTGTCCTGCCACATGGTACGGGTAAAACACAACGCGTTCTGGTATTTGCGAAAGGTGACAAAGTGAAAGAAGCCGAAGCGGCTGGCGCTGATTTTGTTGGCGATCAAGATATGATCAACAAAATTCAACAAGGCTGGTTCGAATTCGACGTTTGCGTTGCGACACCTGATATGATGAGTGAGGTTGGTAAACTGGGTCGTTTGCTCGGTGGTAAAGGCTTAATGCCAAACCCTAAAGCAGGCACAGTTACTTTCGACGTTGCCAAGGCTGTTCAAGAAATTAAAGCCGGTAAAATCGAATACCGTCTCGATAAAGCGGGTCAAATTCATGCGCCAATCGGCAAAGCTTCCTTCAGTGCTGAACAACTGAACGAGAATCTTAAAGCTTTGATCGAAGCCTTGAACCGTGCGAAGCCAGCGGCTGCTAAAGGTATTTACCTGAAAAACATCGCTATTTCTTCGACTATGGGACCAAGTGCTCGTGTGAACGCATCTGTCTACAAATAATATTTTGATTGACACGTTCAATTGATTTTGTTATTCTGTAAAAGTTGTGAGTCCGTGTGACTGACCATTAAAGTTGAATATGCTTACCGTAGACAGTAGGTGCCTTCGGGCTTAATCTCCTACCGAGGTGTTATGATAGAACATTTCATGTGACGGGCTCGTCCCGTCCATGCAGATTTATCAAGCCTTCGTACTCTACGGAGGCTTTTTTCATGCTCATGAAGGTAGCTTTGGACGATCACCGGATAGGTTGGTCGAGCAAAGTGGATAAATTGATCAGGAGGTGTACAGTTTGGCAAATGCAAAAGTGATTCAAGCAAAACAAGAAACTGTTGAAGTTGTAGCTGCAAAATTGCGCGAGAGCGTAACAACTGTGGTTGCTGACTATCGCGGTCTGAATGTTGCCCAAGTAACTGAGCTGCGTAAGCAGCTTCGCGAAGCCGGAATCGAATTTCAAGTGCTGAAAAACACGCTGCTCCGTCGTGCAACTGCGGCAGCAGAATTAACTGAACTGGACGCAGTATTGACAGGTCCTACTGCAATCGCGTTCGGCAAAGATGATGCAGTGTCTGCAGCTAAAATCTTGAATGATTTCGCTAAGAAAAACACTGCGCTGGAATTGAAAGGTGCAGTTGTAGAAGGCCGTGTTATCGGTGTTGAGGAAATCAAAGCGCTGGCAGAACTGCCATCCCGCGAAGGTCTCCTTTCCATGCTCCTCAGCGTGCTTCAAGCTCCTGTGCGCAACTTCGCGCTTGCAGTTAAAGCTGTTGCAGAAAAAGAAGAGCAAAGCGCATAAGTTAGGGATTAAAGCTGCTGTATAGCAGATTGAAAACAAAAAATAAGAATTTAAATGGAGGTTCAACCATGAGTAAAGAGCAAATCTTGGAAGCAATTAAAGGTATGTCCGTATTGGAACTGAACGATCTCGTAAAAGCAATCGAAGAAGAATTCGGCGTAACTGCAGCAGCTCCAGTAGCTGTAGCAGGCGGCGCAGCAGGTGGCGCAGCAGAAGCTGAGCAATCCGAGTTCGACGTAATTTTGACAAGCGCTGGCGCTTCCAAAATCAACGTTATCAAAGCAGTTCGCGAAATCACAGGTCTTGGCCTGAAAGAAGCAAAAGAACTGGTTGACAACGCTCCAAAACCACTGAAAGAAAAAATCGCGAAAGAAGAAGCTGATTCCTTGAAAGCAAAATTGGAAGAAGCAGGCGCTTCCGTAGAAGTGAAATAATTGACTGCTATCTAGCAGACAATGCACTAAAACAAACCCCTTGAGGTGATCTTCAAGGGGTTTGTTGCTGTAAAACGGCAGTACAAGCATGTCTGAAACGTTATTGTGAAGGCTATGATGGTATTACCAACCGAAGGAGGTGGTCATGAATGTCTGATCATTATTACTCCAAACGGCCAGAAACGGCGCACGAACGGCGGAACCTGGAAACAGTGCTGAGGGGGCGAACATACCGTTTTGCCAGCGATTCAGGCGTTTTCTCCAAGCAGGGAATTGATTACGGTAGCCGTGTGTTAATTGAGGCGATGCAGCTTCCTGCGCAGGCTTCGGTGCTGGATGTAGGGTGCGGCTATGGACCGATTGGTTTGACGGCAGCGACGCTTGTACCGAATGGTCACGTTACAATGGTAGATATTAACGAGCGGGCCGTCCAACTGGCAATAGAGAATGCGGAGCGGAATGGGATTACCAATGTGACCATAAGGCAGAGCGATCTGTTTGAGAAAGTGAAAGCTGAACGTTTTGACGTGATTCTAACGAATCCACCTATACGTGCGGGTAAGGAAACGGTGCATACTATTTTCGAGCTTGCGTATGAACATCTAAATGAAGGTGGAACTTTGTGGGTGGTTATTCAGAAAAAGCAGGGTGCCCCTTCGGCAAGCGCTAGAATCGAGAGTCTTTTCGGACGTGTGGAGGAAGTTACGAAGGATAAAGGTTACCGTATTTTGAAGGCAGAAAAAAGTTTTAGGAAAATGCAATAGGACCATTGACTTGAATCCTGGTCTGTGTTATTATTATAAAATGTCAGTATTAGGATGCCATTCATGGCTTTAGTTTGTTGAAATGTCAATAGGTTTATGCGTAGAAGGGTATAGTATTTATACCTATTACGTATAATACAATCATTTTGGGCAAATCTACAAGTGATGAAGATCTTCCGGTAAGAGGATTCTGCAGATACGTCGCTCTTTTTTCGAATGCATTCGAGTAAGGGCTTTTCTGTATTTGTGGATTGAATCTTCTGTCTGTGTCTTATTATAAGGTCACAAACAAAGGTTCGCAATGAATTTTTAAAGTGAGTAGACATGAGGGGTGAGTTTAAGTTGGCAGGACATCTTGTTCAATATGGTCGACGCACTCGGCGCAGTTATGCACGTATTAACGAGGTACTCGAGGTTCCGAACCTGATTGAGATCCAGCAAAAATCTTATGATTGGTTTTTGGAGGAAGGATTACGGGAGATGTTTCGGGATATTTCACCAATTCAGGATTTCACAGGAAACCTGATTTTGGAGTTTATCGATTATTCTCTCGGAGAACCCAAATATACCGTTGACGACGCAAAGGAACGCGACGTAACGTATGCAGCACCGCTTCGGGTAAAAGTCCGGCTTATTAATAAAGAGACCGGGGAAGTGAAAGAGCAGGAAGTATTCATGGGAGACTTCCCGCTGATGACTGATACGGGTACGTTTATTATTAACGGTGCGGAACGGGTTATTGTCAGCCAGTTGGTTCGCTCTCCCAGCGTCTATTTCAGCACAAAAGTCGACAAGAATGCGAAAACAACATACACCGCAACGGTAATTCCTAACCGGGGGGCTTGGCTCGAACTGGAGATGGATGCGAAGGACATTATCTATGTCCGGATTGACCGTACCCGTAAAATTCCGGTTACGGTGTTGCTGCGTGCGCTTGGCTTTGGCACTGATGCTGAGATTCTGGATTTGCTCGGCAATGACGAATATATCCGTAACACTCTTGATAAAGACAACACAGATTCTACGGAAAAAGCGCTAATTGAGATTTATGAGCGTCTTCGTCCGGGTGAGCCACCTACACTGGATAATGCAAAGAGCTTGCTCGTTGCACGTTTCTTTGATCCAAAACGTTATGATCTGGCCAACGTAGGCCGTTACAAAATCAATAAAAAGCTTCACATCAAAAACCGTCTGTTCAATCAACGGCTTGCTGAGACCTTGATTGATACGACAACTGGTGAAATCATCGCTGAAGCAGGACAAATGGTGGATCGCCGCTTGTTGGACGAGATTTTAGCCCAGCTTGAGGAATCGGTAGGACACCGAACGTATCATGTTGCTGCTGGCGTGCTGGAAAGCAATGATATTCCTCTTCAAACGATCGACATATTCTCGCCGATTGAAGATGGTAAAGTTGTAAAACTGATTGCCAACGGGAATATTGATAAATCGGTTAAAAATATTACGCCTGCCGATATTATTTCCTCCATCAGTTATTTTATTAACTTACTTCACGGAATCGGAAGCACGGACGATATTGACCATTTGGGCAACCGTCGTTTGCGCTCTGTAGGTGAATTGCTCCAGAACCAGTTCCGTATCGGTTTATCCCGTATGGAACGCGTGGTGCGCGAAAGAATGTCGATTCAGGATGCTAATGTGATTACGCCACAGGCGCTGATTAACATACGTCCGGTAATTGCTTCGATTAAGGAGTTCTTTGGTAGCTCCCAGTTGTCCCAGTTTATGGATCAGACGAATCCGCTTGCCGAATTGACACACAAACGCCGTTTGTCCGCACTCGGACCCGGCGGTTTGACACGCGAACGCGCGGGCATGGAAGTGCGTGACGTCCATCCGAGTCACTACGGCCGGATGTGTCCTATCGAGACACCAGAAGGACCAAACATTGGTTTGATCAACTCCTTGTCTACCTTCGCACGTATCAACGAGTACGGATTTATCGAAGCTCCTTATCGTTGGGTAGATCCGAAAACTGGAAAAGTTACAGACCAAATTGATTACCTGACGGCTGATGAAGAAGATAACTACATCGTAGCCCAGGCAAATGAGGAACTGACAGAGGACAGCACCTTTAAGGAAGAAGTCGTCATTGTTCGTTACAACAAGCAGTCTGATAACATCATTCCAATGGCAAGTAGCCGTGTTGACTATATGGACGTATCGCCTAAACAGGTCGTGTCGGTGGCAACTGCACTGATTCCGTTCCTGGAGAACGATGACTCCAACCGTGCGCTGATGGGTTCCAATATGCAACGGCAGGCCGTTCCTTTGTTGATTCCGAAGTCTCCTTTAGTCGGAACAGGAATGGAGCACAAGGCTGCGAAAGATTCTGGGGTATGTATTGTATCCAAATACGACGGTGTGATCGAACGTTCTTCAGCTAACGAAATTTGGCTGCGCCGTATCGAAACAGTAGATGGTTCCGAAGTGAAGGGCGACATAGTTAAGTATAAACTACACAAATTTATGCGTTCGAACCAAGGAACATGCATTAACCAACGTCCAATCGTCAACAGAGGCGATGTGGTGAAAGCTGGCGATATTCTCGCAGATGGTCCTTCTACAGAGATGGGTGAGTTGGCATTAGGACGTAACGTTGTCGTTGCCTTTATGACTTGGGAAGGTTACAACTACGAGGATGCGATCCTGCTGAGTGAGAAGCTGGTTAAGGAAGACGTATACACCTCCATTCATATTGAGGAATACGAATCCGAAGCCCGCGACACAAAGCTTGGACCGGAAGAAATCACCCGCGATATTCCGAATGTCGGTGAAGAAGCGCTTCGTAATCTGGATGAGCGTGGAATTATCCGCATTGGTGCCGAAATCGGCGCAGGTGACATTCTCGTTGGTAAAGTAACACCTAAGGGTGTAACGGAACTGACAGCCGAAGAGCGACTCTTGCATGCGATCTTTGGTGAAAAGGCACGCGAGGTTCGGGACACTTCTTTGAGAGTACCTCACGGAACAGACGGGATTGTTGTGGACGTCAAAGTATTTACACGTGAGAATGGCGACGAACTGCCACCAGGCGTGAACCAACTGGTTCGTGTATATATTGCTCAAAAACGTAAGATTTCCGAAGGCGATAAAATGGCCGGACGTCACGGCAACAAGGGTGTCGTTGCTCGTATTTTGCCTGAAGAAGATATGCCGTTCCTGCCGGACGGTACACCAGTACAGGTCGTTCTGAATCCACTGGGCGTACCTTCACGGATGAACATCGGACAGGTGCTTGAAATTCATCTGGGTATGGCTGCAATGCGTCTTGGTATTCATGTGGCAACGCCGGTATTCGATGGTGCCAAGGAGTATGACGTGTTTGATACGATGGAAGAGGCAGGCATGCAGCGCAATGGTAAGACGGTGCTGTATGACGGACGTACAGGTGATCGTTTTGAACGTGAAGTTACTGTCGGTGTCATGCACATGATCAAACTGGCGCATATGGTTGACGATAAAATCCATGCTCGTTCAACGGGTCCTTACTCTCTCGTTACGCAACAGCCGTTGGGTGGTAAAGCTCAATTCGGTGGTCAGCGCTTCGGTGAGATGGAAGTATGGGCACTAGAAGCCTACGGCGCGGCTTACACGCTTCAGGAAATTTTGACTGTCAAATCCGATGATGTGGTTGGACGTGTTAAAACATACGAATCCATCGTCAAAGGTGAAAATGTACCTGAACCGGGTGTGCCTGAATCATTCAAGGTCTTGATCAAAGAGCTGCAAAGCTTGGGTATGGATGTGAAGATTCTGTCCGAAGACGAACAAGAGATCGAAATGAGAGAGCTTGATGATGAAGATGATACAACCAGCGACAAGCTGAGTTTAAATCTGGAAGGCTCTGAGGTTAGCGTAGAGTAGTCTGTCTGCTGACTGAATCATATCAGCTTTGTTATATGCCTCGATCCATTCTCTACAGGATGGATCGGGCTTCTTGATACCGCCCGGTACTGCTGGGCGGTATCAAACCTAAAAACTCAGGATTTGGTTAAGGAGGGTTGCTCCTTGTTGGACGTTAACAATTTCGAATATATGAAAATCGGGCTTGCTTCCCCCGAAAAGATTCGTTCTTGGTCCCGCGGAGAAGTCAAAAAACCGGAGACGATTAACTATCGTACGCTTAAACCGGAAAAAGAAGGACTATTTTGCGAGAAAATTTTCGGACCTACGAAAGACTGGGAATGCCATTGCGGTAAGTACAAACGCGTGCGCTATAAAGGTGTTGTCTGTGACCGTTGTGGAGTAGAGGTTACCCGCGCTAAGGTTCGTCGTGAACGTATGGGACACATCGAGCTGGCTGCCCCTGTATCGCATATATGGTACTTTAAAGGCATTCCGAGCCGTATGGGTCTTGCTCTTGATATGTCTCCAAGATCTCTGGAAGAGATCATTTACTTCGCATCTTATGTTGTAACTGATCCAGGAGATACGCCATTGGAGAAAAAGCAACTCCTGTCCGAGAAAGAATACCGCAGCTACCGTGAAAAATACGGCTACGGATTTCAGGCAGGTATGGGTGCTGAAGCAGTTAAGAAGCTCCTTCAAGATTTGGATATAGACAAAGAACTGGAATTCCTGAAAGAAGAGCTGCGTACAGCTCAAGGACAACGCCGCAACCGTGCGATCAAGCGTCTTGAAGTAATTGAGGCGTTCCGTAACTCCGGCAACCAGCCGGACTGGATGATCATGGACGTGCTGCCTGTTATTCCTCCTGAGCTTCGTCCGATGGTACAGCTTGATGGTGGACGTTTTGCTACCTCTGATCTGAATGACTTGTACCGCCGTGTAATTAACCGTAACAACCGTCTGAAACGTCTGCTAGATCTGGGTGCTCCGGATATTATCGTGCAAAATGAAAAACGGATGCTGCAGGAAGCTGTTGATGCCCTGATTGATAACGGTCGTCGTGGCCGCCCTGTTACAGGTCCGGGTAACCGTCCTTTGAAATCCCTCAGCCACATGCTGAAAGGTAAACAAGGACGTTTCCGTCAAAACTTGCTCGGAAAACGTGTTGACTACTCCGGTCGTTCCGTTATCGTTGTAGGTCCGTACTTGAAAATGTACCAATGCGGTTTGCCGAAAGAAATGGCGTTGGAATTGTTCAAACCTTTTGTCATGAAAGAATTGGTGAACAAAGGTCTTGCTCACAACATCAAGAGCGCGAAACGTAAAGTAGAGCGCGTGAGCGCAGAAGTATGGGATGTGCTCGAAGAAGTGATCAAGGAGCATCCGGTTCTTCTGAACCGTGCCCCTACGCTGCATAGACTGGGTATTCAGGCGTTTGAACCGATTTTGGTTGAAGGTCGTGCAATCCGTTTGCATCCGCTCGTATGTACGGCATACAATGCCGACTTTGACGGTGACCAAATGGCGGTTCACGTTCCATTGTCTGCGGAAGCCCAAGCAGAAGCTCGTTTGCTCATGCTGGCATCCGGCAACATTTTGAATCCGAAAGACGGCAAGCCTGTCGTTACTCCTTCCCAGGATATGGTCCTTGGTTCTTTCTATCTGACTATGGATAACAAAGAAGAAGAAGGCAGTAACATGATCCTTCGCAATATGAACGAGGCTATATCGGCTTACCAGCGCGGTACAGCGGGTCTTCATGCTCGTGTAGCTATTCCGGTTAAAGCTTTGAATAAAACGAGCTTTACGGAAAAACAACAGGATGCGATGCTGATCACCACGGTTGGTAAAATTATCTTTAATGAAATTTTCCCGGCCAGCTTCCCGTACATCAATGATGCTACCCGTGCTAACCTGCTTTATGGTACTGCGGAGGAATTCTTTGTTTACGAGAAGGGTGTAAATCTTACAAATGCGATTCAAAATGCTCCACAAGCTAACGGGATAGGTAAGGATTATCTTGGTAACATTATTGCCCGTTGCTTTGAAACTTACCATACAACAGAAACAGCTGTGATTTTGGATAAAATCAAGCAACTTGGCTTTACGTATTCTACTCGTTCAGGTGTAACTGTTGCCGTGTCGGACGTTATCGTGCCAGTGGAAAAACAAGGAATTCTTAAAGGTTCTGAGGATAAAGCGCAAGTCGTAACGAATCAATACCGTCGTGGTTTGATTACGAATGAGGAACGCTATGACCGGATTATTGATATTTGGTCCAAAGCAAAAGATGATATTACCGAAGTGCTGATGAAGTCCATGGACCGCTATAACTCCATCATGATGATGGTTGACTCCAAAGCGCGGGGTAACAAATCACAGATTACCCAGCTCGGCGGTATGCGTGGTCTGATGGCGAATCCATCCGGTCGTATTATCGAGCTCCCAATTAAATCGAACTTCCGTGAAGGTCTGACAGTACTCGAGTACTTCATCTCCACTCACGGAGCGCGTAAAGGTTTGGCGGATACAGCGCTTCGTACGGCTGACTCCGGTTACCTGACTCGTCGTCTCGTCGATGTGGCGCAAGATGTTATTGTGCGTGAAGAAGATTGCGGAACTGACAAAGGCTTTACAGTAAGTCGTATCCAGGACGGTAAAGAAGTTATTGAGGACCTGTATGACCGTCTGGAAGGTCGCTATTGCTTTGAAACGGTACGTCATCCGGAGACTGGCGAAATTTTGGCTAGCCGTAACGAATTGATCGATTCCGATAAAGCTGAAGCAATTGTCAAAGCTGGTGTACAAAAGGTTCAAATTCGTTCTGTACTGAGCTGCCGTGCCAAACATGGCGTCTGCAAGAAGTGCTACGGTCGCAATCTGGCTACTGGTAAACACGTTGAGATTGGTGAAGCGGTTGGTATTATCGCGGCACAATCCATCGGTGAACCAGGAACCCAGCTTACAATGCGTACATTCCACACAGGCGGCGTAGCGGGCGACGATATTACACAAGGTTTGCCGCGTATTCAGGAGCTTTTCGAAGCACGTAATCCTAAAGGTCAGGCAACCATCAGTGAAATTGACGGTACAGTTAAAGAAGTTCGTGAAGGTAAAGATCGCCGTGAGATCGACATTCAGGGTGAAGCTGAAACGAAAACTTATTCGGTTACGTATGGCTCTCGTCTGCGCGTAAGCGAAGGTATGACTGTTGAAGCCGGGGATGAACTGACGGACGGTTCGATCGACCCCAAAGAAATGCTGCGTATTAAAGGTATTCGCGGGGTGCAGAACTATATCCTTCAGGAAGTTCAACGCGTATATCGGAATCAGGGTGTAGAAATCAATGATAAGCACGTGGAAGTTATGATTCGTCAAATGCTGCGTAAAATCCGTATCCTTGATGCGGGGAATACAACGCTGCTTCCAGGCTCTTTTGTTGAAGTACACGAGTATGAAAATGCGAACAAGACAGCAATTATCAGTGGTCAAGAGCCAGCGGTAGCCAAACCGGTTCTGCTTGGTATCACCAAGGCATCTCTGGAAACTGACTCCTTCTTGTCAGCAGCTTCCTTCCAAGAGACCACTCGGGTGCTGACCGATGCGGCTATAAAAGGCAAAGTAGATCAGTTGCTTGGTCTGAAAGAGAACGTTATTATTGGTAAGTTGATCCCTGCGGGTACTGGTATGAATCGTTACCGCAGTGTGAAATTTGCCCAACCGGAAGGTGAGCAATCCTCGTCCGAAGAACTCGAACCGATTTCGGCCGAGTAATATAACGTTAACAAATGGTATGATGGGCCCGGAACATTGCGTCTCTGATGAAGCTTTTAGATTACGGCTTTGTTAGACGGTGTTCCGGTGCTTTTTCTTAAAATGAAAAGTATTTCTTTGTTAAGCAAACTATAGTCGATAATTGTCTTGACATTGCCTATAGTCAATGCTAATATAGCAAAGGTGCGTGAGCAGTCTATATGCTATTGTGCCTTTTCGGAGGAATGAGATATGTCTAAAGAACAGGGACTGCAAGATGCTCATGTCAAAATCGGTACCAAACAAACCATTCGCATGGTCGAATTGGGCTTCGCCTCTGAAGTATATGTGGCAGAAGACGCAGATCCACGTCTCACTTCCAACATCATTGCTTTGTGCAACAAGCAAGGAGTCAAGGTGACTCTTGTAGATACAATGAAAAATCTCGGAGCTGCATGTGGGATTGAAGTGGGAGCCGCTATGGCTGCTATCGTAAAACAATAGGGTAAGGAACGTTTTTGTCTAAGAGAATGAATTCTTGGCGGCAAAGACTTTTCATTTGTTCTTTTATGAACCGCCTGGGTCTGTGGGCTTAGAAATGGTTTGTGAAGCAACAGGAAAAATTGAGGAAGGGGGTGGCAACCACAATGCCAACTATTAACCAACTGGTTCGTAAAGGACGTCAAGCTAAAATCGAGAAATCGAAATCACCGGCTTTGCAAAAAGGTTTTAACGCCTTGAAACGTGAAGCTACCGACATCAGTGCCCCGCAAAAACGCGGAGTATGCACTCGTGTAGGTACTATGACTCCAAAAAAACCAAACTCCGCACTTCGTAAATATGCTCGTGTTCGTTTGACGAACCGTGTAGAGGTGACTGCTTACATTCCGGGTATCGGACATAACCTGCAAGAACACAGTGTAGTGCTGATTCGCGGCGGTCGTGTAAAAGACCTTCCGGGTGTACGTTACCATATCGTTCGCGGTGCTTTGGATACTGCAGGCGTAAACAACCGCATGCAAGCTCGTTCCAAATACGGCGCAAAACGCCCTAAAGCTAAAAAATCCTAATGAATATAAACCGAATAAATCGGTTTAACATGTAAGAAAGGGGGATATCCATGCCACGCAAAGGTCCAGTTACCAAAAGAGATGTGTTGCCAGATCCGGTATACAACAGCAAGTTGGTTACCCGTCTGATCAACCGCATCATGCTCGACGGAAAACGAGGCGTTGCTCAAAGCATTCTGTACAATGCGTTCAAGCTTATCCAAGAACGTACGGGGAATGACCCGATGGAAGTTTTTGAAGCAGCTATCAAGAATATCATGCCAGTCCTGGAAGTTAAAGCACGCCGTGTCGGCGGTGCCAACTACCAAGTACCAATCGAGGTAAAACCAGAAAGACGTACTTCCCTGGGTTTACGTTGGCTTGTAAACTACTCCCGCAACCGCGGCGAGAAAACGATGGAAGAGCGTTTGGCAGCTGAGATTATCGATGCTTCCAACAACACAGGCGCTTCCGTGAAAAAACGCGAAGACACGCACAAAATGGCTGAAGCGAACAAAGCGTTTGCTCACTACCGTTGGTAGGATTCAGTTCAAAAAAATAACTTCAATTTTGAAGGGAGACCCATTTCATGGCAAGAGAGTTCTCCTTGACGAATACACGTAATATCGGGATCATGGCTCATATTGACGCGGGTAAAACCACAACAACAGAGCGGATCTTGTTCTACACAGGACGTACGCACAAAATCGGTGAAGTTCACGAAGGTGCTGCGACAATGGACTGGATGGAGCAAGAACAAGAGCGCGGAATCACGATTACTTCCGCTGCGACGACCGCTGCCTGGAAAGGTCACCGCGTCAATATTATCGACACCCCGGGGCACGTTGACTTCACTGTTGAAGTTGAACGTTCCCTTCGTGTATTGGACGGAGCAGTTGGTGTTTTCAGTGCGAAAGAAGGCGTTGAGCCTCAGTCCGAAACCGTATGGAGACAGGCTGATCGCTACGGCGTTCCACGGATCGCATATGTAAACAAAATGGATATCATTGGTGCCGACTTCCTGAATGTTGTCTCCGACATGCGTGATCGCCTTCAAGCGAACGCAGTTGCGATTCAATTGCCAATCGGTGCAGAAAATGATTTTATTGGTATTATCGATATCGTTGAACAAAAAGCTCATATGTACAAAGATGATCTTGGTCAAGATATCGAAGAAGTCGAAATTCCTGCGGAATTCAAAGATCAAGTTGAAGAACTCCGTAATGAATTGATTGAGAAGGTTGCTGAACTGGACGAAGAATTGACAATGAAATACCTGGAAGGCGAAGAAATTTCGGTTGCCGAAATTAAAGCCGCTCTCCGTAAAGGTGTTGTAGAAGTTAAAATCTTCCCAGTTATCTGCGGATCTTCTTACCGTAACAAAGGTGTTCAGTTGATGCTGGATGCTGTTCTCGACTACTTGCCGGCTCCTACTGACGTGCCAAGTATTCAAGGACATTTGGAAGACGGTACGGAAGTTGAACGTCACTCTTCCGATGAAGAGCCATTCTCCGCATTGGCATTCAAAATAATGACGGACCCTTACGTTGGTAAGTTGACATTCTTCCGCGTATACTCCGGTGTTCTTCAATCCGGTTCATACGTATTGAATGCAACAAAAGGCAAACGTGAACGTATCGGACGTATTCTTCAAATGCATGCGAACAGCCGTCAAGAAATCACGGTAGTTTACTCCGGTGATATTGCGGCAGCCGTAGGTTTGAAAGATACAGGTACAGGTGATACACTGTGTGATGAGAAGAGTCCAGTTATTCTTGAGTCCATGAATTTCCCTGATCCGGTTATCGAAATCGCGGTTGAGCCTAAAACCAAAGCTGACCAAGATAAAATGTCTGTTGCTCTCGGTAAATTGACCGAAGAAGATCCAACTCTTCGCGCTCATACTAACGAAGAAACAGGCCAAACCATCTTGGCAGGTATGGGTGAGCTTCACCTTGATATCATCATTGACCGTATGCGTCGTGAGTTTAAGGTGGAAACCAATGTAGGTAAACCACAGGTTGCTTACCGTGAAACGTTCCGTGCTCCAGCACGTGTCGAAGGTAAATTCGTTCGTCAGTCCGGTGGTCGTGGTCAATACGGTCACGTATGGGTTGAGTTCGAACCGCTCGAGCCAGGTACTGGTAGTCAATTCGAAAGTAAGGTAGTTGGCGGCTCTGTTCCTAGAGAGTACATCGCTCCTGCACTTGCTGGTATTGAGGAACAAATGAAAAACGGCGTTATCGCAGGCTTCCCGCTTGTGGACGTTAAAGCTACAATCGTGGACGGATCATACCATGATGTCGATTCCAATGAAATGGCGTTTAAAATTGCCGGTTCAATGGCGCTGAAAGCAGCGAAAGACAAATGTAAACCAGTATTGCTTGAGCCGATTATGAAAGTTGAAGTAACGGTTCCTGAGGAATATATGGGTGACGTAATGGGTATGTTGAACTCCCGTCGTGGTCGGATTGAAGGTATGGATTCCCGTAGTGGAGCCCAAATCATTCGTGCGAAGGTGCCTTTGTCCGAAATGTTTGGATACTCGACTACACTTCGTTCCGGTACACAAGGACGCGGCGTGTTCTCTATGGAGCTTTCTCATTATGAAGAAGTTCCGAAGAGCATTGCTGAAGAGATCGTTGCCAAAACCAAAGGCGGCGAGTAATACAATGTATCAGCTGACCGGTATAATCAAGGTTTTTCCAAGAGGAAACCGGCAGCCTAAAAATAAAACAAGTTATTGAGGAGGAATTGTTCAAATGGCAAAGGCTAAGTTTGAACGTAACAAACCGCACGTTAACATCGGTACTATTGGTCACGTCGATCATGGTAAAACTACTTTGACTGCTGCAATCACAACTGTATTGTCCAAAACTTACGGTGGTGCTGCTGTAGCATTCGATCAAATCGATAAAGCTCCAGAAGAGCGCGAACGCGGTATCACAATCTCCACAGCACACGTGGAATACGAAACACCTAACCGTCACTATGCACACGTTGACTGCCCAGGTCACGCCGACTATGTTAAAAACATGATCACTGGCGCTGCACAAATGGACGGAGCGATTTTGGTTGTATCCGCAGCTGACGGCCCAATGCCGCAAACTCGTGAACACATCCTGCTGTCCCGTCAAGTAGGCGTTCCTTATATTGTTGTATTCCTGAACAAATGTGACATGGTTGAAGACGAAGAGTTGTTGGAACTGGTTGAAATGGAAGTTCGTGACTTGCTGAGCGAATATGACTTCCCAGGCGACGACACTCCAATCATTCGCGGTTCCGCTCGTGAAGCTCTGCAAAACCCAGAGGGCGACTATGCTAAGAAAATTGTTGAAATGTTCGAAATAATCGACACTTACGTTCCAAATCCAGAACGCGACACTGACAAGCCTTTCCTTATGCCTGTCGAGGATGTATTCTCCATCACAGGTCGTGGTACAGTTGCTACAGGTCGTGTAGAGCGTGGTACTGTTAAAGTGGGCGAAGAAATCGAAATTATCGGTATTCAAGAAGAATCCCGTAAGTCCGTAGTAACAGGCGTAGAAATGTTCCGCAAATTGCTTGACTCCGCTCAAGCTGGCGATAACATCGGCGCATTGCTTCGTGGTGTAGATCGTGCACAAATCGAGCGTGGCCAAGTATTGGCTAAACCAGGTTCTGTTAAACCTCATACAGAATTTTCTGCTCAAATCTACGTTTTGACTAAAGAAGAGGGTGGACGTCATAAACCTTTCTTCACTGGTTACCGTCCACAGTTCTACTTCCGTACAACTGACGTAACTGGTATCATCACTTTGCCAGAAGGTACCGAAATGGTAATGCCTGGTGACAACATCACAGTTACTGTTCAACTGATCAACCCAATCGCTATCGAAGAAGGAACTAAGTTCTCTATTCGTGAAGGTGGACGTACAGTTGGCGCTGGTGCGGTAGCGACAATCACCAAATAAGAGGTTTTGTCCTTTAAATAAAGCAACATTGTACTGGAACGAGTAACATTGTATTGGAACGGAGCTAAAAGAAGCCCCCGCCCTGGTGCGGGGGCTTTCTTCTTGAATAAATCGCGAGCTGCGATTGCAATTGTATCTTTTGAAAATAAGATACATTGTTTTTTCGTTTTTGCTTGCAATAGGCAGAATTATTAGATATAATAACTAATGTTGTTTGTGACTGTGCGATGATGTGAGAGGTTACTGACACACCCGGCCCCTTTGCCATGGGAGGGATGTCGGAAAATTTTCACGGAGTATGTCCGATACCAAATTGGGCGATAAAAGGAGGGACTAAAATGGCAAAGCAAAAGATTCGTATTCGTTTGAAAGCTTACGATCACAGAATTCTTGATCAATCCGCTGAGAAAATTGTTGAAACAGCTAAACGTTCGGGCGCAGGTGTATCCGGACCAATTCCGCTGCCAACTGAAAAACAAATCATTACTATTCTCCGTGCGGTACACAAGTACAAGGATTCCCGGGAACAGTTCGAAATGCGTACACATAAGCGTCTGATCGACATTGTTAACCCGACTCCACAAACTGTGGATGCCTTGATGCGCTTGGACCTGCCGTCCGGTGTAGATATCGAAATTAAATTGTAATTTGTGATTAGGAAAAGAAAAGAGGTGTCAACATGAAAGGTATCTTAGGAAAAAAACTCGGAATGACTCAAGTGTTTACCCCTGAAGGTAACGTACTTGCTGTTACGGTTATCGAAGCGGGTCCTTGTGTTGTTCTGCAAAAGAAAGATCTGGAAAACGATGGATACGAAGCTATTCAACTCGGTTTCTCTGATAAAAAAGAAAAAAGATCCAATAAACCTGAAGCAGGACATGCGAAAAAGGCAAATACTGCACCTAAGCGCTACGTTCGTGAACTTCGTGGCATCGACCTTGCTGCGTACGAGGTTGGCCAAGAACTGAAGGCTGATGTCTTCACAGAAGGCGAATTCGTTGACGTAACAGGTATTTCTAAAGGTAAAGGTTTTGCCGGCGTTATCAAACGTTGGGGACAAAGCCGCGGACCAATGGCACACGGCTCGCGTTACCACAGAGGTCCAGGTTCGATGGGCTCCATTCAAGCTAACCGCGTTCCTAAAGGTAAACACCTGCCAGGACACATGGGGCATGAAACGGTAACGATCCAACGCCTTGAAGTTGTTAAGATCGATACAGAACGTAATGTATTGCTCGTGAAAGGCTCCATTCCAGGACCTAAAAACAGCTTCGTTAAAGTAATAGATACGGTGAAGAAATAAACAACTGAAGAAAGGAGGAACACGAAATGCCAAAAGTAGCACTTTTTAATATTAGCGGCAGCCAAGTTGGCGAAATTGAATTGAACGACGCAGTATTCGGTATCGAACCGAATAAACACGTTCTTCATGACGCTGTTGTTATGCAATTGGCTTCCCTGCGTCAAGGTACTCACAAAGTAAAAGGACGTTCTGAAGTACGTGGCGGCGGACGTAAACCTTGGAAACAAAAAGGTACCGGCCGCGCTCGTCAAGGTTCGATCCGTGCACCGCAATGGGTTGGCGGCGGTATTGTATTTGGTCCGACTCCACGCAGCTATGCTTACAAATTGCCTAAAAAGGTTCGTCGCTTGGCGATCAAATCAGCTTTGTCTTCTAAAGTGATTGAGAATGAAATCATCGTATTGGACGCTCTTACGCTGAACGGACCTAAAACGAAAGAATTCGCAGCCATTTTGAACAATCTTAAAGCTGACCGTAAAGCATTGATTGTAGCACCTAGCTATGATGATAATGTGGCTCTGTCCGCTCGTAATATTCCTGGTGTGAAGTTTGTATCCGCAGACGGCATTAATGTTCTTGACGTGCTTGGACACGACAAACTGATCATTACGAAGGAAGCAGTTCAGAAGGTAGAGGAGGTGCTCGCGTAATGAAGGATCCTCGTGATATTATTAAACGTCCGGTTATCACCGAACGTACGGCTGGTATGATGAATGACTTGAAATACGTTTTCGAGGTAGACATTCGTTCCAATAAAGTCGAAGTTAAAAAAGCAATCGAAGCGATCTTTAACGTGAAAGTAAGTAACGTAAACACGCTTCGTGTTCCTGCAAAACCAAAACGCTACGGACGTCATTCCGGCTATACGAGCGAGTGGAAAAAAGCGTTCGTAACGCTGAGCAAAGACAGTAAGCCGCTTGAGTTTTTTGAAACGGTATAGTTGAAACTGTAAAGTAAGGAGGGAAACTCAGTGCCAATTAAAAAGTATAAACCGACGTCCCCGGCCAGACGTGCTATGTCTGTATCTACTTTCGAGGAGATCACAACTAATCAGCCCGAGAAATCGTTGCTGGCACCTCTGAGCAAGCAAGCTGGACGTAATAACCAAGGTAAAATTACGGTTCGTCATCAAGGCGGCGGACACAAACGTAAATACCGTATTATTGACTTCAAACGTAACAAAGATGGAATACCGGGCCGCGTTGCTACGATCGAATATGATCCAAACCGTACGTCCAACATCGCACTTATCCACTATGTGGATGGTGAAAAACGTTACATCATCGCTCCTAAAGGCTTGAAAGTAGGAGACGAAGTGGTATCCGGCGTAGGTTCCGATATCAAAATTGGTAACTCTTTGCCTTTGGAAAACATTCCAGTAGGTACGGTTATCCACAACATTGAATTGAAGCCGGGCAAAGGTGGTCAACTCGTTCGTGCTGCCGGTACGGAAGCCCAACTTCTTGGTAAAGAAGAGAAGTATGTAACAATTCGTTTGACTTCTGGTGAAGTTCGTCGCGTTCTGAAAGTTTGCCGCGCTACAATCGGTTCTGTTGGTAACGAAGACCATGAATTGGTGAAGATCGGTAAAGCCGGACGTAGCCGTTGGTTGGGACAACGTCCTGAAGTTCGCGGTGTTGTTATGAACCCTAACGATCACCCACACGGTGGTGGTGAAGGTCGCGCCCCAATCGGACGTAAATCTCCAATGTCTCCATGGGGTAAACCAACCCTTGGTTACAAAACACGTAAAAAAGGTAAAGCATCTGATAAATACATCGTTCGTCGTCGTACTAAGTAATAAGACGTGCGCTTAAGTCGCACGTTAACATATTAAGGAACGATAACGTTTTAACGAAGGGAGGATTCATACATGGGTCGCAGTCTCAAAAAAGGACCATTCGTTGATGGTTACCTGCTGAAAAAAGTAGAGGTTTTGAACGAATCGGACAAAAAAGTCGTGATCAAAACTTGGTCCCGTCGCTCTACGATTTTCCCGCAATTTATTGGACATACGTTTGGTGTATACGATGGTCGTAAACACGTGCCAGTATACGTAACGGAAGATATGGTTGGACACAAATTGGGCGAATTCGCTCCAACACGTACGTACAAAGGCCATACAGATGACGATAAGAAAACAAGAAGATAATCAACACAGCGTAGTGTTTGAGAGGAGGTAAACTCAATGGAAGCAAAAGCACATGCTAAATCCGTACGGATTTCCGCTCGTAAAGTGAAACTCGTTATCGATTTGATTCGCGGTAAGCAAGTTGGTGAGGCGATTGCAATTCTTCGTCATACTCCAAAATCCGCTTCTCCAGTCGTTGAGAAATTGTTGAATTCTGCGATTGCAAATGCAGACCACAACTACTCTTTGGACGTGAACAACTTGGTAGTATCGCAAGTTTTTGTAAACCAAGGTCCTACAATGAAACGGTTCCGCCCGCGCGCAATGGGTCGTGCAAGCCGCATCAATAAACGCACCAGTCATATTACTCTGGTGGTATCTGAAAAATAAGGAGGGAAAACGTGTGGGCCAAAAGGTAAATCCAATCGGACTCCGAATCGGTATTATCCGTGATTGGGAATCCAAATGGTATGCAGGCAAAGATTTCGGTGATCTTTTGCTGGAAGACGTTAGAATTCGTGAACATCTGAAAAAAAGATTGAAAGATTCCGCTGTATCCCGTGTTGAAATCGAGAGAGCAGCTAACCGCGTCAACGTAACGATTCACACTGCGAAACCTGGTATGGTTATCGGTAAGGGTGGTTCCGAAGTTGAAAACTTGCGTAATGAAATCACTAAAATCGCAGGCGGTAAAAAGGTACACATCAATATTTCTGAAATTAAAAATCCTGAGCTGGATGCAATCTTGGTTGCTGAGAGCATTGCACAACAATTGGAACGTCGTGTTTCTTTCCGTCGTGCTTTGAAACAAGCAATCCAAAGAACTATGCGTTCTGGAGCAAAAGGAATTAAAACTCAAGTAGGCGGACGTCTTGGCGGTGCCGAAATCGCTCGTTCCGAAGGGTACAGCGAAGGAACAGTTCCACTGCATACGCTTCGTGCCGACATTGACTACGGTACAGCGGAAGCTCATACTACTTACGGCCGTATTGGCGTAAAAGTATGGATTTATCGTGGAGAGGTTCTTCCTCCAGCTAAGAAACAAGCTCCTCAGGAAGGAGGCAACTAAACATGTTGGTACCAAAACGCGTAAAGCATCGTAAGCAACAACGTGGTCATATGAAGGGCCGTGCAAAAGGCGGCACTACACTGAACTTTGGTGAGTATGGTTTGCAAGCTACTGAACCTGCATGGATTACTAACCGTCAGATCGAAGCTGCTCGTATTGCGATGACTCGTTACATCAAACGTGGTGGTAAGGTTTGGATTAAAATTTTCCCTGACAAACCAATTACTCAGAAGCCTCTTGAGGTTCGTATGGGTAGTGGTAAAGGTAACGTAGAAAAATGGGTTGCAGTAGTGAAACCAGGTAAGATCATGTTCGAACTTGCTGGTGTTCCGGAAGAGATTGCTCGTGAAGCAATGCGTCTTGCCGCTCACAAACTGCCAATCAAAACTAAGTTTGTGAAACGTGAAGAATTGGGTGGTGAAGCAAATGAAGGCTAGTGAATTTCGCAACCTAACCACTGCTGAAATTGAACAAAAGATCTCTGGGTTCAAAGAAGAACTCTTTAACCTTCGTTTTCAACTCGCTACCGGTCAGCTTGATAACCCGACTCGGATCGGCGATGTACGTAAGGAAATTGCTCGTGCTAAAACCGTGATCCGTGAAAGAGAACTTGGGATTAGCTAAGATATCAGACCGGGTGGAGATTCCGCCTGTAATTAGGAAGGAGGCCAACAATGAGCGAACGTAATGCCCGTAAAATTTTAGTCGGTAAAGTAGTCAGCGACAAAATGGATAAAACGATTGTGATTGCTGTAGAAACCTACAAAAAGCATGATCTCTACCATAAACGCATTAAAGTAACTAAGAAATTCAAAGCGCATGATGAAAACAACACCGCACAAATCGGTGATACTGTTAAAATCATGGAGACTCGCCCTTTGTCCAAAGACAAAAACTGGAGACTGGTCGAAATCGTTGAAAAAGCTGTTATAATCTAATGTAGTGTAGTTTTTCCGAAAGGAGGATAAATAAATGATTCAACCATTTACACGTTTGACTGTAGCTGACAATTCCGGCGCGAAGGAACTGATGTGTATCCGTGTGCTCGGTGGTACGGGACGTCGTACAGCTCAAATTGGTGACCTGATCGTTTGTTCCGTAAAACAAGCAACACCAGGCGGCGTTGTCAAAAAGGGTGATGTAGTAAGAGCGGTTGTCGTTCGTACTAAACGTTCTATCCGCCGTAAAGACGGTTCCTACATCGGATTTGACGAGAACGCAGCGGTGGTCGTTAAAGAAGACAAGAGTCCACGTGGTACTCGTATTTTCGGACCAGTTGCTCGCGAACTTCGTGACAAGGACTTCATGAAAATTGTTTCCTTGGCTCCGGAAGTGATCTAAATTCACCTTAAAATGTGCCCGTAGGAGGTGTACGAAATGCCAAAAGTGAAAAAAGTTCTGGAATCCCATAACAACAAGCTGCACGTCAAAAAAGACGATACTGTTCTGGTGATTACAGGTAAAGATAAAGGTAAAAAAGGTCGCGTTATCGCTGCTTACCCTCGTCAAAACCGTGTGCTTGTGGAAGGTGTTAACATGATTAAAAAACACCAAAAGCCTAATCAGCTGAATCCACAAGGCGGCATCATCGAGAAAGAAGCTCCGATTCACGTTTCCAACGTTATGCACATTGATCCGAAGAGCGGAAAAGTAACTCGTGTTGGTTACAAAGTATTGGACAACGGGAAAAAAGTGCGCATTGCAAAACGTTCTGGCGAAGTGATCGACTAATTATTTTTCAAAGAAAGGAGGTCTATGATTCATGGCAACAACAAGAATGAAAGAGCGTTTCTTGAAAGAAATTACTCCTGCCTTGATGCAGAAGTTCAGCTATACATCAGTAATGCAAGTGCCTAAAATCGAGAAAGTTGTAATCAACATGGGTGTTGGCGACGCAGTCCAAAACTCCAAAGTGCTTGATTCAGCTGTGAACGACATGCAGATGATCGCTGGTCAAAAACCAGTAATCACTCGCGCAAAGAAATCTATTGCAGGTTTTAAATTGCGTGAAAACATGCCGATCGGTGTAAAGGTAACACTTCGTGGTGAGCGTATGTATTATTTCTTGGACAAATTGTTCAACATCACGCTTCCTCGCGTACGTGACTTTCATGGTGTTTCAACAAAAGCTTTCGACGGACGTGGTAATTACACGCTTGGTCTGAAAGAACAATTGATCTTCCCGGAAATCGAGTACGATCAAGTTGATAAAGTTCGTGGTATGGATATCGTTATCGTAACGACTGCCAAAACTGACGAAGAGTCCCGTGAGCTTCTGACTCAGCTGGGCATGCCTTTCGCAAAGTAATGTTGGCATATCGTTTCGGGCGTCTGATATAAAAGACACCCTGTTCTCCGAAACTATTTAGGAGGTGTCAGGCTAAGTGGCAAAAACTTCAATGAAAGTCAAACAACAACGCACACCAAAGTTTAAAGTTCGTGCTTATACTCGTTGCGAGCGTTGTGGTCGTCCACATTCGGTGCTGCAAAAGTTTAAGATCTGCAGAATTTGCTTCCGTGAATTAGCTTATAAAGGCCAGATTCCTGGCGTGAAAAAAGCAAGCTGGTAAAAAGTCCTGTTTGGGAAGGAGGTTTATACACAATGACTATGTCTGATCCAATTGCAGATATGCTTACTCGTATTCGTAACGCGAACACAGTTCGTCACGAAACAGTAGAAATGCCTGCATCTACAATGAAAAAACAAATTGCCGACATCCTGAAACGTGAAGGATTCATCCGTGATGCGGAATTTGTTGAAGATAGCAAACAAGGGATCATCCGTGTTTTCTTGAAATACGGTGCAAACAACGAACGTGTTATTACAGGTTTGAAAAGAATCAGTAAACCAGGTCTTCGCGTTTACACGAAGAGCAATGAGATTCCACGCGTTTTGGGTGGACTCGGGATCGCGATCATTTCGACATCTAAAGGCATCATGACCGACAAAGAAGCACGTCAGTCTAAAGCCGGCGGAGAAGTGGTTTGCTACGTTTGGTAAGATAACGTTTAAAAGATAGGAGGTGCAACAGATATGTCCCGTATTGGTCGTAAGCCAATCACAGTACCAAGTGGTGTTGACGTAACTTTGAACAACACAGCGATCACAGTTAAAGGTCCTAAAGGAACATTGACTCGTGAGCTTCATAAAGACATGTCCGTTACTGTGGAAAACAATGAAATCAACGTAATTCGTCCTTCGGACAACAAACTTCACCGCTCTTTGCATGGAACAACCCGCAGCGTTGTCAACAACATGGTTAGTGGTGTAACTGAAGGATTTTCAAAATCTCTGGAGTTGGTTGGGGTCGGATATCGTGCAAGCAAATCCGGAGATAAAATCGTTCTGAACGTTGGATACTCTCACCCGGTTGAAATCACACCGGAAGCAGGCATCGAATTCGAAGTTCCTTCGAACACTAAAATCATCGTTCGCGGAATTGATAAAGAGCGTGTAGGTGCCTATGCTGCTAAAATTCGTTCCGTTCGTGAACCTGAGCCGTACAAAGGTAAAGGGATTAAATACGAAGGCGAGCGCATCATTCGTAAAGAAGGTAAAGCCGGTAAGAAGAAATAAGTTTCTTACCGACTTTGTGCGGTCTTTCTATCGGAAAGACTTCGTACTTCTTTTTTACCCAGTGCGTCTTAGTATAAAGCTTTAAAAGGCAAACTGAAGGGAGTGAAAACTTAAGATGATTACAAAACAAGATAAAAATAAAGCACGTGTCAGAAGACATCTGCGTGTACGTAAGAAAATCGAAGGTACGGCTGTACGTCCTCGTCTGAACGTGTTCCGTTCTTCCAAACATATCTACGCACAACTGATTGATGATGTAGCTGGTGTAACATTGGTATCTGCATCCACTATGGATAAAGAACTGAGCAGTGAAATTAAAAACGGCGGTAGCGTAGAAGCAGCTCGTAAGGTTGGCGAACTCGTTGCTAAACGTGCAAAAGAAAAAGGTCATGCTAACATCGTATTTGACCGTGGTGGATACTTGTATCATGGACGGATTCAAGCTTTGGCTGATGCAGCTCGCGAAGCAGGCCTTGAATTCTAAGACATTTCTCAAAAGGAGGTTAACGACTTGCGTGTAGATCCGAACACTTTGGAACTGACTGAAAGAGTAGTAAATATTAATCGTGTAGCTAAAGTTGTCAAAGGCGGACGCCGTTTCAGCTTTAGTGCTCTGGTAGTAGTAGGCGACGGTAACGGCTGGGTAGGCGCCGGAATAGGTAAAGCTGGCGAAGTACCTGATGCGATTCGCAAAGGTATTGAAGATGCTAAGAAAAACCTGGTTCACGTTCCGCTCGTAGGAACAACTATTCCTCACCTTGTTACAGGTAAGTTCGGTGCTGGCCGGGTTCTGTTGAAACCGGCATCGGAAGGTACTGGAGTTATCGCTGGCGGTCCGGTTCGTGCTGTACTGGAACTTGCTGGTGTAGGTGACATCTTGACAAAATCTCTGGGTTCTTCAAATTCCATGAACATGGTCAATGCGACACTGGAAGGTTTGTCCCGTTTGAAACGCGCTGAAGAAGTTGCAAAATTGCGCGGCAAATCCATCGAAGAGCTGCTAGGCTAAGGAGGGAATGTCATGGCGAAATTAGAAATTACCCTCGTTCGTTCGTTGATCGGTCGTCCTGGTACTCAAAGAACGACTGTTAAAACGCTCGGCTTGCGTAAAATCAACCATAAAGTAATTCAACCCGACAATCCAGCGATTCGCGGGATGATCAATCAAGTTAGCCATTTGGTTTCTGTTAAAGAAATCGAGGCTTAGGAAATAAAATATTTTAACAATAATCAAGGAGGTGCAACGAACGATGAAGTTACATGAGCTTTCCCCAGCTCCAGGCTCCCGCAAAGAACGTAAACGTTTGGGTCGTGGTCCTAGTAGCGGTACGGGTAAAACCTCTGGTCGTGGTCATAAGGGTCAAAACGCTCGTTCCGGCGGTGGTGTACGTCCGGGCTTCGAGGGTGGTCAAAACCCACTGTATCGTCGCTTGCCTAAACGCGGTTTCGTAAATCCTACTCGTAAAGAGTATGCGGTTTTGAATATCGAAGATTTGAACAGTTTTGCAGCGGGTACAGAAGTAAGCCCTGAATTTTTACTGAACAATGGCATTGTGAAAAACGCGAAATCCGGAATTAAAATTCTGGGTAACGGTGAAATCACTGTGAAATTGACGGTTAAAGCGAACAAGTTCTCTCAATCTGCGGTAGAGAAAATTGAAGCTGCCGGTGGTAAAACCGAGGTGATCTAATGTTCAAGACCCTGAAAAATATATGGCGGGTTGAGGATCTTAGAACCCGAATCCTGTTTACCCTGTTTATACTGTTTGTATATCGTATTGGCTCTTTCGTGCCAGTTCCCGGCGTGAACAAACAAGTCTTTACTTCTCAGGATCAGGCAGGAAGCGAGTTATTTGGACTCCTTAACACCTTCTCAGGGGGCGCTTTGTTTCAGTTCTCGATCTTTGCCCTCGGGATTATGCCATATATTACAGCGTCCATCATTGTACAGTTGCTGTCAATGGACGTGATTCCGAAACTTGCGGAATGGGCTAAACAAGGAGAGCATGGTAAAAAGAAGTTGGCTCAACTTACACGGTATGGTACGGTTATACTGGGCTTGATTCAAGCATTCGGCACGTCGATTGGCTTTAACCGACTGTATGGTGCAGCTATGATTCCAGGGGCCACTTTTGCAGATTATCTGGTAATTGCTATTGTGCTTACAGCCGGAACTACGTTCCTTATGTGGCTAGGTGAGCAAATTACCGAAAAGGGAATCGGCAACGGTATCTCTATCGTTATCTTTGCAGGGATCGCGGCAGGTATTCCAAGACATATTCGGACGGTTGTGGAATCCCAGTTTATTCAGGCAGATCAACTGTTTATGAATATTCTAAAGGCAATTATTATTGCCTTGGTGATTATTCTGATTATTGTGGGTGTTATCTACATCCAGCAAGGTATTCGGAAAATCCCGGTACAATACGCGAAACGTGTAGTTGGCAACAAAATGTACGGTGGCCAGAATACGCATATTCCGATGAAAATTAATGCGGCAGGCGTTATTCCGGTAATCTTTGCGGTATCATTGCTGCAGTTCCCGACAATTATTGCGAGTTTTTGGGCAGATCAAGCTTGGGCGAAGTGGGTTACCACTTACTTGTATTATGACAAGCCGCTGGGTATGGTTTTGTATGTCGTAATGATTATCGGTTTCACATTCTTCTATACCTTTGTACAGATGAATCCGCAGCAAATGGCCGATAACATGAAGAAAAACGGCGGTTATATTCCTGGAATTCGTCCGGGTAAAGCCACGGAGAAATACTTGACACGAGTAATGTCACGTTTGACAATGACAGGGGCTTTGTTCCTTGCAGTCATATCCGTATTGCCGGTATTCTTCGGTTCTCTTTCGGGCTTGCCTCGTTCCGTGCAAATTGGCGGTACTTCATTGCTCATCATTATTGGTGTAGCATTGGATACGATGAAGCAGATCGAAAGCCAACTGATCAAACGCCATTACAAAGGCTTCATCAACAAATAGGCAATAGGTTCCGGCTTAGGATGTTCGCATGCTTACCGGCACCTTTTGTGCTGTTTCTTGTGTAGGGGTCGTCTTGAGGAGTGACAGATTGTGAATATTTTAATCATGGGCCCTCCGGGGGCTGGTAAAGGTACACAAGCAGATGTCATTGTGAAGGAATTCGGCATTCCTCATATCTCGACAGGTGATGCATTTCGCCTGGCGATGAAACAGGGAACACCTATTGGCATTAAAGCCAAAGATTATATCGACAAGGGTGAGCTTGTTCCGGATGACGTAACGATTGGCATCGTTGAAGAACGACTGCAACAGCCGGACTGTAAGAAAGGCTTCTTGCTCGACGGTTTTCCTAGAACTTTAGCTCAGGCTGAAGCCTTGGATCAAATTTTGGGTCGTTTGAATACGAAGCTTGATGACGTCATCAACCTGAAAGTGGATCGTGACAAATTGTTGGTACGAATCACAGGACGGCGAGTTTGCAAAATCTGTGGAACTAGCTATCATGTTGTCTTTAATCCTCCGAAGGTTGAAGGCATTTGCGATAAAGACGGCGGGGAACTCTATCAGCGCCCTGACGATAACGAGGATAGCGTAAGAACACGGTTTGACGAATATAGTAATAAAACAGCACCACTCCTCACGTTTTATGAGAACCAGAATCTTCTGCGTCATTTTGACGGAGAACAGGATATTGATATGGTTTCCAAAAATATCGTGTCCTTGTTGCGGGGTTAGCTGTAATGATCATTTGCATGTCGGGGACGGAATTAAGCTTTATGAGGAAAGCCGAGAGAGTGGATACGGAAACGAATCATTTCTTGGCGGAACACATCGAGCCCGGTATTACGACCGGTGAACTTGATCATTTAGCTGATCGGTATATTCGCAGTCAAGGAGCTGTGCCGTCTTTTAAAGGTTATAACGGTTTTCCTGCCAGCATTTGCGCTTCAGTCAACGAACAACTGGTGCACGGATTTCCCGGCAAACGCAAGTTAAACAAAGGCGATATCATCGCGAAGACTCGCCAGTTTACAATGTCGCATGCCATTCGGCAATATATTGAGAATCCAAACCGTGGCATTCCCGAACAGGGGCCGAGGTTGAAAACCAGCATGGTGCTGGCTATTGAACTCATGGTTCATATAGGTTCTCGCCATGTGGGGGCGCTGGAAGACAACTGGACGGTCGTAACGATGAACGTGGCCTCTCATGCTCGTAACGAGCAAGCGGTGACGGTCACAACGGACGGCATGGACATTTTCACGAAACTGAGTGCGTAGGTGATTTGAATGATTCAGCAAGGAAACCTGCAAATCGGTCAGCTGGTGAAGATTCTGAAAGGCAGAGATGTCGGACAGATTGCGGTTGTCGTTTCTATAGCGGGAAGCAGGTTTGTATATATTGCGGACGGGGACAAACGAAAGTTTAATCAGGCGAAGAAGAAAAACGTTCTTCATCTGATGCCTCAGCCCAAGATTAGTAGCGAGGTTGTAAACAGTTTAAACGAAAGCGGTCGAGTGACAAATGGAAAGCTGCGTCATGCAGTGAAATCTTTCCTGGAGTCGTCCGAATACCAAGCTGAAGAGAAAGGAGACTGACTTTGGCCAAAGAAGATGTCATTGAGGTTGAAGGTACGGTAATCGAGCCACTGCCGAACGCTACGTTCAAGGTAGAGCTGGAGAACGGTCATCAAATTCTTGCTCATGTTTCCGGAAAACTGCGGATGCACTTTATCCGTATTTTGACAGGCGATAAGGTGGTTGTACAGTTATCGCCTTACGATTTAACTAAAGGCCGTATTACGTACCGCAAGTAATTCATGCAGGTTTAATTAAACGTACGTCATTTTTTTTGAAAAAACTTGTTTTGCTCGGCAAAACGATGTGAATGTTCACGAAGCGAGTTTTACCAGGGTAAAGCTTGGAGGAGGTAATCAACATGAAGGTAAGACCTTCTGTAAAACCTATTTGCGAAAAATGCAAAGTCATTCGCCGTAAAGGGAATGTAATGGTTATTTGCGAAAATCCGAAACACAAACAAAAACAAGGTTAATAGAAGGGGGTGTAGCGTAAAATGGCTCGTATAGCTGGTGTGGATTTGCCACGTGACAAACGCGTTGAGATCGCCTTGACTTACATTTTCGGAATCGGTAAAACGACTTCTCAGAAAATTTTGAAGGAAACAGGCATCAGTGCAAACACGCGTGTTCGTGATTTGACTGAAGATGAAGTGAGCAAATTACGTGAAACGATCGACAAAGAAGTTAAAGTAGAAGGCGATCTGCGTCGTGAAATTTCCTTGAATATTAAACGTCTGACTGAGATTGGCTGCTACCGTGGTGTTCGTCACCGTCGTGGTTTGCCTGTTCGCGGACAACGTACCAAAACTAATGCTCGTACTCGTAAAGGTCCTCGTCGGACTGTAGCGAACAAAAAGAAATAAGAAGGGAGGATAACATTCAATGGCTAAACCGAAAAAAGTTGTACGTACAAAACGCCGTGACCGTAAAAATATCGAGACTGGCGTGGCACACATCCGTTCCACGTTCAACAACACGATCGTTACGATCACAGATCCACACGGTAACGCAATCTCTTGGGCCAGCTCAGGCGGCATGGGATTCCGTGGTTCCCGTAAATCTACTCCATTCGCAGCCCAAATGGCCGCAGAAACTGCTGCTAAAGCTGCAATGGAACACGGCATGAAAACTGTCGAAGTCATGGTTAAAGGACCAGGCGCAGGGCGCGAAGCAGCAATCCGCTCTTTGCAAGCAGCTGGACTGGAAGTTAACCTGATTAAAGACGTAACTCCGGTACCTCATAACGGATGCCGTCCTCCAAAACGTCGTCGCGTCTAATGAGATTTCTCCTCTGCGTGTAGTATAATTCCGGCACAATCTGCCAAGAATGGATGTTTAGACATACTGCATGATAGACTATGGATAAGGTGAATGTTTCATATAGGAGCGACGTTTTGAAGGAGGGATATTGCAGTGATAGAAATCGAAAAGCCGAAAATTGAGACGGTAGACGTCAATGATGATGGCACCTATGGAAAATTCGTGGTAGAACCGCTGGAACGCGGGTACGGTACAACGCTGGGAAACTCGCTTCGCCGTATTCTGTTATCCTCGTTACCGGGGGCAGCAGTCACATCGGTTCAGATCGATGGAGTTTTGCACGAATTTGCAACGGTTCCCGGTGTGAAGGAAGACGTAACGGAGATCATACTGAACCTGAAAGCTTTATCGCTTAAAATCCACTCAGATGAAGAGAAGGTACTCGAAATCGATGCGGAAGGCGAAGGAGTTGTAACGGCAGGAGATATCCGTGCGGACAGTGATGTGGAAATTCTTAATCCGGATCTTCACATTGCTACTCTCGGACCGGGTTCGAGACTTCACATGCGTATTTTCGCCAATCGCGGTCGCGGTTACGTTAAGCAGGATCGGAATAAACGTGATGACCAGCCGATCGGCGTCATTCCCGTCGACTCCATCTACACTCCGATTTCACGCGTGAACTACGGCATAGAAAATACGCGTGTCGGCCAGGTTACGAATTATGACAAGCTGACACTCGAGGTTTGGACTGACGGAAGTATTCGCCCTGAGGAAGCAGTAAGCCTTGGAGCAAAAATTTTGACCGAGCATGTGATGTTGTTCGTGGGTCTCACCGACGAAGCAAAAGATGCAGAAATTATGGTCGAAAAAGAAGAAGACAAGAAAGAAAAAGTTCTTGAAATGACGATCGAAGAGCTGGATCTCTCCGTCCGTTCCTATAACTGCCTTAAGCGCGCTGGTATCAATACGGTACAAGAACTCACTACTAAGTCCGAAGAAGATATGATGAAGGTCCGCAACTTGGGTCGCAAATCTTTGGAAGAAGTACAAGAGAAGCTTGAGGAACTTGGTTTAGGACTTCGTACGGAAGAATAGTACAGCAACGTTTTTGTGAAGGAGGGGAAACTACATGGCATACCAAAAATTGGGCCGTAACTCCAGTGCCCGTAAAGCTTTGTTTCGTGATTTGGTAACCGATTTGTTCTTGTACGAGCGTATCCAAACTACTGAGGCTAAAGCGAAAGAAGTTCGTTCTATTGCTGAAAAACTGATCACTAAAGCGAAAAAAGGAGATCTGCACGCACGCCGTCAAGTGGCTGCGTTCGTTCGCCGTGAAACTTTGGATGGTGAGCAGGATGCAATCCAAAAGCTGTTTAGCGAATTGGCTACACGTTACACTGAGCGTCCAGGTGGATACACTCGTATCCTGAAATTAGGACCTCGTCGTGGCGATGCCGCTCCAATGGTATATCTGGAACTGGTTGACCGCGCGTAAACAGGCGAAGATGAGGGAAGGGTGGACAGAATCAGCTTGATTCTGAACAGCCCTTTTTTTCTCTTGGAGGAGTCCTGAAGGGCTTCTCCTTTATTATGTTCGGTTATTCCTTATAAGGCCAGTGAATACCCCTGCAAAGGTGTGAGAAACATGCGGAACTTGTGCATGAAGGTGAACTATGACGGAACCCGCTATGATGGCTTTCAGACGCAGCCCAGTGGTAATACCATTCAGGATTATCTTGAAAATGCTATTTACTCATTGACGGGCGAACGTCTTAAAATTACAGGGTCAGGCCGTACAGACGCAGGTGTACATGCATATGGGCAGGTATTCAATTTTCATACTGAATCGCCGATCCCGATACAGCGCTGGTGTCTGGCTCTCAATGCCTGGCTGCCTCGTGATATCATCGTTACAGATGCGAGAGAGGTGCCGTTGTCCTTTCATGCACGCCGTATGGCGAAGCGGAAGACGTATCGGTACAGCATTAATGCGAACCGGTTTCCGGACATCTTTCACCGTCGTACACAGGCACATCACCCGACGAGTTTGGATATACGAGCGATGGAGGAAGGGCTGAGCCATTTAATTGGCACTTTTGACTATACATCGTTCGCATCCCGACGTTCCCAGAAAACGAATCATGTCCGCACAATTTACGAAGCCTTTATGACAGTAGACCATTCCTTTTCACGTCCGGGTTCGGATGATCAGGGAATTATTCATACGTATATTACAGGCAGTGGATTTTTACAGCACATGGTTCGGATCATTATGGGAACTTTGCTGGAAGTGGGAGAAGGCAAAAAATCGCCGGATGATATTCCTTCCATTTTAGAAGCCAAGAATCGCTCAAAGGCCGGTCCTACGGCTGTTGGACATGCTTTGACCCTCTGGAATGTGGAGTACGACGATAACATCAAAAAACATTGATTTTACCCTTGCAGAATTGGTGGTTATCCTGTAATATAAAAGTTGTGTTTTCTTAATGGCTTTCCCACAGCCCCAATTAAGACGATCACTTTCAAGTAACATCTAATCCATCAATAATGCAGCAACTTAACGAACGAAGATAAATGATGATTTCTGTTAACGAACTTAAGGAGGAAACTTTTCATGCGTACTACGTATATGGCGAAGCCAAATGAAGTTGAGCGCAACTGGCACATCATTGATGCCGAAGGCAAAACGCTCGGCCGTCTGGCAAGCGAAGCGGCTGCGTTGATTCGCGGCAAACACAAGCCACAGTTTACACCACATGTGGACACAGGTGATTTTGTTGTTGTAATCAATGCGGAGAAAATCGTATTGACTGGTAAGAAAATGGAGAACAAAAAATACTATCGTCACTCCCTGCACCCGGGTGGTCTGAAAGTAACGGTTGCACAAGACATGGTTAAGAACAAGCCTGAGCGTATGCTGGAATTGGCTGTTCACGGTATGCTTCCTAAAACTCGTCAAGGCGAGAAAATGAAGCTGAGACTTAAAGCTTACAAAGGCGTAGAGCATCCACATGCAGCACAAAAACCTGAAGTTTACGAACTTCGCGGATAATTAAAAGGGAGGACAGTTTCATGGCACAAGTACAATACTATGGGACAGGTCGTCGTAAACATTCGGTAGCTCGTGTTCGTCTCGTACCGGGTGAAGGACGCATTGTCATCAACAAGCGTGATATTAATGAATATTTCGGTTTGGAAACACTCAAACTGATCGTAAAACAACCATTGAACCTGACTGAAACAGTAGGTAGCTATGACGTACTCGTTATTGCTCATGGTGGTGGTATCTCTGGTCAAGCAGGCGCAATTCGACACGGTATTTCCCGTGCTTTGCTGAAAGCAGATCCGGAATTCCGTCCAGCTTTGAAAAAAGCAGGCTTCCTGACTCGTGATCCACGTATGAAAGAACGTAAAAAATACGGCCTCAAAGCCGCTCGTCGCGCACCACAGTTCTCGAAACGTTAATATTTCGAATACAGAAGAACCTTTTCCTTATGGAAAGGGTTCTTTTTTATGCTATAAATCTTTTTTTGAAAATATCCACATGTGGATAAGTGCTACAGTTATTCTAACTAAGAACATTGACTCCTTCCCGCTCCAGAGAGTAAACAGTAGTAAAGTGAAGGAGTGAATTATAAAACCGTATGGACACAAAATAACCGCCTTGATTGTGCAAGGAACACTCGAAGTTGTCCACTTTGTAATCAAAGGCAGTTATGTTATGCACAATCGTATTTGTTTATTTCAATTCAGTTTATCCCGTTGTGTTCATAACCTGTGACTAAATATGATACGAAGTGAATACTCAACATATCTCCGTACATTCGCCTTAGCTTAGCGCAGTTACACGTCGATAGTTCGGTTTCCACATGAGTTCACGAAGCGACTGCTCAATATGATCTGGTTTGACACTGGCTGTGCCGTCCTGTATAGCTGCTTTGGCCACGGCTAAGGCTTACAGCAAAGGTTACCTCTTTCAGCTTGTATACACTGGGTAGAAGGGCTCTTCCCGGCTTAGTGCTGTCCACCATCTCAGCCACAGCATTTTCAGCGGCAATAAACATACCTCCGGTGATCTTCTTGACCTGTACTGCAATCGCGCCCGCCCGAATCCAGGGAACACAAATGCATTGTTCGATTGTCCGATCTCATAAACTATACCTTCATAGGTGACAGGCTCAAAGGGGCTCCCGGTAGCGATAAGCGCCCTACCTTGTGTCCAGCGAATCAGATCCTCAGAAATCGCCTCTGCGAACGCTGTAAGGTTAGATATAGGCATAATGAACCTATTCAGATACGGAGGAGTGGATTATAGAATGCTTGCAGGACAATGATTCTGCATTTTTAGGGCAAAAGATTATATATAAAAAGACACATTCCTCTGGATTGACAATAAATATAAAAGTTTTATACTATATTTATTCTTATTAGTTTAGTCGGTATTGGAATGCTGGAATTTATTTATGAATCTTCATATGGAGGCGTATTGATAATGAACTTGTTGGAGAAAGAAGAGTTGATCAGGATCAAGGCAATTGAGCTGGAAGAGGCTACGCCTGAGGAAATTATTCAGTATGCTGTTCATACGTTTCCGAATCTTACTTTTGCTTGCAGCTTTGGGGCGGAGGATGTAGTGCTTGTAGATATGCTGCAAAAAATTAGTCCCTCCAGTGATGTTTTTTATTTGGACACTGACTTTCATTTTCAAGAAACTTACGATACGCGTGATCAGATGAAGGAAAAATACAACATGGATTTTGTGCGGGTATCTCCCTTAATTACTCCGGAAGAGCAAGCGGCTAAGCATGGAGAAGAGCTTTGGAAATCAGATCCCAACACATGCTGTGGTATACGTAAAGTAGAGCCGCTGACACGTATTTTATCGCAATACGATGCATGGATTACCGGCATTCGCCGAGATCAGGCTCCTACCCGTGCAAATGCAAAAAAGATTGAGTATGACGAAAAGTTCGGTCTCGTTAAATTCAACCCGTTGGCAAACTGGACATCAGAGGACGTGTGGAACTATATTCATACGCATGAAGTGCTGTATAATCCGCTACATGATCGTAACTATCCCAGCATCGGTTGTGAGCAATGCACGCGTAAAGTCCTTCCGGGCGAAGATCCTCGTGCTGGACGCTGGTCAGGCAATGAGAAAACGGAGTGTGGACTCCATCAATAACGATACACAAGTAGCTGTGAAGGGCATTAATGAACAGAAAGGAAGTGCATTATGACTGTAATTCTTCCGCATGGTGGAACGCTTGTCGATAGAATCATTACAGGTTCAGAGCAAAAAACACTTTTGCAGGCCGCACGTGAATTGTTTCCTATCCGTGTAAATTCATGGACTATTTCCGATCTAGACTTGATTGGAGTGGGGGCGTTTTCTCCGCTGACAGGGTTTATGAACGAAGCTGACTATCGGTCGGTGGTAGCGGATATGCGTCTTGCAGATGACACAGTCTGGAGTATCCCCATTACGCTTGCGGTTACGGAGAGCATAGCCGGGGAACTGACATTGGGGCAACAGGTCGCTTTAGTGGGTGAAACGGACGGTACCATATATGCTGTACTTGATATTGAGAGTATATATCAGGTTAATCAGGCAGAGGAAGCCAGACGTGTATTCAAGACGGATGACCCGGCGCATCCTGGTGTCAAAAAACTTTTGGAGCGACCAGCTACTTATGTAGGGGGGTCTGTGCAGGTGCTGAATCGGCCAGAACCCGCGCAATTTGGTGAGTTTTATTACACACCGGCGCAGACACGCAATCATTTTGCTGAAAAAGGCTGGAAAACAGTAGTCGGATTCCAAACCCGTAATCCAGTGCATCGGGCGCATGAGTATATCCAAAAAAGCGCGATGGAGATTGTCGATGCGTTATTTCTGAATCCGCTCGTTGGCGAAACCAAGTCTGATGACGTTCCGGCAGATGTGCGTATGAAGAGCTATCTGGTGCTGCTAGACAACTATTATCCGGCTGATCGTACCTTTTTGGGCGTGTTTCCTGCTGCTATGCGATATGCTGGCCCGAGAGAGGCTATTTTTCATGCCATTGTACGGAAGAACTATGGGTGTACCCATTTTATTGTAGGAAGGGACCATGCAGGTGTAGGAGACTACTATGGTACGTACGAAGCTCAGGATATTTTCAAAAACTTCACACCTGAGGAATTGGAGATTACCCCGTTGTTCTTCGAACACAGCTTTTATTGCACCCGGTGTGGAAATATGGCCTCTAGTAAAACATGCCCTCATCCCAAGGAGCATCATTTGACGCTTTCGGGCACCAAAGTGCGGGAATTATTACGTTCGGGGGTTTGCCCGCCGCCTGAATTTACACGACCGGAAGTCGCCCAAGTGTTGATTGAAGGTATGAAAGAATTTGTTCATTCCTGAGTTGTACTATTTACACGCCTCGTCCCATATAGATCATTAGTATCTGTATAGGGACGGAGGCGTTTTGTTATGCAAAAAAATAATCATAAACACCAGATTACATTGTGGATTCGCTATCGGACGCTGAAAAAAATACTGCTGGGCTGCTGTCTCGCCGTTCTGTTTATCACGCTGGCTCTATATGAGGTACCTGCTTCGAGAGCCTGGACCCATTGGAGTCTTCCGCTTACCGGTAAAGTAATTGCCATAGATGCAGGACATGGAGGGCCCGATGGAGGGGCTGTCAGCAAAGAAGGTGTCATTGAGAAGGACATTAATCTGGCGATTGCCTTTTATTTGCGAGATTATTTACAACAAGCAGGAGCCGTTGTCGTCATGACTCGGGAGACTGACCGAGATCTGGCACAGCAAGAAACCAAGGGCTATGCGAGAAGAAAAACGGAGGACCTGAAGCAGCGTGTGCGCATGATTGAGGAGCATAAAGCGGATCTCTTTTTAAGCATTCACATGAACAGCATCCCGTCGAGCCGCTGGAGTGGAGCCCAGACTTTTTACGTCCCTAATCATGCAGATAACGAAAATTTGGCCTCCCTCATTCAGGAGGAGATTAAACGCAACTTGGAGAACACAGACAGAGTGGCCAAGACGGTGAACACGGTATATTTGCTCAAGGCTCTCAAAATGCCATCAGCTCTCGTAGAAGTCGGCTTCTTATCCCATCCGGAGGAAGCCAGACGACTGAGCGACGAGACCTATCAGAGACAGGTGGCGGCAGCAATATATAAGGGAGTGTTGCGTTATAGCGCTGGGGAAAAGGGAGCATTTTCAGCACCTGAGGCCAGATAGTGGTATACTGTAAGTGTTTTCAGCTACGTAAATTCATTGAAGCAGAGGTGCTGATTATTTATGCAATCCAGAGAGCAAGTTATAGAGCTACTTCAACAGGTACGAGAGCCTCACACGGGTCATCGTTTGGTCGATCTTCATTTTATTCGGGATGTTGTTATTAAAGAGGATCGTGTATCCTTGACCGCCATTAGTCTGAATGCGGAGGAAGGGGCACGGGCAGAGCTGGAGAGGGAAATCACACAGACGTTGGAAGAAGCGGGGCTGAACCATATTCATATTCGTATTCGTGAAGCGTCTGAGCATGAAAGATCGGCCATTCAGACGGGAGAGAACGTGGCTGACCCGGCTTTGACCAAGGGACATGCTGCTGGTATGGAAGAACATGAGCTGCTGAATCCGGCATCTGGCGTACGGTTTATTGCCATTGCCAGCGGAAAAGGCGGTGTCGGAAAATCGACGGTGGCTGTAAATTTAGCGGCTGCTTTGGCTAGACAGGGCAAACGTGTGGGTTTGATTGATGCCGACATTTATGGATTTAGCGTACCGGATATGATCGGAGTCGAGGACGTTCCTACCGTAGAAGAAGGTATTATTCAGCCGGTGGAGCGATTTGGCATCAAGATTATGTCTATGGGCTTTTTTGTCAGGGAGAACAACCCCGTGATTTGGAGAGGTCCCATGCTGGGAAGAATGCTCAGACAGTTTTTTAGCGATGTGAAATGGGGCAAGCTGGACTATATGATTCTTGATCTACCGCCGGGAACCGGGGATGTAGCGCTTGATGTGCACCAGATGATCCCTCAGAGTGAAGAAATCATTGTGACTACCCCTCATGCGACGGCAGCTTTTGTGGCCGCACGTGCAGGAGCAATGGCGCTCCAAACGGATCATAAAGTCATTGGCGTTGTGGAGAACATGTCCTATTATATATCCTCTACCGGAGAGAAGGACTATGTTTTCGGCCGTGGGGGCGGGGCTATGCTGGCGGACACCCTTCATACGAAACTCTTAGCTCAAATTCCGCTGGGTATTCCGGATAATCATCCATCAGAGGCGGATTTCTCACCATCTGTATATAAATCCGAATCGACAACGGGAGCGATCTACAACGATATCGCCACTCAAATTACCACGTTGCACGCTGAATCTGAATAAGAAAAAAAGGCTGGTTGCTGAACCAGCCTGTTCATTATTGACCTCCTTGTCCGCCGCCGCTATCCCCACTACCGCCACCTTGTTTTTCACCGCTTGATTCGTCTTGACCACCACTTTTTTTCTCAACCTTGGGTTGAAGCTCCTCTTGTACGACAGTTTTGAGTAGATTCATGACCTCAAGTCGGAAAATCGGATTCTGCATTGCATCGTGCATAACCGTCATAGATTGTTTGCGATATTCAGGGGTTTTAGTTAAATCCATATACATTTTGGTCAGTTCTGGCGATTTGAGCATCGCCTCAATAGATTTTTGATAAGAAGGGTCTTTAATAAGTTGCATATGAAGTTGCTTACTTTGGCTGTTGATGGCCTTGGCAAACTCACCGGCAAAGCGCGGATCAGTCATAATTTTCTCGATTTCCTTTTTGTATTCCGGAGAAACCAGAGTATCCTTGACTGCGATTTTCATCTGTTCTGTTGACTGTGTGGGCATAATCATTTTCATCTGCATACTGCCACCTGAACCTCCGCTGCCTTGACCGGATTGCCCTTCTTTGGATGTGCTACTTTCCCCGGTCAAAGCTTCCTCCACCGCTTTTTTTCCGTCATCGCTTTTTAAAATATCGACAACCATGGTTTTCATTTCTTTATAGCTGTTCTGGGGAGGCGCGGAGCTCTGGTCCGAACCACAGCCTGTCAGCGCAACGCCCAGTACGCATATCATGCTGACTAATCGCAAACGAGTCCAATTCATGGCCGTATTCCTCCTTCATCATGAATGTGGATAGTATGCGAACTGATGAGGTGAAATATGTCGTCTGACTTTTGGATTTTTGTTGAGAACGTTGTAAAATAACTCCTTAAAGACCCAGGGCCTGATCACGAACCTCTTTGCCTTTTACTGTGCCCTGTTGAAGCAGTTCGGATACAGTTACGAATTCATAACCTTGCGCACGCAATTTGTCGATAATGACGGGTAGCGCTTCATGAGTTTGTTTACAGGAATCACTAGCATGTAGAAGGACAATGTCACCGGGATGTGCTTTCTTCACGACACGGTCAATAATGACCTGAGTACCAGGGTTCTTCCAATCCAAAGAATCGGTGTCCCACTGGATTGTTTTATAGCCTAAAGTGCTGGCGACCTGAAGTACCCTTTGGTCGAAATCACCATTAGGCATACGGATCAATTTCGGGGGCTGTCCAGTCAGATCGGTCAACGTGGTGTGAGCTGTTGAAATTTGCTTACGAATGTCCTCATCGCTTAGACTGCTGTAATTTTCATGTTTATGTCCATGGTTGCCAATCTCATATCCGCTGTCTTTAATCCGATTCACAAGCTCCGGATGTGTTTTACTCCATGGGGAAGAAAGAAAGAAGGTGGACTTGGTTACTTTTTTGTCCTCAAGAACCTTTAGGATGGGTTGAGTACGCTTATCTCCCCAACTAATATCAAAGGTAAGAGCGATCAACTTTTTGTCTGTGGGTACACTATAAATGGCCGCTGGTGCTTCCTCGGAAAAAACGGTAACATTATCGGTTTCAACATAAATAACCCCAATAGCGAAAATGGCCGCTGCCGCTACGATAAAGAACCGTTTAATTTTTTTGCCGTTCAGTACATAGAAAAAAGAATTCATGGTTAATAACGCCCCTTTCATCATACGAAGTGCTTGTTTACTTAAAGCTATGCCTGGGGTTGTTAATTATGCCATTGGACTAGCAGGAGGTATTAATCTGATGGGAGTAAAAGCATTTTTTCACGATTTACACACGACAAGACAGTTGATTTTAGTTTCCGCTTACCTGTTTTGCATAAGTATTGTGGTGGGCTGGTTAAGTACAGGACCTATTCAATCTATATTGGCTCAACAAATGGCAGGATTGGGGGAAGTGGCTCAGCGTTTACAGCAGTTTGAACATCCTCAATGGAGCTTTTTTGTGTTTATCTTTTTCAATAATGCGATCAAGTGTGTGCTGGTTATATTTATGGGGGCGCTATTTGGAATCGTACCGTTTGTATTTTTAATTATGAATGGGATGGTTTTGGGGTTTGTTGTACACTTACAGGCGGATACGGGCAGAAGCTTGTATGAGATTATTGTAAAAGGACTACTTCCGCACGGTGTGATTGAATTACCTGTTTTAATTATCGCCTGTGCTTTCGGTTTGAAGTTTGGGGGGCAAGTAATGTCCTCGATCAGTGCAGGCAAAGGTTTGAAACGAAAAGGGCTTGACCAAACGTGGAAGCTCTTTATGAAACAGACGTTGAGGGTATCTATATGGTCCGTTGTTCTGCTGCTTATTGCAGCTGCAATTGAGAGTGGAATAACGTATCGTTTATTGTCACATTAAAATATTATGGTCGGTTATTTATATTTTTCCTGAAAAATGAACATAACAAAGGGGAGAGCCTCAAAGAGAAAATGTGGAATTAAATCGGGATAAGTTTGAAACCTTAGCAGTTGAGTTTAAAAACAGGTAAAAACTGAAACAATAGTTGGGCAAATATAAGCACTATATAATAAGCTGATAAGGGAGTATGGTCATATGCTAGGAATGCTGTTTAACGAAAAAGAATGCAAGGAACTGGATTATGTTCTTCGTAAGGAACTTGATGAAATGTTGCTTGATATGAGCGATACCCGATTGGATCAGGATATTCGTTATGCGATAGCGCTTCGGTATAAAACAGTTTTCCGCATGTATGCCCGCTTTGCACCCGCCAAGGAACTATCCAAATATGCCCGCAGAGGACGCGTCCCTCAAACCAAACAATAAAAGATATAAGAGCCAACTATAAATTCAGAGATATCAGGAAGTTAACTCTTAAGAAGTTTATACTTTCTGATATCAAAATAAGTATTGACTCAATTTAGGATTCATGGTAAATTAAATTTCGTTCCTTTTTTAAGAAATTTGCTCGAAAAAAGAAATTTAAAAAAACTATTGCAAATTTCAAAAAGAAATGATATATTATAAAGGTCGCCACTGAGACGCGGTGATGAAACAAATTAAGAACAAAAGCAAGAGAATATGAAGGTTTGATCTTTGAAAACTGAACAACGAGTGAGTGAATCGCGAAGGTTTCGGACATGCCGCAAGGCTGGACGGAGCTGGAGCAAAAAGAGATATTTTATCTCGTCAGTTTCAAAATGAGCGAATCGCTCTTTCTATAAACCAGCTTTGGTTGGTCTTTAATGGAGAGTTTGATCCTG
>NZ_JBSHGA010000021.1:0-54129 GCF_053617595.1 Paenibacillus sp. NPDC055715
CTAATTTCGGCGTCAAATTGGGTTTAGATAGTACGTAGAGATTTCTGAGGAATAGCTTGAGTGAAACAATTTCTTCAGATCATTGAGCTAACGGGGAACGTTAGTTGAATAACCAGGGAGCAGATTGCCGTTGCAACTGTTCCCTAGTTTTCATTGAAGTAATGGGCACTATTTTTAAAATTGAGTTGTTTCTCATTTTAAAGCATTATAAGATGGTTTCAGACATCGATGTACTTTAAAAAGAAAAGAGAAGAAAATATGAATGCTGAAATTGAAAAAATACCGTCTTGTAGAATTGCATACATGAGACAGATTGGTCCTTATGGAATTGCAAATTCACAACTAATGGAGAAGTTTAAATGCTGGGTTAAATCTAATAAATTATTTAATAATAAGTCTATTATCCTCGGTATTGCCCAAGACAATCCTGCATTTGTAAAACCGGAAAATTGTCGCTACGATGCATGTTTGGTTGTTCCTGATGATTACTGTGTAGATGCTGATGGAGTAAGCCTGGGCAACATTAGTGGAGGAAGATATGCTGTTTTTAAGATAAATCATACAGCAGAAGCTGTTCAAAAAGCTTGGGTTGAAATATTCCTGGGGTTGGAAAACCAAAGGTTCAGATTAGATGAAACAAGACCTATTTTGGAGCGGTATAAAGTTGAACTTGTTAATAATCATTATTGCGAAATTTGCGTTCCGGTTCAGTAAGACGTATTAAGATATAGTTTGAATAATCAGATTGTAAAAATTGAACAAGTATCATTCTGCAAACTTGAAGGGTAAACTTCTTAACAATTGAGCAGAAGGGGTAAATCGTATAATAGTGAATGTACCGGAGTTGGGATTTACATCAACCGGACGATTGGACCCGCGATTTTCTGCGAGACAGTCGAATGCGGATCAACAAGGGACTCTCGTTGATCGACGATGTTCTATAGTATCCAAGTGGTGGATGCATCGAACTAACGGAAACGTTAGTTGAATAAAATAGCGGCAGTCTAGGACTTTATTTTCTTGTCCATGGCTGCCGCTGTTTCTTTTATTAAGGTCAGTCTAATACTTCGTTTTCCTTGAACATCAGCAAGGGCAGAGTGCAAGAGCCATTTTCGCAAGAATTGGGAAGACACCATGCCACCATTTGCCGGGAAATCCGTCGGAATTCCGAGCAAAAGTTTTACGAAGCCGGACGCTCTCACAAGCTTACGAGCATCGTCGCAAAGCTTCGGTACCGAAGGGGAAATGGACCCAAGAACAGGCTGCACAAATCGAAGAGAAGCTGCATGCGACCTGGTCGCCTGAGCAGGTTGTGGAACGATTCAGGCAGGAAGGCAGGCCCATCGTGTGCTGGAAAACCATCTATTGTTGGATCTATGAAGGTCGCTTGGCGAACGTCCGAAGCTCAGCTTCGGCATCAAGGCACTGGGATAATCTCCTGTTTACAATTGGAAAAGAAAAGGTATATAATAAAATAAAGTTTCACTACAGCAAAATAATTGTACAAATGCAAAAATGATTATCATTCTCATTTCCAAACATGCTGCTTCGGGCTTCCCGAAGCAGCATGTGCTATTTTAAGGCACTTAACAATGGATATCATTCTCAATGAGATGCAGTTACAAAGAACAAAAAAGGAAAGGAATGTGACATGATGCAAGCAGTTCAACAGCTTCAAAAGACACTGTCTCCCTCTAATCGGATACTTTCAAAAAATAGTGGCAGCGGAAGGCCAGGCCCGAATCGCAAACCGCAATTCCAGCTCAAAAGCATGCTGAAAAACAAGGAGATGCAGGCTGCCCTGGGCAGTGGAACGCTTATGCTGATGGCATGGGGCGTCTCACATTGGTCGCAATGGCTGGCGGTCATCCTGTATGTGGTTTCCTACGCTCTAGGTGGCTGGTCTAAAGCCAGAGAAGGCATTGAGACGCTGATCCGTGAACGGGATCTGGATGTCAATCTGCTCATGATCGCAGCGTCATTGGGGGCTGCGGCTATTGGCTACTGGAATGAAGGAGCAATGCTGATCTTCATTTTTGCACTCAGCGGTGCGCTGGAGAGCTATACCACCGAGCGCAGCGGCAAGGATATTTCCGAGCTGATGGCGTTGAAGCCGGAAACGGCTTTGCGTCTGACCCGCGAGGGGACGGAGATGGTCGGTATTGAGCAACTGCTGCCGGGTGATCTGCTGTTGGTGAAGCCGGGCGAACTGATTCCGGCGGATGGCCGGATTTCCAAGGGCGTTTCGGCGGTGAATCAAGCCTCTATTACCGGGGAGTCCATTCCGGTGAACAAAGCGGCGGGTGACGAGGTATATGCGGGCACCATTAACGGGGAAGGCGTGCTGTACGTGGAGGTAAGCCAATCCTCCGAAGGCACTTTATTTTCAAAAATCATCCGTATGGTGGAGGAAGCACAGACAGAGGTCCCCGATTCCCAACGGTTTATCAAAAGGTTCGAGTCGATTTACGCCCGAATTGTTGTTGCGGTTACGCTGATCGTTATTGCAGGTGCGCCAATGGTATTGGGCTGGACGTGGGCAGCGGCGTTTTACAAGGCAATGGTATTTCTCGTTGTGGCCTCACCATGCGCACTCGTGTCGTCCATTATGCCAGTTATGCTGTCGGCTATTTCCAACCGTGCCCGTCGGGGCATCCTGTTCAAAGGTGGTGCGCATGTGGAAAATATGGCGCTGACCTCTGTCGTCGCCTTTGACAAAACAGGTACGCTGACCATCGGATCGCCTGTTGTAACAGACTGGATTACCGCCACAGGCTACGATGCCGATGAGCTGTTACGCATTGTTGCGGTAATAGAAAGCTACTCCATGCATCCGTTGGCACGAGCGATTGTAGCCAAAGCTGAAGCCGAATTGGGGCAGCGAGAGCTTCCCGCAGTGGAGCAAGTACAGTCCCTGACGGGATGGGGAATGGAGGGCATGGTAGACGGGATGAGGTGGAAAATCGGGCGCACGGATGCGCTGGATCACGCTAGTCCGCTGGCAGAGCCGGAATGGGTGGAAACACGTGCCCGGCTGGAAGCCGAGGGTAAAACCGTATCCATTATCCTCGCGGATGACCGGATTGCCGGGATGCTGGCACTGCGCGACGAGCTGCGGCCACAGGCGCAGGAGGCGGTGAGACGCCTGCAAGCGCAGGGCATCCGGGTCGTCATGCTGACCGGAGACCGCCCGGAAACCGCCGCCGTGATCGCAGTGCAGGCCGGAGTCGACGCAGTATACGCTGGTCTGATGCCAGAGGACAAAGTCAGCCATATTCGCATGCTTCGGGAGCAGTACGGGCATGTCGTCATGGTCGGTGACGGTGTGAATGATGCTCCGGCGCTGGCTGCCGCAACGGTCGGGCTGGGCATGGGTATGCACGGCAGCGGAGCCGCACTGGAGGTCGCAGATGTGGTGCTGATGAACGATGGGATCGAAGAGATAGCCCCGACGGTAGCACTGGCACGAAAGGCACAGCGGGTGGTCAAGCAAAATATGATCTTCGCCGTAAGCGTCATTTTACTGCTTGTCATTAGCAACTTTGTGCAAGATATAGCTCTGCCATTTGGCGTCATCGGGCATGAGGGCAGCACGTTGCTTGTGATTTTGAACGGGTTGCGCTTGCTGCGATCATAGAAGCAAATAAGATCATGATCATAAGATGATAAACGAGAAGGAGCATTCACATCCCTTAAAGGACAGGGGATGGGGATGCTCCTTTTTTTGCGTGCCAGCCTATCGTGTTGCAGGCTTATCTCCGACGAGGTGTAGACCGCCGTAAAAACAGGGAGAACAGCAGTCCCGCCAGCGCGATTCCGGTAGCAATGATAAAGGCATCGTTAATGCCGTGGATCGTCGATTCTGTGACGGCACTTCGATATACCTGCTGTAACGCAAGCGCCGAGCCAGTTTCCGTCGAAACACCCGCCGTTTGCGTCAGGGTTTGCCCCAGTTCAGCTACGCCTTCAGTTAAAGGTACATTGGCGGTGGTAGCCACATTCGCATAATCCGCCAAATGAATCGTAGCCCGACTACTCATCACGGTAATGAGCCATGCGGTGCCGATGGACCCGGCGATTTGCCGTACCGTATTGGACATAGCCGTACCATGGCTGCCGAGATGGGGAGGTAGCTGGTTTAGCCCTTCTGTCTGTACGGACATCATTAACAGCGACATCCCGAAGCTGCGAATCGTGTAGATGAGCATAATGTGTCCATAGGTGGTAGCATCCGTCAGCAGACTGAATTCCCATGTTGTGGCCGCTGTAATGATCAACCCGATAATCGCCAATGGCCTCGCACCAATACGGTCGAAAATCGCTCCCGATATCGGTGACATGACGCCCATCAGCAGTGCGCCCGGCAACAGCAGCAAACCAGATTGCAGCGGTGTAAAGCTGCGTATATTTTGCAGATAAATCGGCAGCAGCAGCATTCCGCCGAACATCGTCATATTGACGGTAGCGCCGACCAGCGTGGATACCGTAAATATATCATACTTAAACACACGAAACTCCAGCATGGGCTGCCTCATATTCAACTCGCGTACGACAAACAATATAATGAACACAAGCCCGGCAGCGATTGTGAGTACCACTGTATTGCTGCTCCAGCCCTTGTCTCCAGCGGAACTGAAGCCATACAGCAGAAAGCCAAAGCCGAGGGTGGAAAAGATCGTTCCCAGCAGGTCAAAATGCGGATACGTCAGCTTGGACACATTTTTGAGCCAGCGTACCGCAAATAGAATATCAATAATCGCCAGCGGAATGACCAGTAAAAATAGCAGTCGCCAGCTGTAATGCTCCACAATATAGCCGGATAAAGTGGGTCCTATCGCTGGAGCGAACATCATGGCAATGCCCATCGTCCCCATGGCTGCCCCCCGTTTTTCCGGGGGAAATACGGTCAGGAACACGTTCATAACCACTGGCATGATAATACCCGCTCCGCCGGCCTGAATGATGCGTCCGACCAGCATAGGCGCAAAGCCGGTACTGACGGCGCAGACGACAGAACCGGCAGTAAACAGCCCCATCGCGGCAATAAACAGCGCACGTGTCCCGAACGACTCAATCAGGAAGGCGGTAATCGGAATCAAAATCCCGTTGGTCAGCATATATCCGGTGGAAAGCCACTGAACGGTAGTTGCGGATACATTGAAGTCATTCATCAAATGCGGAATCGCCACATTTAGCAGGGTTTGATTCAAAATAGAAATGAAGGCGCCCAGCAGCAGTACGGACAGGATTCGTCCGATGGACATTTTTTGTTCCATGACAGCCTCCTACTTGTGTACTCTGATAGTCGCACTCATGCCCGGGATAATGCCCAGTCCTTTGTAGCCTTGAATAGAAATGTTAACAGGCACGACCTGCGTCACCTTGGTATAGTTGGCAGTGGTGTTGGAGGTAGGAAGCAGTGAAAAGGTGGCGGCCGTCGCCAGACCGATCTTTTCGATTTTGCCGCTTAGGGACGTGTCGGGGTATGCATCAATATATACATCCACCGTCTGCCCGACCTGAAGATCCTGCACAGCTGTTTCGTCTATATTGGCGGTAATCCATAAATTGTTCAGATCAAAGGCCTTGGCCAAAGGCATACCCGCCCCCACAATCGAGTTGTTGACCGCAGATTGCTGCACAATGGTGCCATCGGTTGGAATGGTAATGCTAACCCGGCTTCCGCCCCCCTCTACACTGCCAAGTGTGCTTCCAGCCGTGTAGGTTTTGCCGACTTCAGCGTTCCAGCCTGTAAGCTTGCCTGCGCTTGGAGAGGCGACGGTGACCGCTTGTCCGCTCACTTGGGCATTGTCAGTTTTTATGTAGTTAGAGGATTGATTGTAGTAGTAGGCGGCGGCTCCGCCCCCTGCCAGAATAATGATAATAACCAGCAGGTTGACCAATATGGCGCGTGAATTCATGTGTACATGCCTCCCTAGTTCTTGGATCTTTAAAGTATGCGCCAAATGTTTCACAATATTCAGAGGGATTTTGGGGAACGATAAGAGCGCATATGAAAAGGATGATTTTTCTGACAAAGGATGATGCGCGTAATGACGACCAGAATCATGATTGTATATGACAGTGAAAATGGCCATACGGAGCGTCTTGCCCGTTCAATTGCAGAAGGCGCACGCCATGAGCACACGGAAGTGTTGTTGAAGCATGTCGATGAAGCCGATGTGAATGAACTGGTGAATGTGGACGCGATCATTTGGGGATGCCCGGGTCATTTTGGGACGATCAGCAGTGGTTTGAAAAGTTGGATTGATAAGCTGGGGTATCTGTGGGCGCAGGGTAAGCTGATAGATAAAATCGGAGCGGTGTTCTGCACGACAGCTACCGTTCATGGCGGCTTGGAATCCACACTGCTGAATTTGATTACTCCGATGCTGCATCAAGGCATGATTATCGTAGGGCTGCCCGCCAATATTACGGAAAATGCGCTCTACGGCTCCTATTACGGCGTAGGGGTGACTTGTCCGGTGGAGACAGACCCGAACGGTCCGCCCAATTTCCCAACGGGTGATGATCTTGCACTTGGTCGGTCCTTGGGCAAACGGGTCGCTGAGACGGCGGGACGGTACCGTAACGCTGGCAGAGAATAGGAGGCCGCTCATGACCATTGCTTTTATCGTAGTAGCTGCGGTTGCTTTCATCTTTTTGCTGGTATTCAACACGAAAATGGCGCGTAAATCCTCTCCCAAAGCGGTCAGCCCGTCCGATCAGGATTCACGGCAAATAAACAAACGTCCTCCTTATCCGATGGATGTGGAGCCCGAGACGAGGGAGTTGCCTGATCCTGCGCGAAAGACGCTGCATAAGGTTGCGGATGCGGAGGTTCATCACGAGGAACCAGACGTAGATACGAATACCAAGCCGCTGAGAGATAGCGTAGATTCCTACGGGGATCAGGACTATCGGGCGGCTTTGCGTGGATTTGCCGGAAAGGGCGAAGAAAAGGAAGAACCGCATAAAAATAACTATGGGGAACGTGAGACGCACAAAAGCGAGGACGAGCAATATCGTGAAGCGCTGCGCTCCATGAACCGAAAAAAATGAGTTGCGAACGAGACATCCCTAAAAAGGCTGTTCTTCTGTCTGGACTACAGGCAGAGGGCAGCCTTTTTGTGATACACAGCTATAGCCATTCGGTTAGGCCAATCATCGTAATCAGACCTAGAATAAAAGAGAAGGTGGCGATACGCTGGTTGCCGTCCCCGTGGCTTTCGGGAATCAACTCCTTGTAGACGATAAACATCATCGCTCCTGCGGCAAAGGCAAGACCGTAAGGAACCAGTCCATGAACCCAACTGCTCAAATAAAATCCAATCAGACTTGTAATAATTTCAACGGTCCCGGTGAGAGTGGCAATGCCCAGCGCCTTGAAGCGGCCCATGTTTTGATTCACGAGGAATAGCGCGACGATAAAGCCTTCCGGGGCATTTTGCAGGCCGATGGAGAAGGCAATGAGATTGCCAAGATTTTGAGTTTCGCTTGCATAACTGACCCCGACGGAAAGTCCCTCGGGCAAATTATGCAGTGTAATAGCCGCGATAATGAGAAAAGATTTGGACTCCAGATGAAAAGTTTTGGAATCCGGGTCCTCCAGATCGGCGTGTGGAATATACATTTCCATCACCAGCAGCACAAGACAGCCGAGTAAAATTCCCACAGACAGCACGAACCAATTAGAATGATGGATGGCCTCGGGAATGAGGTTGTACACAGATGCAGAAGTCATGATTCCCGCAGCATAAGCCAACAATACATCACGAAGACGGTGCGTAATTTTACGCATAAATAGTATGGGCACGGCACCGAGCCCGGTGGACAGGGCAGAAATAAGGCTGCCTACAAACACGTCATTCATAATCGGGATAATCCCTCCATACCTGATTAATCTTTAAGGTTCGCTTCATGAAAACTTCATTTGACTGTTTACAGCTCTTTCCGCATAATGGAATTAGGATTTAGAATGAGTCTAAGTCATAAAAAGACATTAAATATGTGAATCGATTTGCAAGATCCGGGTGTCCACATTTTTGAATGAGCGTCTGACAGAACTACTTTTAGAGAGTATATGCAATAGCCCATTTCCTGGTACCGAAAACTCGCTATATCATTCTTATCATATTTTAGGAGGAACAAAGATATGTACAAGTCCATTATTATAGGTACTGGCCCTGCTGGTTTGACAGCTGCTATTTATCTGGCACGCGCAAATATGAGTCCACTGGTAATTGAAGGCCCACAACCGGGCGGACAATTGACTACAACAACCGAAATTGAAAACTTCCCTGGCTTTCCTGAAGGAATCATGGGACCTGATCTGATGGATAATATGCGTAAGCAAGCAGAGCGTTTCGGTGCGGAATTCAGCACAGGCTGGGTGAACAAGGTCGACACAGCCGCTCGTCCTTTCACATTGGATGTAGAGGGCTTGGGCGAACTGGTTACAGATACGCTGATCATTTCCACAGGTGCGACTGCGAAATACCTGGATATTCCGGGTGAGCAGGACAACATTGGACGCGGCGTGAGTACTTGCGCAACATGTGACGGATTCTTTTTCCGTGGCAAAGAAATTGTTGTGATCGGTGGTGGAGACTCGGCGTTGGAGGAAGCCAACTTCCTGACACGCTTTGCCTCCAAAGTAACGCTGGTGCATCGTCGTGAAGAAATGCGTGCCTCCAAAATTATGCAGGATCGCGCTCGTGCGAACACCAAAATCGAATGGGCACTGAATCGTACTCCCGTAGAAGTGATTGCTGACGAGAACGGGGTAACTGGCTTGAAGGTGCTGAATAATGAAACAGGTAAAGAGGAAATTATTACGGTTAGCGGCGTATTCGTGGCGATCGGTCATCATCCGAATACTGGCTTCCTCGAGGGCCAAATTACAACCGATGCGAACGGTTATATCGTCGTAAATCCTGGTACTTCCGAAACGAACGTACCTGGGGTATTCGCTTGTGGCGACGTACAGGATACACGCTACAGACAAGCAATTACAGCAGCAGGCAGCGGTTGCATGGCCGCTATGGATAGCGAGAAGTATATCGAAAGCCTGGAGCACAGCGCGTTGGCCCTGTAATATTTCGTACAAAGAATGAATATGTATATTATTTATAACCATAATTGATGAGGTGATATTTCATGGAAAAAGCAATTGTATACACATCTACACATTGCCCGCATTGCCGTCAAGTAAAAAGTTATTTGACTGAGAAAGGTGTAGAGTTCGAAGAACGCAACATCGAAACCAATGATGCTTTCGCTCAAGAAGTTTGGGACATGGGCATTCGCGCCGTACCGTTGACCCTAATCGGAGAAGAACGTATTTCCGGCATGAACAAAACCAAATTTGAAAAAGTGCTCAACGCTTAATCCGACCTCATAACAGACGACGGTTCTGTGATCGTCATATGGTTTGAAATAAGGCTCTCGCCACAGTTACGTACTTTAAGCTTAATATAAAATGTGAACAAGCTGCTTCGGGTACAGGATAGATCCGAAGCAGCTTTTTTTATTTGATGTAGGTTTGGACTAGATATTTTCTTTGATTTTCGTATAATCCTCATTCATAGAACTTATGGCACAGCCCGGACATGACTTGCTTGATGAGCATCCGGCACAAGCACCTTGACGGCTTTTTCGCAAAAAGCGCACGAACACCCACGTGCTATAACCGAGAATCACCAATAAAATGATGATATTGATCACGGAATCCACTTCCTTCTATTTTCATAAGGCTCTAACTAACCCCAGCCTAATAACCTGCCACACTGATAGATCACAACGGCAATGAGATACGCAACGGTCAAAGGATAGATCACGGAAAATGCGGTCCAGCGCCACGAAAGGGTTTCTTTACGAATGACCGCTACCGTAGCTAGACATGGCACATACAACAGAATGAACACCATGAAGCTAAAAGAGGCCAACGGCGTAAAGGCATGGCTGACTTGCATTTCCAGCCCCTGCATGTCCGGAACGTGGTAAATGATATTCATCGTCGATACCACGACCTCCTTGGCCATAAAGCCCGTGAGCAGGGATGCGCCTGCTTGCCAGGTACCGAAGCCAAGAGGGGCCAGAATTGGGGCGAACCATCCTCCAACAGTGGCAAGCAGGCTATCGTTCATGTCTGCACCGAACCCTTGTGGACCGAAATTGGACAAGAGCCAGATGCCAACGGAGCCTGCAAGAATAATCGTTCCGGCTTTACGGACGAAGCCCTTGACCTTTTCCCATGTGCTACGAAACAACGTAAGAGCTTGCGGCACACGATAAGGGGGAAGCTCTACGATGAAGAGGGAAGGCTCACCCGATAAAATGGATACTTTGGAAAAGATTTTGGCAAGTATAAGCGATACGGTGATTCCTAACACATACATCAGCATGATGATGCTTGCGGCATGTGTTGGGAAAAACACCCCCGCAAACAACGCATAGACTGGCAGGCGGGCGGAGCAGGACATGAAGGGTACCAGCAACGTCGTAATGAGGCGTTCTCTGGGCTGTTCAATCGTGCGTGCCGCCATAATCGCAGGAACATTGCAGCCAAAGCCGATGATGAAGGGGATGAAGCTTTTCCCGTTCAAGCCGACGGCTTGCATGAGACGGTCCATTAATATCGTGACTCGTGCCATATACCCGGAGTCTTCAATCAGCGAAATTATCAGGAACAAAATAGCGATCTGAGGCAAAAAAACGAGCACGCCCCCAACTCCTGCCACGATACCGTCCACGATGAGACTCTGCGTAAAAGCGGACGCGTTCCATTGAACCAACACTTCAGAAATCCAACTGCTCAGTGTTCCTGAGAAGAATCCATCCAGCATATCTGAAAGGATCGTACCTGCCCAATCGAAGGTGAACTTGAAGGTAGCATACATCAGCAACAAAAAGATCGGAATCCCCAGATACCGATGTGTCAGCAATGCGTCCAGCTTGTCTGTCAGACTGTGCGGCTTGAGTTTGGTCTTATCCAGCGCCTTTGTACACAGATTAGCGATCCACGCTGTACGTATAGAACGGATATGCTGAGCAGGAGTAGCTGAATGGCCTTCACAGAGAAGTTCTTTCTCGCAACGCTGGATGCGATCAGTTACTTGTTCACGCTGTATCTCATTTGTCATCCATTCCATGACGACAGGATTGTTTTCCAGACACTGTAGAGCTGTCCACCGAGGGCTTGGCACAGGTGTATTCGTCAGCAAGCTACAAATATCTGTAATAGCAGCCTCGACGGCAGGGCCGTAATCCAACTGGAAGGAATTTGGCGAACGTCGTACCTCTCGAAGAGAAGCAAGCATTTGCTTACTGCCGCTGCCCGTGCGTGCCACCATGGGAATGATGGGAACGTTCAATTGATCAGCCAGCAATTCCTTGTTCACTAGAAGGCCTGTGGCATCGGCTACGTCGGTCATATTTAAGCCAAGCACGAGCGGACGGCCATATTCCAGCAGTTGTACAGTCAGGTACAGATTACGCTGGAGTTGGGAGGCATCCACGATGTTAATCAGAGCCGCAGGCGGTTCTTCCAGCAAATAACGGGTAGCGACACCTTCATCCAGGGAAAGTGGAAGCAAGGAATAAGTGCCTGGCAAATCCACCAAAACGGCAGACTTGTCGCGCAGCAGGCCTGTTTTCTTTTCCACCGTCACCCCGGACCAGTTCCCTACCTCTGCATACGTACGAGTCAGCTTGTTGAATAATGAGGTTTTCCCCGTGTTGGGATTACCAAATAGAGCAATCATGTCCATGAAGGATCGACCTCCAGTTGTTTTACCTGATTTTGACGGAGACCGACCAGTTGACCATTGCATTCAATAACAATAGGGCCGCCCAGCAGACTGATTTTTTTTAACTGTATAATGGAACCTTCGTCAATCCCCATGTCCGTTAAGCGTCGGCGCAATGAGGGGTGAAGAGAGGCAAGGGATTGGAGCCGCACGGGTTGCCCCGGTGGAGTACGAAGGAGCGAGATGCATTCTGGCATGGTACTCAGCCTTTCTAATGTAGAATGAGAATCAATATCAATGATTCCCGATGCCAGTACCATATCATGAGGATTACTGGATTGCTGTGATAAAAGTCTCTGTGAACAACATGTTTGTCTATTGTCCCATCTGTTATATAGCCGAGTAGGTGCCACAATCTGCCTTTAACTGCGCCCTGACTCGTCTGTAACCGACAAAACTAGAGCGTTTGGGGCAACTGTTTTTATGGTAAGATAGAACTGTTTACAACTATGCTAAGAAGGGCAGGAACGCTCTGTATGAACAGAAAAATCGGGGTTAGGCTTGTAAAATGCCTGGTGGCAGGTGCAGCACTGGCTGTGTTGCTGCCGCATGCTGTGGAGTGGGGTAACAACGTATATGCTGCGTCGGTCAAGCCGGCTCCATCCGTATCGTCACAGCAGCTTCAAAATAAGATTTTACAGGCAATGGCTACGCGGAGTGAAACGCTGACCTTTACATATCAAGGGCGGGTGAATGGTCTTAAGCAGCAGTTACAGACAGCCATCAAACAAGCGATGGAGAGCGACCCGTATGTGAATTATACGATCAAAAGCTACGCTTTCAGCTATACAGGCACAATCACGTCCGCCGAGGTTACGATCCGTCTGAGTTACCGGGAGACGAAGGAGCAGACCGCATATGTGGATAGCACGGTTAAAGCTGTGCTGGGGGACATCATTACGAAGGGCATGACAGATCATGAGAAGGTGAAGGCCATTCATGACTGGATTGTGGTTCGTTTGAAATATGATGAAACGCAGCAAAAGTACACGGCATACGATGGCCTGAAAACCGGAAGCACGGTGTGTCAGGGCTATTCATTGCTGGCCTACAAAATGCTGGAACGCGCCGGGATTACCAACCGGATTGTGGAGGGGAGAGCAGGAGGCCAGTTGCATGCATGGAATCTTGTTTTGCTGGATGGACATTGGTATCATATGGATACGACATGGGATGATCCGACCCCGGACCGTGGCAACGAGGTAAGCACTTCGTATTATCTGCTGACTGATGCCGAAATGCGCCGAGATCACTCCTGGGTTAAACAGTATCCGCAGGCGAACACATCGTATCGGCAGACATTGTCGGGATTGGTGGCTGCGGGAGGGCCCAAGGCTGCTGTGTATCAAAAGCTGTACAATAACCTGGAATATCCGCTGCAAGACGGCAAGGGTTTGGTTAAATCGTCCGCCGAAATTAAGGAGCAGGTACGCAAAGAGATCAATAAGGGCGGGGCCACGCTTAGCTTTGGCTATCAGGGAACAGAGCGAAATCTCAAAGAAGATTTACAGTCTTTGTACCAGCTCGGGTTAAAAACCATCTCCTACCAGATCACGGATTTAGGCAGCGCCGGAAATCTCCGTGTAACCCTGAAATGGACTTGAACATTTTAGTTAAATGGAAAAAGATACATTATAAGGGAGTATTCTATTTATATGCATAAGCGTTCTTTTACTTATCTGCTCGGCACGCAGACGATGTCGAATGCGGCCGATATCCTTTATATCATGGCACTGGTGTCTCTGGTGTTTCATGAAACGGATTCGATCTTTTCCTCGGTTCTCGTTCCGTTGTTGCGGATGGGCGCACAGATGATCAGCGGCTTTTTAGCGCCGCTGATATTGGCCCGGTTCCAGCTTCCATTTATTCTGTTCGTTTCCCAGTTCGGCCAACTGGCTTTCTTCGCTCTCCTGTTGGGGCATTTGTGGTCAGCGGGCACGAGCCCGATATGGGTGCTTGTGTTTACACTGGTAACAGCGATGTCCTTTCTGGACGGCTGGACCACACCTGCACGTAATGCGCTGATTCCGCGCCTTGCGTCCGGGGAAGGGCTGATGCGGGCGAACAGTCTCGTATCGGTCAGCGATCAGACCGTGCAATTGGCTGGATGGGGGCTTAGCGGTGTACTCGTAGCCGTGATGGGCCCGGTAAAAATACTGGTGTTGGCTTGCGTGCTGTATTTGGTGGCCCTGATCTTTACCAGCTTGATCCGCGATCCGTTAGAAGGCAAAGCCCATTATCTACTGCAACCCGGAACAAGGGTGCGAAGTGGAGATGCTATAGCGTCTGGAGCTGTGGCTGAGCAGGGGCAAGGGCATCATGATATGCCTCCCGTACAGCTGGAAGATACGCTGTATGGCCCGGAGTCGGAAAGCCCGGCTTTACATCCCAAGCGCAAAAATGAAATATTGCGCGAAGGCTGGAGTCTCATCGGAGCCAGCCGAAGGCTCAAGGCTCTTATTTTCATGGATATGATCGACCTGCTGGGTGGTTCGGTTTGGGTAGGCGCATTCACGCTTGCCTTCGCTCAGCAGGTGTTGCACAAAAGCGAGGCATGGTGGGGATACATTAATGCGGCGTATTTTGCAGGCGCGATTGGCGGTGGGATCATTGTTCTCGCTTGTGTCAAGTATTTGCAGCGCAGACTGCTGCCCGCGATGCTGGCGGGAATGGCTTGCTATGGGCTGCTGACGGCTTGGTATGCGTTTAACACATTACCGCCGCTGACGCTACTGATCGTGTTGTTGATGGGATTGCCTGCGGAAATGTCCGTCGTATCCCGCCGTACGATGATGCAAATGAGCGTATCTGCGCACGATCTACCCAAGGTGCTGTCCGCACAGGCTACGCTGACGAGCATGACGTTTTGCATCTCGCTATTGCTGATGGGCTGGATTGCAGATCATCTGGGCATCGTTAATTTATATTTGTTATCTGCACTGCTGACACTGAGTGCTGTGATTTATGGCATCTTTAGCCGCCGCGCCTTGTCTATGTCTATGTCTTTGACAGCTCCGGTAGCTTCTTCTTCCGAATAACAGAAAAAAAGCCCGTCTCCACATATCAGGGAGAAGATGCGGATGAACCTGAGCGATCCATAGGACCGTTCAGGTTCATCCGCATTTCCATCTGTATGTGCCTGGAGACGGGCTTTTATTACTATTGTTTATTTACCGGAAGACGCATCCGGGTTCAAATCACACTCGTTGAGTGGAACGATTTTGGTACGCTTGATCCATTTGTAGCCGAGCCACAGAAGAAGGAACAGCGGTATACTCATGTACGTAGCGATCATCGTTTTCCAGTCAATGACTTGCCCGGTAAAGGCATCGGCACCTTGCCCGATAATCACGATGATACACAGTGCGAAGGCAAACAAGGGACCAAGCGGGAACCAGCGGGCTTTGTACGGAAGCTCACTCAGACTGCGACCCTGTGCTGTAAAGGCACGACGGAAACGATAATGGCTGACAGCAATACCAATCCATGTAATAAATCCGCACATCCCGGAAGCATTCAGCAGCCAGTTGTAGACCACACCGTCCCCATACAGGGAGGCGAGGAAGGCCAGCATACCGACAGCAGTTGTAATCAGCAGTGCATTCATAGGAATGCCGCGTCGATTGATATGTCCGAGGAAACGGGGAGCTTTACCTTCCCGTGCCAAAGCGTACAGTACACGTGTTGCCGCGTACATCCCGGAATTACCTGCCGACAATACGGAAGTCAAAATAACGGCGTTCATCACAGATGCGGCAATGGCAAGCCCCGCCTTTTCAAATACCAGTGTGAACGGACTGACCCCGATGTCACTGATATCTCCCCGCAGCAAATTCGGATTGGTGTACGGAATAATCAATCCAATGACGAGAATCGCCAGAATATAAAAGAACAGGATGCGCCAAAAGATTTGACGGATGGCACGAGGCACATTTTCACGCGGGTTTTCGCTCTCTCCGGCCGCTACCCCGATCAGCTCGGTTCCCTGAAAGGAAAAGCCTGCGGCCATGAACACGCCCAATGCGGCGAAAAATCCGCCGTGGAACGGGGCATCTCCTACAGTGAAGTTAGCGAAGCCAATCGCTGGCCCCCCCATAATGCCGAAGATCATCAGCACACCCACGGTCAGAAAGATAACCACGGTCACAATTTTAATCATGGCGAACCAGTATTCGGATTCACCATAGCCTTTGACCGTCAGCGCGTTCAACGCGAAGATCATGGCTAGAAATAACAAACTCCACCAGGCGGAGTGACTTTCGGGAAACCAGTATTTGATCAGCACGGTCGCTGCTGCCAATTCGGCGGCAATGGTTACCGCCCAGTTGTACCAGAAGTTCCAGCCCATGGCGAAACCAAAAGCCGGATCGACGAAGCGACCTGCGTAGGTATTAAAAGAGCCGGATTCAGGCATAAACGTAGCCAGCTCGCCGAGGCTGGTCATCAGGAAGTAAACCATGAGGCCGACCGCTGCATAAGCCAACAGGGCGCCTCCGGGTCCGGCTTCTGCAACCGCGCCTCCACTGGCGAGGAACAGGCCTGTTCCGATGGAACCACCGAGGGCGATCATCGTCATATGTCGGGCTTTGAGACTTTTCCGCAAGGTTGCGGCAGGTGTTGCTTTGTGTTGCACGTTCAAACACTCCTTCATGAAATGGTATTTCATGTCAGGGCAAGAGCCAGAAGGAGGGGGATTACAAACGTCAAAAGACCGCAGGAAATACGCTTGCGGCCTTGTCTATGCATTCCGCACCATACCTTCTTCTATAACAAGATAGCTCAACACACGTGTCTGTGTTAGGACATCGCGTGACAGTTCTGCTCCTTTCGGTTAGCAGCCCCAGCATTCGGAGTATTACAAAGAGTCGGCTCCGCATACTTCGGCGGGTGTACCTTTCCACAGGAATCACAGACGGCTCTTGGCATCTCCTCCGGTGTACTGATTACATCCGCGACCTCTACCTCATCATAAAACAGGTTTGATGAGGTGTATGACATGATATTGTATTGTATAGTAAATTAGAGTATAGCGTACCTGTGCATCTTCTGACAATCTACAATTTTTTGAAGGTCCAGTCGTAAAATCACAAATCAAGAGTTGCGCTTGGCCATCTGCTGCCAAACCGTCCCCGCGGCTTGTTCGCCTGACTCAATGCGCTCCAGTGCCATTTTGGCCTGTAGACTGACCTCGAATTCGAGATCATCAACAGCCTTCTCCAGCGCGTCACGCGCGTCCTCGGTGCCGATCTCGTACAAAAAGCGGGCAGCTCGCCAGCGAACCAGCTTGCTGCTATCCGACAGGGCTTCGATCATAGCTCCGGTAGCCGCCGGGTCGCCGATATCCGACAGCGTATCGCCCGCCGTACGGCGTACTGCCGCTGAAGGGTCACGCAGCGCCTCGGACAGCAGCTCCATCGCCTCTGGTGTGCGCAGATCGCCCAGATAGACGACCCCTAGGCGCCGTAGCTGCATTTTGTCGTCATGCAGTGCTTGCCGGATGAGCGGCAAATGCTCGGGCGTCGGCTCCAGCCGATCCAGCGCGGCGTAGCGGATACGCCAATCCTCGTGCTGTAAGGCCTGCTCCAGCTCGGCATCGCTCCATTCGCGGCGTTCCTCCACGAATTCGCTGTTGTCCGCGCTGTGGGCAATCGCCTGCTGGATAATTTGCTCCAGCCGCTCCTGCGGGAAGGCTGCCTCCAGCTCCTGCTCCACCTCGCGTGCAATATCCGGCAGTTCTCCGTAGCGGACGCCGTAATCGCTCAACTTGCGCTCCTTGATCAGTGTCGCGCTGGCTACCCGGGTTACGGCTTGCACGAAACGGTCGGACAAGGAAATCCGTTCCTCCTGCTGGCCCGCTTTCACCCGGATTTGCATCGGAATGCCCCGGAAAAATTGTGCAAATACCTGTGCCTCACCAAACGCTTCCCCGGAAGTTTCCTCCGGCAAGTCCCATTTGGCGTCTGCGCCTTCCTCGCTTAGCTGTTCGCGAACCTGACCCAGAATGGTGGACCAATCTGCGTTCCCTTTGCGATCAAGGGCTACAAAATCCGTCGTGTGAAACACGCTTTTGACTCCTTCAATGCCCAGCATACGCCGGATAAATGGGGGAGCGGAGCGTTCATTATTCCGTGTATATGTTCTGCGAATGCCCGCTTCCAGCCGCTCATCCAGATGCAGCATCATGGTGTTCGGACTGGGAGTTGGCTCGATAGATGTTATTTTCATAGCTCGGTACAGCCTCCTATTCAAAAGTTCTCCATATATGGCTTATCTGTATTGTACATCATTCTACGAATGTCTCCAAAGAGATGTTCGCGTTTCTCATGAAAACACAATGACATATATCACACTGATCATGTAAACATTCCTTATGAGTATTCGGAGGTTCTTAAATAAAAAACAGGATGCTATATTTACTGAACTGGAAAATTACTATGGTGCCACAGTCGGATGATACTGTACTATGAACTCCACTTCCGACGGATCAGGAGGGAGGCGATAAAGCCCACGAACAGAACAGACGCCAGCATCATAAATGTAGTCATCTGATTACCACCACTCCCCATCAATCGAATGGAGAGTACCGGAGCCAGGCTGGTGCCTGCAAACAGAATGAAGGTGTAAAGAGAAACAGCTATCGCCCGTGCCGAACCGCCGAGTTGGCCGACAAGTGCAATGAGTGAAGGGACACTCAGAGCAATGCCGCTTACAAAACATACACTCAATACCAGCATAGCCATAAGAGAATACGTGAGTCCCATCAGCACCAGACTAAGGATGGAGAGCATAAGTGCTGTTCGCAGTACAAGATGCACACCGAATTTTCGGGCTAGTTTTCCGGCAAACGGTGAAAGGAGCATACCGACAATACCAGCAGATCTTACGTAAAGCATCTGCTTGCTAGTCAGGCCAAATTCGGGTCCGCTAAGATAGCTGCCCAGAACTGTATACATACTCACGAAAGACATCAGGAGAACGAAGGCGACCGTATAGCTTAACCATAATGGATACGACCGGAGAACGGTGCCTAGCTGACTGAAGGAAGTCCAAATACGGACGCTCCGTTGAGGTGTGGGTGCTTTCGGTAAGAAAAAAGTTACGATCAGGAAGGTTATGGCGTATAGTACGCCTAATACTCGAAATACCATATTCCATTCCATATGTTCGCTAATGACGATACTAAATACCTGTCCGGCAATCCCCGCCACCAGAAACCCGGTACTCATAAAGCCAATGGCCGTTACCCGCTTTTCGGACGGAAACATATCTACGGCGTAGGCGAGAGCTACAGGAGAAAAGGTGGCTGCCGCCAAGCCTTGAAGCAAGCGCAGTGTAATTAATAAAGGATACTGATTGGTAAAGCCAAGGCATAGCGAGATGATCGTTAATGCGAACAGCCCGGTAACGATCATTTGCTTTCGCCCAAAACGATCAGACAATCCCCCATACACAAGGCATCCGGCCGCAAACCCCAAGGAGAAGATGCTGCCCGGTATCGCAGCTTCAGCGAGCGTTTTGCCGAATACGTCCGCAAAGAGCGGAACTAAAGGAATGGTTACATATAGACTGGACATGACTGCAATCGCTGACCAACATAGAATGACGGTCATCCATGCGTAGGATAGAGCAACAGATTTTTGCTGTATAGCTGTCGTATGATTTGTTCGGAATTTACTCATCAATTGAACACTCCCTAAATAATAAAATAAGCTATCATTTAATACACACAATTAATTATATTAGATAACCTAATTATATGTTTAAAAAAATTTTATCTGCCCACCTCCAGTCTGCGCTCCATATGATGATGAAGCTTCTCTATAATCCGCGAAAAAATCATTTGTTCCTCAGGCTCCAAAATGCTCGTCAGGGAAGCGCAGGAAGACCAAAATACAGGCAGTACCTGTTGCACAAGCTTGGAGCCCGCTTCTGTAATACGTACATGAATCTTGCGTCGATCTGTGGAATTATGTTCTCTGATAATCCATCCTCTTTGCTCCGTCCAGTCCAGTATAGATGTAACGGATGCACGCCGGATTCCAAGACGGTCGGCAATCATGGAGGGGCTCATTTGCTCCTGTGATTGATGCAGTGTCAGCAGCAACAGCAAATCCAGCTTGCTCTCCGTCAGGCCAAAATCCGACAAATCCAGATCAATCGCGTCGAGTACGTTATCACCCGTCCATAGCAAGAAGAGACCCATACGGGCAAGATGACGGTCGGTTTCCGCAAGAGCGGTCTGATCCATTAAATCCAGATAAGGCTCTGGACCGAGACGGGGGAGGGGATGTTGAACGGTATCCCGCTTATTTTGTTTTGGCGGCATAGTTTCACTCTTTTCATATAATTAGGTTATCTAACTATATAGAAATATAACCGAATTAACTGCATATGGCAATATCCAAAATGGAATCTTGTAAATTTATAATGACAGCAGGGATAAAAGTAACAAAATTTAGCTAAACTAATACATGTTTCTCCCCATATTCCAAACGAAGAGTAAAGGAGGCGTTCCCATGTTCCGCAAGCAGGAAAGAACGCTCATTATTGTGTGTATTGTGGTAGCGGCTATTATGCTGTACGCAGTCATTAAAAGCATAGCCCGCTTGACTCCCTAGATTGTAATCCAAAGAAATGAAGGAGTGAGTAGCATTTGTCTTCACTGGACCCCGTATTGCTAAGCCGGATGTTGACCGGAATTACCCTGTTTGTTCATATTGTATTTGCATCCATCGGCGTTGGAGTACCTTTGCTGATTGCACTCGCGGAATGGCGCGGGCTGCGAACCGGTGATCCGCACTATACACTGCTGGCCCGACGTTGGGCGCGGGGATTTGTCATCTCCGTTGCCGTAGGTGTCGTCACAGGTACTTCCATTGGACTGCAGCTCAGCTTGCTTTGGCCTACCTTTATGCGAGTGGCTGGACAAGCGATAGCGCTGCCCCTCTTTTTGGAGACGTTTGCTTTTTTCATCGAAGCCATTTTTCTAGGTATCTACTTGTACACCTGGGATCGGTTTAAAAGCAAATATTTCCACCTGATGCTGCTTATTCCCGTAGCGATTGCCTCATCTGCATCAGCCGTTTTTATTACGACTGTGAACTCGTTCATGAACCAGCCGCAAGGCTTTACACTTAAAAATGGAATCATGACCGATATCCATCCCATCCAGGCGATGCTGAATCCGGCCACGCCAACCAAAGTTTCTCATGTGCTGGCTTCCTCGTATACGTTGAGCGCCGGGCTGCTGATGGGATTGGCTGCCTTTAGTATGCTGCGGGGGCGTAACCACCCGTATTTCAAAAAAGCGTTGAAGCTGACCGCCACCTGTACCATTGTATTTGCTATCAGCACGGTGATGATCGGAGATGCTTCCGGTAAATTTCTGGCCAAATATCAGCCGGAAAAGCTGGCTGCCGCCGAATGGCATTTTAATACAATGACGCACGCTCCTTTCGTATATGGCGGTTATATGGACAAGAATGGAGACATCAAGTATGCCCTGAAAGTGCCTTATGCGCTTAGTGTTTTGGCCGGGAATCTGCCCAGTACAGAAGTTAAGGGACTGAATGATTATCCCGTGGATCAGCGACCGCCGCTGTCTATCCACTATATGTTCGATCTCAAAATCACCACCGGGGTGCTGATTCTCGTCATTCCACTGCTGTATCTATTCCGCAAACGTTTGCCAGGTCGCAAACCATACCCCAAATGGCTGCTACTGGCGCTCATTCTGGTGGGGCCGATGGCTATGGTAGCCATTGAGCTGGGTTGGATGTTCGCGGAGGTCGGCAGGCAGCCGTGGATTTTACGCGGCTACATGAAGGTGTCCGAAGCAGCGACCACCTCCACCAGTGTGGGATGGATGCTTGTGTTGTTTATCATTTTGTATCTCGTGTTGTGCTTCTCGGCCATTAAGGTTCTCAGCAAGCTGTTCCGTAATAAAGATGCATTGGAAGAGCTGAAGCAGCTAGGTCTGGAAGGGGCTGAAGGGAAGTGAGCTATGAAATTGTCGGTATCGCCATTTTGTGGACCTTCCTGTTCGGTTATTTGATTGTGGCATCTATAGATTTTGGCGCAGGCTTTTTCAGTTTTTACAGTGTGCTGACAGGTCACCAGAACAAAATCCACAACATTATTCAACGGTATTTATCGCCGGTGTGGGAGGTAACGAACGTATTTCTCATTTTTTTCGTGGTGGGACTGAACGGTTTCTTCCCGGATGCGGCTTATTATTATGGTACAGCGCTGCTCGTTCCCGGTAGTATTGCGATTGTGCTTATCGCGATCCGAGGGGTGTATTATGCGTACAATACGTATGGACATTCCGGTAGAAATAATATCGTCTACATGGCACTGTATGGCGCGACAGGGCTGCTGATACCGGCGGCGCTATCGACGGTTCTCGCCATTTCGGAAGGCGGTATTATTGTGGAAAACAGCACAGGTGTTCATCTGCAATGGGGCGAGTTATTAAGCAACTCCTATACGTGGGCGGTTATTTTCCTGGCGCTGGTGAGTGTGCTATATGTCTCGGCGATGTTTCTTTCCTATTATGCCAAAAGGGCGGGGGACAAGGTCGCTTTTGAAATCGTGCGCGGATACGCGCTGCTCTGGAGCGGCCCTACGATTGTGGCGAGTCTGCTCGCATTTTTCCAGATTAACAAACAAAATCCGGACCATTTTTCCAATATGCTGAACATGGCATGGATGTTTGTCGCCTCCTTTGTCTGCTTTGTCGGAGCTGTTTATCTGGTATGGCGGCGACGTCATCTCGGCACCTCATTTATTCTGGTCATGCTGCAATTTGCATTTGCCTGGTATGGCTATGGTCGCTCGCATCTGCCGTATGTTTTGTATCCCTACATTAATGTGCATCACAGCTTTACGAACTCCGCCATGGCGTATGCATTGATTACGGCGTTTAGTGCAGGTCTGCTGGTGCTGATCCCATCACTGATCCTGATCCTGAGGCTGTTCCTGTTCGATGCGGATTATGTGCGAGGACAAGCAGGGAAGAAAGGGTGAGTACAAATGGCTGCTTTCGAGCATTTTACGATCATGTATGAGTCGCCTATTATTATTGTGGTGGCGATTGGGTTTTTGTTTATGTATTCGGCACGCTTTAAAAATCCACAGGACTGACAGCAACATCTGAGATGACCCTTCCTGATTGATGGGGAGGGTCCGTTTTGCATGCAAAAGTCGGATTGAATTATACTTTACATATACCAGCATGTAAAATGATCATCTAAAATCATAAAGAAAACGGCTTGGAGAACGAGTCCGTCAGGGGAGGAGTTACATCATGCCCAAAGTTCGTTTTAACAACATGGATCATGTCAACACCGATAAAACACTCAAGCAATTTAGACAATGGCGGCAGGAGCGCCGCAGCAAAACGAAGGATTATACGTTCGTTGTTCCGAACCATCCGCCGGAGCTGGAGTTTCTGCACAGTAACCGGAAAACGACGACGGCGACCTGGGTAGGGCATTCTACCTTTTTCATTCAATATCTCGGACTGAACATCGTTACTGATCCGGTGTGGGCTGAGCGTATGGCGTTTGATAAAAGACTGGCTCCACCCGGCATCCGCATTCAGGATGTACCGCCGTTGGACATTATTCTGCTGTCTCATTCGCATTATGATCATTTGCATATGGAATCGTTGCGCAAATTGTATCGTGCAGATACGCTGATGCTCGTGCCTTCGGGGTTGAAGTCGAAAATGGTCCGCAAAGGCTTCCGCAACTGCCATGAGCTGAAATGGTGGGATCATTTTACGGTAGGCGGGGTGCGATTCACATTTGTTCCCGCCCAGCATTGGACGCGGCGTACGCCGTTTGATACGAATACTTCGCATTGGGGTGGGTATGTGCTGCAAAGCGAGCAGCAGGTGATCGACTCTGCCACGTCCGTCACAGAATTGCATTCTAATTCAGATACAGTAGCTGTACCGACGTTGTACTTTGTGGGAGATACCGGGTATTTCCGTGGCTTTAAGGAGGTTGGCGAGCGCTTTGACATTGACCTGACCTTTATGCCAATTGGTGCGTATGAGCCAGAATGGTTCATGACCTCGCAGCATGTGACACCGGAGGAGGCGTTGCAAGGGTTTGTGGATTGCGGCGCGGATCAGATGATCCCGATGCATTACGGAGCCTTTAAGCTGGCGGATGATACGCCGAGAGAGGCACTGGATCGTCTCGAAGCGGAGCGTGAACGCTTGGGCATCGCCAAGGAGCGCATTCATATACTGGGACACGGTGAGACGCTGAAAATTCAAAGCCGCTGTTCAACTACAACCTGAGGATCTCGCCTAAAAAGCGACTCTGCGGACAATGATCTGCGGAGTCGCTTTTTAGGGTTGTTTTGAATGAGTGAATAGGTGCGGGCAGACAAGTCTGTCGCTGTGTTACAGGATTAAGCCTCTTTGGTATCGCTCACCAGCGAGGAATCGGAGTCGGTGTTGGCAATGGGATGCCGCACGATTTTGACTTCATAAAACGTGATTTTATTATCTAAAATATAGTCCGGAATTTGGCGGCGTGCCATATGATCACTGGTATACAGTTCAATTCCAATTTGATGAAGCGAGCCTGAAAGCAAAATAACATCGGGTTGCAGTAGCATCAAACCTGCTCAAATAACTGACCTTTACAAGGATGTGACTGATGTGGGTAATCCGATGAGTCCTGATATTCTGATCAGAAAGGCGGATCGCACCTATGGACATTAAGGATATTACCTTTTCATATGACCGGAAAACGGATTGTCTTCACGCCATCAGTGCTGTCATTGAGCCGGGACGGATTGGTCGTCACATCCGATATGATTCAGGCAGTCTACGGGGTGGAAGTAATCGTAAGGCAGGACGCTGAGGCGGGGATGTATCTTATTCCGATAGGTGTTGGAGCTTCCGTACATTTACAAGCACAGGGAGTGTAAATGCTGCCTACTGAATAGCTCGTCTGTCTCCTGGCGGCATCGAATTTGGAAACGAGAAAATGGTTCTGGCCCGCGTTTTCTCAGGAGATAACCGTGGGGACGGAAGCATGTTTTATTTTATTTTCAGGATATCGACGGAGGTTTCAGGGTTGTTTGGTTTACACACGGTTCGAATCCGACCCTTTGTGTGTTATACTATTGCCGTCGGTAATTTTGTGATTAGCACTTTACTAATGATAAGGATGGTATGCTTATATGATCAGTACAAGCGGCGTAACGCTTCGTTATGGTAAACGCCCACTTTTTGAAGACGTAAATATCAAATTTACTCCTGGGAACTGCTACGGCCTGATTGGGGCGAATGGCGCGGGTAAATCCACCTTTTTGAAAATTCTTTCCGGTGAAATCGAAGCCAATTCAGGCGAGGTTCACATGACACCGGGCGAACGGATGGCAGTGCTCAAGCAGAACCATTATGAATACGATGAATTCCCGGTTCTGGAAACCGTTATTATGGGCCATACGCGTCTGTATGAAATCATGAAGGAAAAAGACACGCTGTATGCCAAAACGGAATTTACTGAAGCGGACGGCCTGCGTGCCGGTGAGCTTGAAGGTGAATTTGCGGAGCTGAACGGATGGGATGCCGAGCCGGATGCAGCTTCCTTGCTGATCGGTCTTGGAATTCCACGCGACCTGCATGACAAGAACATGTCTGAGCTGAGCGGTAATGACAAGGTACGTGTTCTCCTGGCTCAAGCTTTGTTTGGTCGTCCGAACAACTTGCTGCTCGATGAGCCTACCAACCATTTGGACCTCGAGTCCATTCAATGGCTGGAAAATTTCTTAATGGACTATGAAGGCACCGTCATCGTCGTATCCCATGATCGTCACTTCCTGAACAAGGTATGTACGCATATTGCGGATATTGATTTCGGTAAAATCCAGATGTACGTCGGCAACTACGACTTCTGGTATGAGTCCAGCCAGCTTGCGCTTGCCTTGACTCGTGATGCCAACAAGAAAAAGGAAGAGAAGATCAAGGAACTGCAAGCCTTTATTCAGCGCTTTTCCGCGAATGCTTCCAAGTCCAAACAGGCCACTTCACGTAAAAAACAACTGGATAAAATTACGCTGGACGACATCCGTCCGTCGAACCGTAAATATCCTTTCCTGAACTTCAAGCCTGAACGCGAAGCGGGCAAACAGCTGTTGACGGTAGACCGTCTCAGCCTGTCCATTGAAGGCGAGCAAGTGCTGAATGAGTTCAGTCTGGTTGTGAACAAAGGTGACAAAATCGCGTTTGTCGGCCCGAACGGTTTGCCTAAATCAACGCTCTTTCAGGTATTGATGAACGAAACCGAAGCGGAAAGCGGTGAATTCTCTTGGGGGATTACCACCACTCAGGCTTATTTCCCGAAAGACAATTCCACCTATTTTGACGGTGTGGATATGAATCTCGTGGAATGGTTGCGCCAATATTCCAAGGATCAGGACGAAACGTTCCTACGCGGCTTCCTGGGACGTATGCTTTTCTCAGGGGAAGAAGCGCTTAAGAAAGCAAGCGTGCTGTCCGGAGGCGAGAAGGTTCGCTGTATGCTGGCCAAGATGATGCTGAACGGCGCCAATGTGCTGCTGCTGGATGAACCGACCAATCACTTGGATCTGGAATCCATTACAGCGCTGAACAATGGTCTGATCGACTTTGACGGTACCGTGTTGTTTACATCGCATGACCATCAGTTCATTCAAACCATCGCGAACCGTATCGTAGAAATTACGCCAAACGGTGTCATCGACCGTACGATGAGCTATGATGAATACTTGGAAAACGATGAAATCGCAAAATTACGTGAACGTATGTATCCGGTAGAAATCGGCTAAAACCAGCTAATTTGCAGTAAATAGATAAACGAAAAAGAGGAGCTCCTTCAGGCCATTGATGATGGCGGGGGAGACTCCTCTTTTTTCGTTTGCGCCATTACCAATGGCTTACCCCGTTAGGGCTACAGGGCAAAGACAACCCTGCCTGAGTCCGGTGTGGTTAGCCTAATGGGTTGGCTTATGATCCGCCTGTACGACGGCGTTGGTTGTTCGGCTTCTTCGTATTTTGGCTTTTCAGTGTTTTGGCGGAACCGCCTTGAAAGCCGCCCTGTGAAGCGCCGGACTGCTGTTTTTTTTGTGCCAGCTTTTCCCGAATGGCATCTGCGAGATTAACTTTACGTGGTTCATTAGCATCGCTCATGAATAAATTCCTCCTGTTGCCGCCAAATTCATGTCAATCATGCTGGATTGAAGGAAAACGCGGCTGTGTCCCCATTTTATACGTTTTTAAAAGATGGGACAAGGGCAACAATGATAACATGACGACGGGGCGGACCGGAAGAGGGGGTGCCTATTTTTTGCATAAAGGAAAAAATGTTTTATATACCCCACAGGAATGGAGCTTGGCAATACTTTTTCGTTGTTCCTACAGCGATGCGGAGCGGAAAGACTCTTTCTCTAGACCCACATAAAGATCGTCTGCTATCCTGAAAATAACCGTTACCCAAGGCAAATGGTTATTTTCAGGGCAACTACGCTGCGGGTTGGAAAAGCACTGTTTCGCGTAGAAGTAGGGATATAGTTTTAAAAGTTTATTTTCAGGCAGCTATGCTGCTATTTTTATTTTTGGGTTGGCGCAGCATGGAACGGTATAAGTGTTTATCCTGACTTTTAGGGTTCTCCCGTGATTATTGTGGTGAGACCGTTCTGTCGGGAACTCTAATTTTGAAGGAGTGTCCCCCGTTGTGGTGAATGTGTATGATGAAATACGAAAAGGTGAACGTGGGGCTTGGGTGAGCATTATCGCCTACCTTTTTCTGTCTGCCTTTAAGCTGATTAGCGGATATATATTTGCTTCCAGTGCGTTGCTGGCCGACGGATTTAACAATGTCACCGATATTGTGGTGTCCGTTGCCGTACTAATCGGTCTGCGAATATCTCAAAAACCACCGGACTCCGACCATGCCTATGGACATTTTCGGGCAGAAACGATAGCGGCGTTACTGGCATCCTTTATTATGGCTGTCGTTGGTCTTCAGGTGCTTATTGACGGGATCGAAAGTATTTTCAGAGGTGGCAAGCAGACACCTGATATCACTTCTGCGGGAGTGGCGGTAATATGTGCGGTCATTATGCTGGGAGTATACATGTACAACAACAGACTGGCGCGGAAAATTAACAACAAGGCGTTACTGGCGGCAGCCAAGGATAACCTGTCAGATGCGCTCGTCAGTATCGGTGCAGCGGTTGGTATTATCGGGGCACAGTTTGGATTGCCATGGCTGGATACGGTTGCGGCGATAGCGGTAGGATTTATAATCTCTAAAACGGCGTGGGATATTTTCAAGGACTCTACACACAGCCTGACGGATGGTTTTGATGAGCAGGAGCTGTCAGACTTACGTAGCACGATTGCCCATATACCCGGGGTGGAGGGCATTCGTGATGTCAAGGCGCGGGTACATGGCAATCATGCTTTGGTGGATGTTGTCATAGAGGTGGACCCGCAACTCAGCCTGATTGAAGGACATCTGATCAGCGACCGGATTGAGGAACGGCTGCAAGAGGTTCACAATACGATGCATGTCCATGTCCATGTGGAACCTAAATTATAGATTAATTAATAATTAGTGTTAAAAAATGACTTTAGACCTATGTATAAAGATGTATGTGCTTCCTTTTGTGACGTTTGGATTATATCTCTCTTCCCGTTGCTTTTACTATAATGAAAGCATGTCCGGCTATATTCGCCGGAATTGGACTTGCCCTTCAAATTTGTAAAAACAGCCAGGAGGTGCAATATTGAGAAGACGCGTGATAGGAATGCTCATGACGTCAGCCGCGCTGTTGGCAGCCATTCATGTCGCGCCGGGTCAGGTTGACGCAGCGGCATCGACAGCATCTACGGGACAGAAGGCGGTTATTCAGGCGGCTGTAAAGCTTAGATCCGGTCCTTCGACTACAGGAGATGTAGTCAGCTTTATGAAGCAGGGAGAGGCCGTAACGGTATTGGAGAAAACAAACAGCTATTGGTATAAGATCAAGACGTCTGATGGGGTAACTGGATACACAAGCAGCTCCGACAAGTACATAAAAGTAGGCGCTACCAGCGTCGCTGCTGCTGTCACCGAGCCTGCTATCCGTAGACCGGAAGCCAAAGAATCGCTTAAAACTAACAGTTCAACTAAAGAGGCTCCAGCCTCAGTGAATAGTTCTTCCGGTCAAACGAAAGCCACGATTCAAACGTCCGTTCGTTTGCGGGCGGAGGCATCCACTTCATCCGAGGTTTTGGGCTATTTGAATGCAGGAGATATCGTCACCATTACAAATCCAAATAACGCCTATTGGTTCAAGATTACCAATGCTGATGGCACGGCGGGGTATGTCAGCTCGTCCCCGCAGTATATTCGTATTGGTAAGGGCGTTGTTGTGCAGCAGCCAGTGACTGCTCCGGTGACGTCTGCTCCTGACACCACCGCGATTCCTGCTGTAGCAACTCCTGCGGAAGCCATTAACTTGCCCTTTGGTGACGCAGTGACTGCCATTGATCAGGTTATTAACACAGGGATGACTTATCTCGGTACTCCGTATGAATATGGTTCCGATCGCAGCAGTACGGCTACTTTTGATTGCTCGGCATTTACCCGTCAGATTTTCCGTCAGGCTGCAGGTATTCAACTTCCGGCGGATTCCCGTTCACAGGGTGAATGGATCAAGCAGAATAGTCATCCCAACACAGATATGACCACGCTGAAACGTGGCGATCTGCTTTTCTTTACCAATTACAATGCGTCTTCCGGGGCGTATACGTCCTTGGACAATTCCTCCCAAATGATTACACACGTAGCCGTATATCTGGGAGACAACAAGATTCTTCATACGTTTTCTGTAGCGGGTGGCGGTGTGAAAGTTACGGATTTCAGCAAGCCTTGGCAGGATCGTTTCCTGTTCGGGGGTAGCGTGATCCAATAAAAGCGTCATTAACCTTAAACAATTTCGTATCAAAAATAGGATGTTCCACAACCCTGTGACCGGGGCGGGAACATCCTATTTTTAAAGCTATAAAAATGATGTATCCTCACTACTACACGTATCTCATACTTCTTCTATTACGCTTATGATGCTCCTTTCATTCCGGTAAAGAGTGAAATGACGAACAACACCAGAAATAACACAAACAATCTTTTGGCGATTGTAGCAGCTATGGATATAACGATACCAAAAAAACTAAGATCCCGGCGATCACGGAAAAAATAAAAATAAAACGGACCATTTCTGGATGTTCTACATCCTCCTTCAATTGTATATAATGTGGCATACTCACGCCCGGTAGAGCATGACTGCGAATGACGGCTGAATCATTTGAATCTTTTGAATCTTTCGTGGCTGTGCCATTGTTATATGTTGTTTTAAACCGTGCCCGAATCCGTGAAACATAGCGTCAAGATTGAAGAAAAGGCAAGCTGCAACGTTGTTTCGTGTCTGGTACGTAAGGGGTAACTATGCAGTAATCATAAACAACATCGTGAAGAACGAAAGAGAGGTTAGGCCATGTTAACACAGGTCAGTATTTTTATTATTGCTATCGCATTTGCAGTTCTCGTTATTTTCCTCATTGGAGCACTTAAAACAGCACAAGGTTCTCTGGAAAAGATAACTCAGACTCTACAGGATGTACAAAAAACGGTAGATGAACTGAGCTATGAAGTGAAGCAAACGGTTCGACATGCCAATGACATTACCGCAGACGTTGATCATAAATTGAAGCAGGTGGAGCCTGTGATGGAATCCGTTAAAAACCTGGGCGAGGTGCTTAACGAAGTCACCTTGGCTGCGAAGCAGGCTTCCGCGGCATTAATCGTCCGGTTTCAGAAGCCGCATCATACAGTGGATAAAAAGCCCGGTTTGGAAACCGAGATTAAGTCAGCTGCGTCGAACAGGCCGCTCACTTCAACGGAACGGACGGTTCAGAGCTACAATACGACCTACGAGGAGCCTGCAGCAAAGCCGGCCAAAGATTGGTTGGGTTATATAGATATCGCTGCCGAGGTGTGGCAGAAAATGCGTCAGTAGCATAGCGACGGACAGGATACGGTTCAGCAAGCCGTTTCCGCGCATAAGGCGGGGCATGTAGTAAGGGCTGTACAGACAATTCCCGCCCAAAATGCCGTACTGGCTAGTTTTCATACGCTAAACGGTATATCTTTGGACGATACGCGTGCGGATGTGTTAAAAAAGCTGGGCAAGTCCCTTCGAGTGAAGGAGGATACGCGGCTGCTTTCTACGGAATATCAATACCTGACGTGGTGGTTGGTTTGCGAGATGATATGGTTTCTTATGTGCACGTAGATGTGTAATAGTCAGAGAAGTCAGGCCTATCAGACCCATCATAAATCTTATGCCAAAGTGGTAGAGAACAGTGTCAAGCCGTCGAAGCGGTGAATGAATTGTGCAACACAGGCTATCGTTATGAGGATCAAAAACATAGATAAGGAATGAGGCCCGCGCCCCATTCCTTATCTATGTTTTTGAAATACCTTCTTATGGAGACGCTATAATACATGGATTACAGATAAGGAGAAAGAAATGAGAATCCTAATTGTTGATGATAATCCGACCAATGTCATTATTATTCGTGAAATATTAAAGAAAGAAAATTATAGGGATATCTTCTCTGCCAGCTCAGCCGCAGAAATGCTGGAGCATCTGGGGATCGGCGACCGCACCATTAGTCTGCGTCCCCGACCTTCCGATATTGATTTGATTCTGCTGGATATGATGATGCCTGAAATGGATGGTATCGAAGCTTGCAGTACCGTGCAGGAATACGAACATCTGAAAGATATACCCATCATCATGGTGACTGCTGTAGGCGATTCTAAGAAACTGGCAGAGGCGCTGGACGTAGGGGCTGTCGATTACGTCACCAAGCCTATTAATAAGGTAGAATTAATGGCCAGAATACGGCTTGCCTTGCGTCTCAAACAGGAAAAGAATTGGCATAAAGACCGGGACCAGCGGATTCAGGACGAGCTGAAGCTGGCCGCGATGGTGCAGCAGGCGGTGCTTAGTCCTGATATTCAAGACCCGGTGCTGCAAGTCAACGCACTGTATCAGCCTTCCTTCGAACTGGCGGGAGACCTGTATTCCTGGTATCCGCTCGGGGAAGGCAGATATGCAATCATTTTGCTGGATATGATGGGTCATGGCATCTCTTCTTCACTGTTCTGCATGTTCATTGCATCTGTGCTCAAGGATATCGTGACTACGTACGTAGAGCCAGAGAAGGTGATTCAGGAGCTGAATCGTCGCTTTAATCAACTGGATCTGGGCAAGCAGCTCGTGCAGTATTATTTTACGGCGATTTATATGGTCATTGATACCTGCTCTCGGCGAATTGATTATGTGAATGCGGGGCATCCACCGGGGCTACTGTTTAGTCAGGACGGCAGCATCACCCAATTTGACTGTACGTGCAGTCCGGTAGGTTTGTTTGATAAAATTGATGCGGAAATGCACACAGTCCATTATGAAGGAACGGGGCATATCGCTTTGTATACCGACGGCTTGCTGGAGGCTGTAGAGGGAGAATATGAGGGACAACTGGAATATTTGTCCTCGTGTCTGCGCAAGCATGAGGAATGGAATGAAGAAGCGATGCTGGATGCTTTTTTTCGTAAAGAAGCACCTCAGGATCGAGATGATGATAAGTGCCTGATCTGGATTTCATTGAAAGATAATCGTTCCAAGTGTTTTGAAGCGGGCGCTTCCGATTATGTGAAAAAGCGGATTTAAACCGAACAGCTTCTGTCATTAATGCGGGTGTGGTTATATTCGTAACTCAAAATTATTTGGAGGGCTACATCCGGGGAAGAAGCGCTGCGGTATCTGTTAAAAGATGAATTCGCACTGGTAGTCCTCGATGTGCAAATGCCGGGTATGGATGGAATTGAGGCCGCAAAGCTGATTAAGGCCAGAGATAAAACGAAAGATATTCCGATTACCTTCATTTCCGCTAACAGTAAGGAAGCGGAGCATTTGTTTGCCGGTTATTCAGCGGGGGGATTGTATTACATGGTGAAGCCATTCATCCCTCAAATTCTCAAGTCCAAAATTGAAGGCTTTGTGCAAATGTATTTGACAAACAAACAAGGTGGAGCCAGGTAAAATGGAGGTAGAGGAATATCCATTCGATCTGATTTCCTGTATCAAGGAAGTTTTCAGCCTGTTACGGTGGAAGTCAATCGAAAGCATCTGGAGATGGATTATTTTCTGGATGAACAGCTACCTTCAGTGTTATACGGTGATATGGGAAGACTGCGTCAGGTTCTCATTAATCTGGTATCCAATGCTGTCAAATTTACAGATTGTGATGGTGTATACGTCTTCGCATCCGTCAAAGAGCGTAGCGATGAAGGACTTGCCGTTGAGTTTTCCGTGAAGGATACAGGCATTGGTATTAAGTCAGCCAAGGTTGGAAGGCTGTTTCAGCCCTTTTCCCAGCTTGATTCCTCCAATGCAACCAGGCAAAGATCAAATTCATGAGGCGTAGCCTGATGTGTAGATGGTGGCATTGGGAAAGTGTAGAAAGCATCATACGGTGATTCAAGCGCTCGTATAATGGGTTAGTATGTAAGGAAATCTTTTTTCGGGAGAGTAGGCCTATGAATACTAATAAAAATGAGAAGTTCAATGCGGTTACAGAAACTAACGATGGAGTAAATATCGTTTATCTGAGCGGAGAGCTGGATCTTTCGGTGGCACCTGATTTTCGTCTGGTGATGGAGCCTTTGGTAGGGGAATCCGGCCAGAACTTGATTATTAATTTAAAAGAACTTAAATATATTGACAGTACAGGTATCGGTATTTTGTTATCTATTTTGAAGGCAAGGCATGGAATGGAGTCCCGGTTTGCCGTTCAGGAGGTACCATCTCAAATTCAAAAACTGTTCGATATGACCGGTATTGCCAAATTTTTTGTCCCCCAGGAGAATTCCCAATAGGAAAGGAAAGAAAAAGAATGAATGCTCAAATTCAAAAAGTAGTTCTCAATTTGCCGGCAACTGCTGACTTTGTCGATATTGTAAGATTAAATTTGTACGGAATTGCTGCGAAAATGGGATTCTCTTACGAGGAAATAGAAGACATGAAGGTGGCTGTATCTGAAGCCTGTAATAACTCTGTTCTTTATGCATACGGTCATGAAGGCGGAGTGGTGGAAGTAACATTCGAATTTGACGAAGATTCGTTGTCCATCTGTGTCAAAGATGGAGGGGAGAGCTTTGAACGCGTGGAGAACCCGTCGCGTCTTGCATCCTTGCATGACAAAGAGCTGAATGATGCGCAGATAGGCGGACTAGGCTTCTATCTCATGCAGGCGCTTATGGACGATGTCCATATCTTGAATGGGACTGGAAAAGGCACTGAAGTCGTGCTTGTAAAGCGTCTGGTCAGAAGCGAGGAAAAAGTATGAATGAAAAGGTAACTCCCCCGAAGTCGATAGATGAAGCCGTTGGTCTAATCTGGGAGTACCAGCAAACCAAAGATAACGAGATTGCTACCGTGCTGATCCGCAAGTATGAGCCGATGGTCAAGATGGCTGCCGGGAAAATCTCCCGTAACCGTCCGGACTTATACGAGGATTTATATCAAACCGGTCAGATGGCCTTGATACGTCTGCTTCAGCAATACGCTATCAGCTTGGGTATCCCCTTTGAACCGTATGCTATGAAAAGTATGCTGGGACATATGAAAAATTATTTGCGCGACAAATCCTGGTACATTCAGGTTCCCCGCCGCATCAAGGAAAAGGGGGCGCTCGTTCAGCATGCCATCGACGAACTGACCGTTAAATTGGAACGTTCGCCGAATGTGAATGAGATTGCGGAGTATTTGGACCTTACCGTGGAGGAAACGATCGAAGTGCTCGCAGGCCGTGAGTGCTACCATTATGTGTCACTGGACTCACCTTTATCCCAGGAGGAGAGTGCGGCTACGTTAGGCGAGCTTATCAGCTCGGATGCCAACGACTACGACACCGTGGAAAAACGAATGGATTTACAACAAGCTTTAAGCCAGTTGAAAGAGCAGGAACAGAAGGTGCTCCTTCTGGCATTTCAGGATGGCCAATCTCAACGTGCAATTGCGCAGACCTTGGGCGTATCGCAGATGAGCGTATCCCGCATCCAGAAGCGGGCAACCGAAAAGCTGAAACAGATTATGTCTAATTCGTCTATCTCATGATAGGAAGACGGCCTTCATGGTTTCGATTACTGGACGTCACATCGTAAGGACACGCTATTCCATAAGGGAAGCGTGTCCTTTTTTAAAGCGGAAAAGGAGAGAGAGGAAGGGTGAATTGATTATCAAAGTTACTCATGTCATATCACTCCTCTTATAGAATAAAAAATATATATAAATGTTAGGTAGCCCTTGCTTACTTCGTATATAAACGCCGTGACTCCGTGTGAAACAAGAAACCGTCTCGAACCGCTTACCGGCGGGGAGTTGATGGAGGCAAAGAACGTGGCAGACGTGCTCGCCAATAGATAACAGGAACAGTAAACACTATCCATATCATTCCAGCAATATAACCACCCGCTATGTCGGTTGGAAAGTGAACCCCCAGATAGACACGGCTTAGCCCGATCAGGAGAATCGAAAGTGCGCCAAGAACGCAGGGAAGGAAGATCGAGCGCTCATGAATTTTTCGTTCTATCGCCCAAATGGCAAAAATCATGCCGTAAAATCCCATGGAAATCATGGCGTGCCCGCTGGGAAAACTATAGCCGCCGACTTCTACCAAATGCTGAAGTGCCGGGCGCTCCCGTTGCAAAACTTCTTTAATGAGCGTGTTCAACACCCACATCGCCGTAAAGCTGCTTATTACTGCAAAGGAATAAGCCTTCGAGCAGAGATATATCCAGCACCAGGCGGCGACACCCAGAGCAACCAGCAACGATACACGGAAAGAACCGAAAGACGTAATGAATACAGCGACAGGCAGAAGCTTGTGATGAGCAGGCGTTGTGCCTGGAAAGACTACATCCTGAATGCGTTCATCCCAATATAGAAAAGGAGCTGTACCGGTCCAACGAACAGAGTAGGCAATAAGAAGCAAAGCGACAATCATAACGATGGACGCGTACAGACTGCGACGTAAATAGCATGGTAAAAAACGGGATGGTTGAGGTTCTTGGGACAGCATATGTAGGGAATCTCCTCCTTATGGCTTCGTACATAGATTTATCTTTTCGTACTATAAACTTAACCTATGTTGAACTTGAGAGCCAAACGTGACCGGAACACCGCTCTGATTGACCCGTATAAGCCGGGGATAAAAGGAACGTATCGTAGCGTTTGTAATGCCGGGGCCGGAAGTGGCTCGGAAAAAACGAAGTAAGAGCTGCTTTACGGAACGGGAATTCATGGAGGTGTTAGGGATGATTAAAATAGCGACATCGGCAGAGAGGTATACCTCAAATAAAGGATAGATTCATAATGAGTTTAGCTTTTCATTTGCAGATTATGAAGATCCGAGCAATGCGTATTTCGGCTGTATGATGGCCCATAATGACAATGAGCTTAAACCGCAGCAGGGCTTCAAAAGACATCCGCAAAGAATCCATGAGTGAATAAAATAAAGCTCGTATCTCCGTTGCGCGTCTGTTGATGCGAACGGAGATACGAGCTTTATTTACGGGGACAGGGCCACTTTCATGAACAGTATCAACCAGGATGATAGGCTGTAAGTAAGCTAAACGGCTTGCATCCATTTTCTGATCAGGAGGGCTTACGTAATCTGCCCAGCTCGGAGACGATGGCCTCGACTTCTGAAATACTCAGATTAGGCTTGCTTATCACCATATCATAGACATCACGGAGATCCTCGTATTGCTCCAGAGAGAAAGCGGAGGACTGCATAGCAGCGCCACTCGCCATACGAAGCTTGGTTTTGATGCCTTCAACCATATGTTCAATGTTGGCATGAGACGGTACAGACAAATCCATCGTTAATGTTCCATCCTTTCATATCAGGGGAAGTTGCCTGTATTGTACCATGTTTTTGTTGTAGAATGTACTGTAAGTCGAATTATCGGTCAACGGCCGGATCATCATTCTCGGCATAAGGTGATAAGCTGGCCTTTGTTTGTATCGGCACGGATCGTTCGTCAGGCGATTCACTGGGACCGCTGGTCGGCACCATGCTTATGGAACAGGGCTTTCCGCACGTGATCGGCACCATGACTGAGCCGTGCGACGCGGATCATCTGGTTTCGTATTTGGAGCGTGTTCCTCAGGACCATCATGTGCTTGCCATAGAAGCTTGTCTGGGACAGCAAGGATCGGCGGGGATGTTTCTGGTTGCCCGTGAGCCGCTGACTCCGGCGCGTTCGGTAAAATATACAATAATTCAGTCCGATCGGTAGAGAAAAAACCAGGTACTATCTGATGAAAGCACAGATGGTATCCGGTTTTTTTGTTGTAAAGTGCCTAACTTAAATTGTTTTTATTCAAAGCAAACGATGTCGGTAAACCGTCAACTCTCTAAACCTTTCTCATACGAATACTTTTTAATTGCTTCTTCGCCCAACTGAATTGCCACTTCTTTTAGCTTATCTCGTTCGCTCGTGTAAGTTATGAAAAGAACCGCGAAACCGCATGGATCCTGCACCATGTGAACTTCAACGACAATAATTTGTCTTGCTCCAGGAAGCGGATTGAAGAGAGGATACAGCTCATCCCATCGCTTTGTACCTGGCAATACGACTGTACCCTTACCGTAGAGCCGCAATACACTGGGCTCACCCTCGAACGCGCAGAACATGATAGTCAGTCGTCCGTTCTCTATAATGTGTGAGCTTGTCTCGTTGCCGCTTCTCGACAAGTCGAGATAGGCCACCTCATTATCCGACAGGATACGAAAAGAATCTGATTTTATATTTTGTTTCCATTGAAATAATGTGATTTGATCATATCTTTTTATTTAAGTTACTGAAATGTTTCGAATATTGTTTCTTAATTGAAACAAAAATAGCACGGATGTAATTAAGAATCAATTATGAAGTTCTTGAACACTCGTAGTTTTGACTGAGCCATTTGGCTTTTGCACAAGGATGACTTACAATCAGAAGTGAAATGGTTCCTGGTTGTCGAGGCATCGGGATGGAAGGAAGGGAACGGTTTGCTTAGAAAAGATTATTTGCTCAGTATGATGGAAGAAATGACATCCGCAGTAGCATCGGTGCTCGGTCTAAAGCGTGAAAATAAACACGTCGAAGCGCTGAAACAACTGGATGACCTGCTGAACAAGCAGTTTCGTCTTCGTTCAGATTTGCTCAGACGATTGCCGCCGGAACAAATGATAGAGCTTTTTCGACTGGGTCCCGGTATTGAAGCGGACAAGCTTCAGCAGGTGGCTCGCATTTTGGAAGAAGAGGCCACTATTTACCTGGAGACCGACAGAACAGACGAGGGTATACGAATCTTGATTAAATCCCTTCATCTATACTTGTACAGTGATTTGAATGGCGCGACCCGTGACATTCAGGTTCTGCCTGAGCGAATTGCGTGTATCGTCAATTTGGTTCGGGAATATGAGCTGCCAGCCGACACAAGCAAGCTGTTGGCTGCTTATTATGAGCGTGAGGACAGGCTGGACGAAGCCGCTGATGTTTGGTTCGGACTGGCATGGGAGCAGCCGAAGCTGCTGCCGGAAGCAGAGGCATTTTATACTCAATTGCTGGATCAGACTGATGCGGAGCTTCAACGGGGTGGACTTTCACGCCGGGAAGTAACCGAGGGTCTGGTCGAGATTACCCAATTACATGGAAGAAAGTGAGATGTACCCTTTGGATTCACTGCGTGAACTTATATACCAACTAACCACAGGAGGGTCCCTCATAACTGCGACGCTGAGTCAGCTTCGCAAACGGGAGGATGCTTCCTTTACTAAAGTGCAAATCAAGCCTGTGGAATTGAAGAACAAACTGCATTACCAGTTTGCCTTTCATTACAGCAACAAGGTCATTCATGAGAATCTGACCCCTGATGAAACTAACGAGCGCATGACTGCCTTGTTTGAGGATACGTTCCGTCAAGGACTTTTGTGTGCGAAGAATGCGGACTATCAGGTGCTGATCAGTAAAAAATATAAAGTGTCCATTTTGACAAAATCACCGAGCAAAAGTACAGCCGACCTGTCTCATAACCGCAAAAAGCAATACGTGCTGGAAGAAGGAGAACGGATTCCTTTCCTGATGGAACTGGGGATCATGAATGAGGACGGTAAGATACTGGCCCGCAAGTATGATAAGTTCCGGCAAATCAACCGTTTTCTCGAAATGGTGCAGGATGTACTGCCTAACCTTCCAGAAGGCCGCCCGTTAACAATTGTGGATTTTGGCTGCGGCAAATCATATTTGACCTTTGCGCTGTATCATTATTTGGCAGTACAGCAAAAACGACCTTTGCAGATCGTCGGTCTGGATTTGAAGGCAGATGTTATTGAAACCTGTAATCTTCTGGCTCAAAAGCTGCAATACCGCCAATTGGAGTTTTTGGTCGGTGATATTGCGGACTATAACGAGCTGGAGCAGGTGGATATGGTCGTGACTTTACATGCCTGTGATACCGCAACGGATGCTGCGCTGGAGAAAGCTGTTCGCTGGGGAGCGTCCGTTATTCTGTCAGTTCCGTGCTGTCAGCACGAGCTGTTTAGCCAGTTGGAAAATCCGTTGCTGGAGCCGTTGCTTTCCCATGGCATTTTGAAGGAGCGCTTTTCAGCGCTGGCGACAGACGGTATCCGGGCCAAGCTGCTGGACATGATGGGATATCGGACACAGTTGCTGGAATTTATCGACATGGAGCATACGCCTAAAAATATTTTGATCCGTGCCGTCAAAGGCCAAGCAGGGGAACGCTCTGTTTTATGGCGTGAATACACGGCATTTCGGGATTTTATTCATGCTGATCCTTATTTGGAGCGTGCTTGTGCGGATTTGCTTCCCGAGGGAGCAGGACAGACGAAGAAACAGGGATAGAAATATAGCAAAAGTGGGGCCACTGCGGGGTGGCTCCACTTTTTGGTGATTCACAGTTTACAGGTTGCAGTTACAGGTTGCTTCCCTTGCTTCGCATATTCTTGGATGCGCAGAACTACCCGCCATAGGCACTTCTAAAGGCAGCGCACAAAACGGCGCGATCCACCTTCCACAACGGCGCGAGTTCCTCGCTGACATCCTCATCCCACCAGTCGCACAGAAGTCTGCGGTTGCTGTGGTTTTCGGCGATCCAGATGAGGTGTCCGGCGACCTTGCGACAGTACAGCTCCTCGCCCTGCTTGACCAGATCGGGAGCGATGTGAACAGGCAGACGCTTGCAGGTTCGGTACAGCTCTTTGCTGCATGCGCGCCGGATACCACGAGCCGTGGGTAAACGGGATTGCGGATTGTTATGTTTGGGGATTTTGCCGGGAGGCATATCGTATCCCCTCCTCTCTCTCACAACTTATGCGGGCAGAAGAGTGGGGGTCACTGGCCTCCCTGCTTGGGCGAAGTGGGCACTTGTTCTGCCGCTGTGATACACTAATGAAAATAGAGAGACGGGCAGGGAGTGGGAAGATAAATGGATCATATATCTAGTATCATTAATTATTTGTTTGAGATCATTCGTAGTCTTGGGTATTTTGGCATTATGCTAGGCTTGATGGTTGAGGTCATTCCAAGTGAAATTGTCCTCGCTTATGGTGGCTTTTTAGTGTCCTCGGGTCATATTAATTTTTTTGGCGCGGTCGTGTTTGGAACCATTGGCGGGGTGCTGGCACAACTGTTTATTTACTGGATTGGACGCTATGGCGGCAGGCCAGTATTGGATAAGTATGGAAAGTACATACTCATCAAAAAAAGCCATGTCGACCACGCCGAAGCCTGGTTTAACAAATACGGCACAGGGGTCATTTTCACAGCACGCTTTATCCCTGTTGTGCGTCACGCGATCTCAATCCCTGCCGGGCTGGCTCGCATGAACGTATGGCGCTTTATGATTTTGACGACGCTGGCGATTATCCCCTGGTCTGTTCTGTTTATATATTTAGGAATGCTGCTTGGAGACAAGTGGGAGCAGATTGATAAAGTGGCAGCACCTTATATCAAACCGATTTTGCTGGTTGCCCTTGCGCTCTTGATCATTTATTTTGTTATCAAATGGATTGTGTCCAAAAACAAGAAAGGGAGTGTATAACATGAGTCGTACTAACGTATCGCAATATTTTGGAAAAGGTCTGAGCCCCGAACAGTTTATGGAGGGTATGGAAAAGAACAAGGAAGCCTTCGGCTCCGGGTATGATCAGTTTGTGTGGAACCGTGAAGAGGACCGCGAGTATTTTGAAAGCCTGAACCATCGGGACGATCTGCGTGTACTCATATTGGCCGCCGACTGGTGTGGAGATGTAGTACGCAACGTACCGGTTGTATTCCGTGCGCTGGAGAATAGCGGGATTCCAACCGAAGTGTTAATTTTGGAAAATCACCAAGCGCTGATGGACGACTTCCTGACGATGGGCGGACGTGCTGTGCCGATTGTGATTTTTGCGGATACAGGGGGGCATGTACTGGGTCACTGGGGACCGCGCCCTGCGCAGGTCCAAGAAATTATGATCGCGTTCAAACGTGAAAATCCGGATCGGGAAGCCGATGATTATCAAGAAAAAATTGCGGTGGCCCGTAAAGAAATGGCTGAGAAATATGGGGAGGGAACCGAGGCTCATCCTGTGATAGTTCAGGAATTGCGCGAGCTCATCTCGGGATTTTAAAATATGACGTTGTCTATTCGCAGCTTTAATCTGGGCCCGCTCCAAACGAATGCCTATTTGCTTCAGGGGGATGACCCGCAGCGTGCCGTTATTATTGATCCCGGTATGAATCCAGGTCCTTTGCTGAGAGCCATTGAGCCACTGGAGATTGAAGCCATCTTGCTGACCCATGCTCATTTTGATCATATCGGTGGAGTGGATGAGATTCGCAAAGCGAAGAGCTGTCCGGTTTATCTGCACCCTTTGGAGCAGGACTGGCTTACATCCCCTAAATTAAACGGCTCTTTGATGTGGCCGGAGGCATCCCCGCCGATCTCGACGGAGCCTGCCGAATATGATTTGGCGGAAGGTCAGCAATTGAACCTGATCGGGCATACATTCAAGGTGTTCCATACACCTGGACACTCACCCGGAAGCGTCAGCTTTTTGTGTGGTAAGGACTTGTTCTCCGGGGATGTATTATTCCGTCAGGGTGTCGGCCGCACAGACCTGGCTGGTGGGCGGGAACGGGACTTGTACGATTCCATTCAGAACAAATTGTTCCCGCTTGGGGATGACGTTACCGTGTATTCCGGTCACGGTCCCAAAACGTCCATTGGTTATGAAAAAGCCAACAATCCGTATATCCGGTAAAACGTGATGAATGTTTTCAGTTGGGGCAGAATCAAAGCTGTGACAGGTTCTGCCCCATTTCGACAATAAATTATCAATAATATATAGACAAAGGTTTTTATTTTTGTTAACATACACATATTGAAGTTACATACTAAACTCGCGAAGCACGCAAGCTGTGGATGAATCCCGGTTTGCGTTCTTTTTTTTGCCCATTAAGAGGATAAAGAGGCATTTGGCCGTCAGATCACAAGGGGGGAGCATGAATGAAAAGGAAGTATATGTCTGGGTTACATCGTGGGCATGGAGATAGCCGCCATTTTTCCATAAAGACAGGAGATGGAGCTTCTGTACAAGGTTCTGAATCGAAGGTAATAACTTGGAAAAGGGTAACAAAACAAGGTGGAACCATTGCACAGAATTGGCACACAAGGCTGAATGAGCACAGGCTGGGACGTGGAGACGGACAGTTTTGAAGATACATAGATGATATAGACAAGCTACTTTTTTTTTAGTAGACTTAGCAGATAAGTTCAGACAAACGGGGGGGGCTAACGATGCATCATTTAGGAACTAGAATTATGATCGTCGCGGATGCTTTTGAGCAGAATCTTCCTGTGGGCGAACATGGTTATATCATTGCTTACGACCGTAATGCGGACAATGCTTTTGACTATGTCATTCGCGTCCCGAAGGTGAATCGCAACTTTTTTGTACCATCGGGGGACATCGAGCCGGAAGAAAGTATTTTGAAGCTGGAAGCCGAGTGGGTTGAGCGTGAAGCGCTGATCGATTACGCCCTTGCTACGCATAATGAGAAACTGTTCAGACATGTGATGAACGGTGGTCTTGATTCGGTAGAGGCTGAGGAAGAAGAAACCGCGACAGAGTTGTTGTCACAGGCTGATTTTATTAGACAAGTCAATTTACGTGCTTGGATATAGGGAGCGGTTAATGCCGACTCTTTTTCAGAATATATAATTGGCACGTTTTTAGCTCCTATCGCTTTTCAAAAGAGCACCGAGAGGTGCTTTTTTTATATACATTTAGTAACATTTTGCCGCCCGGTTGCACAGTTTGCTTCTGTACTGCGTCAAAGATTGAATTGTAAAGGGTTCTATCCTATAATTAAAAACGTTATTTCAAAGTTCGGTGCAGCATTTTTAATATACACGAGGAGGTTTTTGTATGAACATTTCCACGGAAGATGTCCGTCACGTAGCCAAGTTGTCCCGGTTGAATCTGACCGCAGCCGAGGAAGACACGATGACAGGGCAATTGAACGCCATTCTCCACTATGCGGAGAAGCTGAATGAGCTGGATACGGAACAGGTAAAACCGACCACTCATGTGCTGCACGTTAGCAATGTCATGCGGGACGACGAAGTTCGCGAAAGTTTGACACACGAGCAAGTGATGCGCAATGCGCCTGAAGAAGAAGACGGACAGTTTAAAGTTCCTGCTGTTCTGGAATAGATTTCACATTTGAAAGGAGGATGCAAATTGAGCTTGTTTGATAACACATTGCCGGAAATACATAACAAGCTGCATCAAAAAGAAATTTCAGTGAGCGACCTGGTGGGTCACGCTCTGGAGACGATTGGTGCGCGGGAAGACAAGATCAGGGCTTACATTACCGTTGACGAGGAGCAGGCACGTGCATCCGCACGTCAGCTTGATGATCATCTGATCTCGGGAGAGGAACGCGGGTTGCTGTTTGGCCTGCCGGTCGGCATTAAGGATAACATCGTGACAGAAGGTCTGCGTACAACGTGCGGCAGTCAGTTTTTGAAGAATTTTGATCCCGTGTACGATGCAACGGTTGTCGGCAAATTGCGTGCGGCGCAAACCGTGACACTGGGCAAAATGAACATGGACGAATTCGCCATGGGCGGCTCTAACGAGAATTCCAGCTTCTTCCCAGCACGAAATCCTTGGGATCTGGAACGCGTTCCCGGTGGCTCTAGCGGCGGCTCGGCTGCGGCTGTAGCAGCGGGTGAGGCTTATTTCACCCTCGGCTCCGATACAGGCGGTTCCATTCGCCAGCCCGCTTCTTATTGCGGCGTAGTCGGCTTGAAGCCAACCTATGGTCTGGTATCACGTTTTGGTTTGGTGGCCTTTGCTTCTTCTTTGGACCAAATCGGACCGATTACGAAAAATGTTCAGGATTCGGCGTACGTACTGCAAGCCATTGCAGGCTATGATCAGAAGGACTCCACTTCTGCGAAGGTAGACGTTCCTGATTACTTGAACGCTTTGACCGGAGATGTAAAAGGACTTCGTATTGCTATACCTAAGGAGTATCTGGGTGAGGGCGTCGATCCACAGGTCAAGGAAAAGGTGCTGGACGCGCTGAAAACGCTGGAAGGACTGGGCGCGGTATGGGAAGAAGTTTCTCTTCCGCACACCGAGTATGCGGTAGCCACATACTATCTGCTGGCTTCATCCGAAGCATCGTCCAATCTGGCCCGTTTTGACGGTGTACGTTATGGCGTACGTGCAGACAATCCGGACAACCTGCTGGATTTGTACCATCGGTCCCGCACGCAGGGCTTTGGCCCCGAGGTGAAGCGTCGGATTATGCTGGGCACCTATGCGCTGAGTTCCGGGTACTATGATGCTTACTACTTGAAAGCTCAAAAAGTGCGTACACTGATCAAACAGGATTTTGATCGTGTGTTTGAACAATATGATGTCATTATCGGACCTACTGCGCCGACCACAGCTTTTAAAATAGGTTCGCAAGTGGATAATCCATTAACGATGTATTTGAATGATATCTTGACAATTCCGGTGAGTTTGGCTGGCGTGCCAGCCATCAGCATTCCTTGTGGTCTTGCAGATGGAATGCCAGTCGGACTACAAATTATCGGAAAAGCCTTTGACGAGTCTTCCGTGCTGCGTGTAGCACATGCATTTGAACAAAATACCGAATTCCACAAGCAGCGTCCGCAGCTGTAATTCGCCGAAAAGGAGGGAACCCATTTATGTCTACAACTACATCCAAATATGAGACGGTTATCGGACTGGAAGTCCATGTGGAATTGCATACGAAGTCTAAAATATTTTGCGGATGCTCGACATCCTTCGGAGCACCACCAAACTCGCATACATGTCCAGTTTGTCTTGGACATCCAGGGGTACTGCCGGTATTGAACCGTCAGGCTGTTGATTATGCGATGAAAGCGGCGATGGCGCTTAATTGCACCATTGCTGATGTGAGCAAGTTTGACCGCAAAAACTATTTTTACCCCGATTCACCCAAGGCTTACCAAATCTCGCAATACGATCAGCCGATCGGCGAGCATGGCTGGATTGATATTGAAGTGAACGGCGAGACAAAGCGTATCGGTATTACCCGACTGCATCTGGAAGAGGACGCAGGCAAATTAACACATATCGATGGCGGCTATGCGTCTTTGGTTGATTTTAACCGGGTCGGTACACCATTGGTCGAGATCGTTTCGGAACCGGAAATAGCCTCACCTGAAGAAGCCAAGGCTTACCTGGAAAAAATACGTGCTATTATGCAGTATTGTGACGTATCCGATGTGAAGATGGAGGAAGGCTCGCTTCGCTGCGACGCGAACATCAGCCTTCGTCCGCATGGACAGAAAGAGCTAGGTACTAAAGCAGAGCTAAAAAACATGAACTCCTTCCGTGGCGTACAGCGCGGATTGGAATATGAGCAGTTCCGCCAGGAACAGACGCTGGAGGAAGGCGGAACGATTGTACAGGAGACACGCCGTTGGGATGAGGCCCAAGGTAAAACTCTGTCTATGCGTGGTAAGGAACAGGCGCATGACTATCGTTATTTCCCGGACCCGGATCTCGTTACGCTGCATATTGATGCAGAATGGAAAGAACGCATCCGTGCTTCGATTCCTGAACTGCCTGACCAGCGTAAAGAACGCTACACCTCGGAATACGGATTGCCTGAGTATGACGCAGAGGTAATTACGTCTTCCAAGCCACTGGCCGATTTGTTCGAGGATAGTCTTCAATACACGAAGGATGCCAAAGCAGTATCCAACTGGATTATGGGGGATTTGCTCGGCTATTTAAACAGTGCCGGTGTGGAGCTGTTGCAGGTTAAACTGACAGGCCGGGGCTTGGGTGAAATGATCGGACTGCTGGAGAAGGGGACGATCAATAGTAAAATCGCTAAAACGGTCTTCAAGGAAATGCTGGAGAGTGATAAACTGCCGCAGCAAATTGTTGAAGAAAAAGGGCTTGTGCAAATCAGTGACGAGGGTGCGATCATGACGATCGTCGAGCAGGTAGTAGCGGCTAACCCGCAATCGGTTGAGGATTACAAAGCTGGCAAGCAGAAGGCCATTGGCTTCCTGGTTGGTCAAGTGATGAAGGAGAGCAAGGGGAAAGCAAACCCTGGCCTCGCCAACAAGCTGCTGACGGAAGTGCTAAACCGCTAATGGCATAGATTTGAAAGGGGCTTGTCTTATAGGGACAGGCCCCTTTTTGTATAAGATCTGTAAGAGTTGCTGTACGGAATTTGGAAGCGCAATGACATGTTACGAGTTTTTCTTTAGAAAATAGCAGCATAGCCTGCCCTGAATAAAAGGAGGGATACAGCATGATGAGCATATGTTCATTGGAAGACAATGAAATGGTCAGCCAGATATGGCGTCTTCAGCACATCGCCTACAGGTTGGAGGCTGAGCGGATCGGTTTTGATGAAATACCACCCCTTATGGACACGTTTGATACGCTGCGAAGCTGCGGAGAGACATTCTATGGCTGGATTGAGGATGGCAACCTGTTAGGGGCGCTGGCGGTGCAGTCTGAGTCATCCGGTTCGCTCACACTTACACGTATGATGGTTCATCCGGATCATTTTCGCAAAGGGATTGCCGACTCCTTAATGGAGCATGCTTTGAATGAATATCATCATATACCACTGTTTATCGTATCTACAGGAACTTTAAATGCTCCTGCGGTGGCCCTTTATCGAAAACATGGCTTTCGCCCCGTATCGGCTGCAGAGGTGGCTCCGGGCGTGGAATTAACCACATACCACCTGCATAACGTGAAATAGCGTTAGCAAATTGAAATAGCAAACAAACCGCATACCCGGAGAGGTAAGCACGACATAACCGGGAGGGGAACTTTAATGGATAACCCGTGGATTATAGACGATTCACATATCATTTTACGACTTTTGCTATCCATGCTCCTGGGCGGATTCATTGGTATTGAGCGCGAACGTTCCAATCATGCTGCAGGTTTGAGGACTCATATTATGGTTAGTCTCGGTTCGACGCTGATTATGCTGCTCTCCATTTATGGCTTTGCCGATTTTATCAAAGAAGCCAATGTACGTATAGATCCAGCACGTTTGGCTACGGCGGTAATTACTGGAGTAGGATTTTTGGGCGCAGGAACAATTATGTTTACAGGCAAATCCATTACAGGCTTAACGACTGCGGCTTCCATCTGGGTTGTAGCAGCTATTGGTCTCGGGGTCGGAGCGGGCTTTTATTTTCCATCTATAGCGGCGACTGTACTTGTATTTTTGAATTTATGGGTGTTTAACAAAGTTGAATTGCGGTATATGCGTGGCAGACAACGTCATCTTATAACACTATGCGGATTGTCATCTCATAGATTGCTGGAGCAAATTTCGACTTATTTAGAGCAAGAAAAAGTAGAAATACGTAAAATCATAATTAAAGAGCATGAGAATGTCCCCTTTCACGAACTGCATCCAAATCGGCAGAGTATGGAGGTTTCTTTGGAAGTGTTGGCTCGCCGCGATTTTAATCCGGTTCGTATTGCAGCCGATCTCCGACAGTGGGAGGATGTAGCGGCAGTTTCCGTGGAATGAAGGTTCACCTCATTTTTTCCAGTTACTCTTCAATCCGATTGGGGTACTACCTAACCATTGGAGCATTTGCTGCGGATCACGCATGGAATTCAAAGGGGAGGATGGTATGAACTCGGAACAACCCCTACTGTCTGGAGAGGGTCAACAGTCACCCGATTCGGAACAGCGGGAACACCCCCAACAGGGTAAACGTCTAAAATACGCTAAATTTCGCAAAGTGATTGCCATTATCATGGCATCATTATTACCCGGTCTGGGGCATCTTTTTTTAGGGCTGTTCATTAGGGGACTTACATTTATCGTATTGCTTCTGTTAGATATTTTTGCGATGCTGTATGTTGCCTCTGATAGCTTGAGGATTAACATTCCGTTGCTTATTTTGCTCGGCTTGTTCATTCCTGTCTTATATTTTTATAATGTATATGACGTGTTACAATCAGCGGACTACATGGTTCGCTATCGCCGTAAGCCCGATCGTAATGCACAGATGGATGCACGAGGGCAGCAAAGCAGCCCGTTCTATGCCTGGGAGAGAGGTTTTTCTTTTGCCGTGCTGCTCGTGGCGGGTGGCGGACTTATGATTCTGTTTCGTATGAAACCACGCTGGCTGGGCAACTTTTTCGAGGATTATGGCTTTTTGACGCTAGCTATTTTATTAATGCTGATCGGACTATTAGCCTTTCTGCGAGAAGTCGGCTTGTTGGTCAAACGTAAAAAGGTAAAGGAAAGAGGGTGAAGCTGGCGTGCACCGCAAAATAAGAATCGGGCGCTATACCTCTTCGCTTCTGTTAATGGCTGTAGGCGTTCTGCTTATCTTGGATGTTGTTCAACATACCGAATATATGCTTCAGCTCCTCGTATGGTGGCCCGTTATCTTTGTGCTGTGGGGATTGGAGTATCTGATTTTTTTTGGTGTGTACTACCGTAAGGAGGGCAAGCCCGACAACGGACGACGTTTCAGACCTGATCTGAAGGGAATTGTCTCTGCATTGGTCGTGACCGCCGCTGTTTTTATCGTAACCCAGCAAAATCATTATATGTATCTGTGGAACCGAGTTAGTTTGAATCTGACCGCGGCGTCCATGGATTTTAGTCAGGCGAAAGGAAATCGATATGATATGGGCGGCGTACTGGTGCCTGTAACGATGCGGACGTCCGATTTGATAGTTGATTCGGTCAATGGCGATATAACGCTGATCAGACGACCTGTATCCAATGTAGAGGTACGTGCGACTCTGTGGGTGGATCAAGCGCCTGCTGCTGAAGCGGACAAGATTGCCCAAGCCTCCTCGCTGACTTCTACTGACGGCAAGACTATTCAGATTCGTCCAGAGGTACAGTCATACGGGGTATCGAGCAGACGTCAGCCCCGTACGAATATGTTAATTACAGTGCCGGAGGATCGGCGATTTAATATACAGATCAGAACCTCCAACGGCGATATTACCCTGAACGGAGTAGATGCCATCGACAGCATCCGGCTTGAGAGCGGGAACGGGAATTTGACGGTTAATAATGCTATCGGCAATGTCAAAGGAGTCACCTTGAACGGTCAGATCAAATTACATCGTATCACCGGGGATGTAGATGTGCGAACCAATCGTGGCAATATGCAGGCAGGGGATATTGAAGGAACGGTTGAGCTGCGCACAATGGTAGGCGACATTCAGCTTGCCCGCTCGGAAGGTGATATTACGGTTGATACCCAAAATGGTGACATGAACGTTCTGAATCCCACAGCCAAGCTGAATGCAAATTCGCTCAATGGCGGGATCAAGGTGCATAGCGAGCAGGTAGGCGGAGATTGGAAAATATACAGTGCTGTCGGTGACATTGCGTTGGACCTTCCGTCGAATGGTGACTTTCAGTTGGAGGGGTCCAGCAGTTATGGTAACCTTCGATCAGACTTCCCTTTTAAAATAGACAGTAAAAGTATCTCAGGCCAAAATGGGACAGGTAAGTATACGGTCAACGTGGAAGGCAACAGTAATTTAACGATCAAAAGGCTACTAATGCCATCGCTACCTGGCTTGGACGAGTCGGCAGGATCGAGTATGCCTGATGCATCAGAAACGCCCTCGGCTGAATCTGAATCTCCCGCTACCGGGGCCTCCAACGGGACATCCAGCGATAATGAGGCGCGTTGACAAGAAACTTGAATTGACCGTACAATGTGGATAGACCTTACAACGTGAGTAGAATGTAAAATGGTTGTAATAAAGCGAATAGTAAGTAAGGGATAGGCGGTGGACATATATGGCAGCTCACGTCCAGCATGCTTTGGAACTTCTAAAGAAGACAGGTGTACGCATAACACCCCAGCGCCATGCCATATTAAACTATCTGATGGAATCTATGGGACATCCGACCGCAGATGAAATATATCGTGCGCTCGAATCCAAGTTTCCAAGCATGAGTGTGGCTACGGTTTATAATAACTTAAAGATGTTTATAGAAGCGGGTATGGTACATGAGTTGACCTATGGAGATAACGCCAGTCGTTATGATGCCAATGTTTCGGAACACTATCATATCATTTGCGAAAAATGCGGAAAGATTGAAGATTTCAGTTATCCGTACTTGGCTGATGTGGAACACCATGCCACGTTGGAAACAGGTTTCGAAGTGCATGGACATCGTATGGAGTTATACGGAGTGTGCAAAGCTTGTATCAGCAAGGAAATTCAGTGAAACAAGGAATAGAAGTTTTTTGGTGCGGTATGTATATATTGTAATGGGCTGGAAACGTGAGAGATTCCCCACAAGCGGGGATTTACCGCGTTTTTTTGTTTAAATAACTTTTGTTTAAGTAACCATTTCAGTTTACGTTATCCTGTAATTCAAAGTTCCGACAATGGAGGTTGAATATTGGCCAGAAATCATTCCAGACGCCGCCGTAAACGTTCACGTTTCAAAGGGGCAGCAAGCTTGCTATTGTTCGCAGCGATCATCTGCGCAATTACTGTCGTTTGGTTCGGTAATCCACTTCATGAAAAACCCGATTGGCAAGGCAGTGTACGTCCTATTTTTATCCAGGGAAAGTTGACCGGATATGAAGCCCAAAACTCCGGCAAGAACATGTTGGTACCGCTCAAATTTGTGCAAAGTAAAATTGATCCTACGATTCGTTATGAGAGCGACAGCCAAACTATTATTTTGGCTACTAGGCAGAATTTGCTGCATATGACCGTTTCAAAGCCCCAAGGGGAATTGAATGGAACATCATATACGCTCAGCGCAGCTCCCCAGATTATTAGTGAATCGGTATTTATACCTATGCAAGCTGTCCGTGAAGTATATGGTGTATCTGTTCATGAAGACACAGTGACGGGTGCAGTCATCCTGATGAAAGCCGGAGAGAAAGTCAAACTGGGGAACGTGGAGAAGAAGGATGGACGACAGGATGCCACAATCGCTTTGCGTAAAGAAGCCTCCAGCCTGTCTTTTATTTTGACGGATATACCTCAACAAACGAAGGTGCGTATTTGGTCCAAACAGGCTGATTGGTATTTTGTTCAACTGGATAACGGCTACGCTGGATATGTGCAGGCGACCAACGTCTCTGAAGGAGAGGAACTCACGATGGCCGCAGTTAAAGAGACTCTGTCCATCTCAGAGAAGCATTGGGAAGACAGGCCTGTGAATCTCGCCTGGGAGGCCGTTTACAACCGTAAACCTGATCCTTCCAAATTTGGACCTATGCCTGGAGTGAATGTGGTGAGTCCCACTTGGTTCAGTGTCATAGATAATGAGGGCACCGTACAAAGCAAAGCGGACCCTGCCTATGTCAGTTGGGCGCATCGCAAGGGGATGGAAGTATGGGGCTTGTTGAGCAACAGCTTTAATCCTGAATTAACGACAGAGGCCTTGTCTACCTTTGAACGGCGAAAGTCAATTATAGATCAGATGATTACACTTGCCGAGGAAAATGGTCTGGACGGTATCAATATTGACTTTGAAAATGTTTATACGAAGGATGGACCCAATGTCACCCAATTTTTGCGAGAGCTTAAGCCGATGGCACGTGAACATGATTTGATATTGTCTATTGACGTAACACCTAAATCTCAAAGTGAAATGTGGTCTGCTTTTCTGGATCGAAAATCATTGGGTTCCATTACGGATTATCTCATGGTTATGGCCTATGATGAGCATTGGGCAGCCAGCCCGAAGGCTGGTTCTGTAGCCTCATTGCCGTGGGTGAAAGCGTCGATCAAGCGAATCATTCAGGAGGATGAAGTACCATCTCAAAAAGTTGTTTTGGGCATTCCGTTATACACTCGTGTATGGTCTGAAACACCTAAAGGAGACACCGTCAAAGTTAGCTCCAAGTCGCTTGGTATGGAATCAACAGCGGCGATTATCGAGAAATTTAAGCTGAAGCCTAAATTCAGATCCTCGGAAGGCCAGAATTATGTCGAGTACACTGAAGACGGTATTGTCAAAAAGATTTGGCTCGAGGATCGTGTGTCTCTGGAAGCGAGGGTGCAACTTGCCAAGTCATTGAAACTCGGGGGAATCGGTGTATGGAACCGAACCTTTGCAGATCAGACCGCCTGGAATACGCTAAAAGAAATAAGTAAATAAAACTTAAAATTTTTAGAATTGAAGAAGGAAGTTCCTTTTTCATGTAGAAATGTTCACATATATTCAAATTTAGCGGTTATGGCCGCCTTACAGGGGTGGAGGGAGAAGTGCAGCCAACCAAATTAAGTTTGATGTATGATGAATTGTTGCAGGAAGATTCGATCGGCATTATTTCGTATAGAAAGCCGGGCGAATATTTTCATGGAGTCATGCTGTACGATTTTGATGAACTCATTCTAATTATTGGAGAAGGCCGGAAGCTAGCCCGTTCCATTCAGCATTTACTGATTAATGGATTAAGGTGTCAGGTGTTGTACGTAACACTGGATTGTCTGAAAGGGTGGATTATCGCCGGTGAACATGCCAACATAATAGATTATTTACTAGAAGGCCGTATCATGTGGGAGCGGGATGAAAGGGTCAGCCTTTTAAGGCGGGAAATTATCGAATTCAACGACCCGTTACGAGAGCAAAAGAAATTTCATGAGTTCGCCCGTTTTCTGGTCAATTACGTTCATGGCAAAAGAGCGACGAGAGAAGGGCGGACCATTGACGCTCATCAGAGTATTTTGAAGGCGTTGAATCATTGGGCCTCCATTGAGCTCATTGAGCGGGGGATTTATCCGACAGTTCACTTGTGGGTGCAGATACAGCCGTTGGATCGAACGATCTACAAGCTGTACAACGAACTCACGTTAAGTACAGAAACCCTTGAGCAGCGGGTTGAGCTCGTGCTGCTTGCTTGCGAATTTTCAGTGATGTCTAAAATGGAGGGGTGCTCAGCACCGCTATTCCGCATTTTAGGCAGCAGACGGGAACCTTGGTCCATAGATGAGCTTATTCATCATCCTGATCTAGAAAATCTCCAACTGGATCTTACCGTAGTGCTACGTAAGCTGGTATACCGCTCACTGATCAGGGAATCGGCTGGCGGGAATCTCAGGAATCGCGGACACTATAGTGAATTACGTTATTCCCTTATTTAATTGATACATCGAATCAGCGGGAGGAAGGCCCGTTAGACGGATTTTCTTCCTTTTTTTATGCGTAATGGAGTCACATTGATGCTCAAAACATAAAAATTTTCGTTAAAGGTTGACGAGTTTATAAAAGATATGCTAAGTTATAACTCGCCCCATTAAGCGGCTTGAATAATTTAGACCTGTTTACAGCAGGATAAATTTATTGCAAACAAGCATGAAAATAAATTTTAAAAAAATGCTTGACGTAAAATGAGGTTGTGTGCTATATTATTTAAGTCGCCGCTGAGACGCGGTGGTGAAAAAAAGTAAAACAAAAGCAAAACATCATGTAAGTTTGATCTTTGAAAACTGAACAACGAGTGAGTAAATGATTTTGTTCGCAAAATCAAACAAGAGATATTTTATCTCGTCAGTTTCAAAATGAGCGAATCGCTCTTTCTATAAACCAGCTTCGGTTGGTCTTTAATGGAGAGTTTGATCCTGGCT
>NZ_JBSHGA010000022.1:0-9280 GCF_053617595.1 Paenibacillus sp. NPDC055715
AGCCAGGATCAAACTCTCCATTAAAGACCAACCGAAGTTGGTATATAGAAAGAGCGATAAGCTCATGTTGAAACTGACGAGATAAAATATCTCTTGTTTGATTTTGCGAACAAAATCAATTTACTCACTCGTTGTTCAGTTTTCAAAGATCAATTTTTCATTTGGCTTTTCCTTGGGCCGGATAATTAATATATCATACTTTGGTGATCCATACTACTGGTAAATAATACCTCGTAGGTGATCCTTTGAATTCTGAAGTCCATCTAATGATTACATCACAGCCTATCTTACGGCCGGATAATTAATATATCATTTTGAATTGTTGATTACTACATGTAAATTATACCGATTAAAAAGCGACTTATCAAAATCATTTCTATCACTATACTCATACTTTCGAATTTTTTCTTCATTACATACACCGTGAATCTTTGACCAGATCTACTGTATCCGAAAAATACTTTTCATGCATACCCAGTGGCTCTACACAAAACATAGTGCTTGAAACCCAGTGTTCATTATGCTTTAGCTCGTAAATATAGAAAAACATCTGTACATTCCGTAAGATGGTTGTGCGACCAATCCAACTCGAGGGAATGACAGATGCACAATCAGTATACTGATCTTTTGCTTGATTGTTTTATTACATGATTGTATCTCCCCATCTCTACATAATATATAACATCTCTACCCATGCTAAGGAAGTATTATCAATAAAAGATACACCAAAAAAGGGGTGCAGTTCACCGATGCAATCACGCTCAGACACAGATGTGAAAGGGATTGACGTATCGCACTGGCAAGGGGATATTGATTGGAACAAAGTGAAGTCGGAAGGCATTCAATTCGCCTATCTCAAAGCTTCCGAAAGTAGCACAAGAACAGATCCGAAATTTTCCAAGAACGTTGACGGTGCCAAAAAGGCCGGATTATCGGTAGGCGCTTATCATTTTGCCAGACCCGATAAGAACAGTCCATCGGACGAGGCAAAGCATTTCGTATCGTTGTTAAATCTATATCATACTGATTTGCTGCCTGTATTAGATTTGGAGTCGCCTGAAGATCCCACAAGAATAAGCGCTTCAGATCTTGTTCAATGGGCACGTTCATTCATAAATGATGTAAAAGAAGCAACCGGCCGAGAAGTCATGCTCTATACCGGCAATTGGTTCATCAATCTGTACCAACAGTTTAACAACGCGTTATCCGATCTCCCGTTATGGGTTGCTAATTACAGTAATATTTCAGCTCCACCTAATGATGGTGGATGGACGAAATGGACGATTTGGCAATATAGCGAAAAAGGGAAGATAGATGGCATCGATGACAAAGTCGATCTAAACGCAGCAGTGTCTCTGGACGCAATTAAAGGATGAAATGCCAGAATAGATGAATTATTCGATATCAAAAGAATTTTGCGGGATATTCTTGTTAATACTTATTGTTGTTACTACAAAAGACCTGCTGGAAATTCAACCGTGGGTCTTATCAAAAAGGGGATTTGGAAATGCCTAAAGACCATTCTGCTGATCTGATGAAAAGCTTAATTGCCAAGCTTTACGCGACGGTTACTGGTGATGATCCAAACATTACGATACCTAGGAATAAGTTCGTGTCCTGGCTGCTTCCCGGGATTCCGTTTATCGCGGAGGATTTCCTCTACTGTGCCAAAGGACTGATTGCCGATGATGCGCAACAAACGAAAGAACGCTACCATCAGGCCTTCGTCCTCTCCAAACTCTTAGATTTTGTTCCAGACGTTAACAACGAATTAGTCGATGCTGCCATGCAGCAGACCATGTTCACCTCGACGCAGGACAGCATCAGTTCAGTTTATGGGGATGTTCTTAAGTACAGCCGGGTTGTTGACAAAGAGCTGAGCGATAGTGAAAAGGAAAAGCTGCAGAAGTTCCGTAATCTACTCACCGTGACCAAGGAAAGGACCGACATCATTACGGAAGAGAAGACGACCGTCACTGAGCCTGGACCTATGACCATCGCCTATACCACCTTTATGAATAACTATATTGATGAAGCAGACAGTTACATGAACGTTTTGATTAACGCCCAGAGTGCAAAAGGGAATGATTCTGAGGCTATCCGCAGAGTCGCCGAGTTTGCAAACAAGTCCAAATTTCTAAGAGAGAAGATGAATGCAGCCGATATGGCGTGGGTCTCCCAAGGATACAAGAACGATTATCAGAGGATCAATGCCTACATTGATCAAGTAACTTCCAAGAGTATGGTACTGTACAAGCAGGACTTGATTAACAAGTATAAAAGCGCACTTCTCACCAGCCCCGTAGACGGTGCGAGTGATTTTTACTACACGACGCTTATCCCGGGGAATTTCGCGACAAGTCCGGGATGGACGCGCTTCACTTACTATGAAGGTGATTATGAGACCCATGCCGACAAGAAAACCAGCACGTGGAGCGCTGGCGGCTCCGCTTGGTATGGTCTATTCTCGGTTGGAGCACAGGCGAGCGGCTCCAAGATCGAGATGTCGGAAAATCAAAAATCCACGAATTTCAGTGCGGAATTTGAGTTCGTTCAAATCCCAATCTGCCGACCTTGGTTCGAACCGGGCTTCTTCTCTATGAGAGCATGGACCCTCGATGAGTTATGGGACCTAAATTTCGACAAGAAAGTTTCAAACGGAGAGGAAAAACCGGTTGGTAGGCTCGTTGCTTATCCAGTGACGGCGCTATTCGTACGCAATGTCAGGTTGAAATTTGATGAAGCTGATGCCCAGATGCAATACGTGAACTCACAAATACAAGCTGGTGGCAGGGTTGGCTGGGGACCATTCAGCCTGAGCGGCTCCTATTCCAGAGGTAGTGAAAAGCGCGATCAAAAGGCTCACTCGGAAGGTGGAGCGATTGTAATTGAAGGAATTCAACTTATTGGGTTTGTTAACAATATATTCCCTAAATCACCGAATCCGAATCCGGCAATCAAACCGGAAGAGTTCGTAGGCGGCGCTCAGTAAGCTCCGGCTATTGGGAAGTCAGGTACCTGGAACACACAATATTTCTATCGGGAGGTCAGTTATGGAAGAGAAAATCTCTCTCGCTTTGGCTGTTAAGCTGAAGAAGATTTACGACAGAGAAGATCAGTTTTTAACCTTTCCGCTGGGTCTTGCGTATTCGTCTCGTTCGTTGGATTTCATGAAGGAGGAGAACGATTTGTCCGCGTTGGAACAGCTGCACTTCAAGGCTGATTTTGCTCGGATGATGAATGAGATCCCTTCGGATAGAGCGCCTGTTTTTTCTCCTTCGGGTACTTTTTTGTGGAATGAGCTGAAGGATATTTTGGTCAACGCTGTGTTCGCCACAAGCACATTATCACCCGAAGAGGAAAAACAATTGGCAGAGGCTATAGACTTTCTAACCGACAAGCAGTTTAATCCAGACGGTACGGAAACGGTTATAACGTCGGAAAAGGTAAAAGCATACGCCACGTATAAAATCGCTTACGAGGAAGCCAATGAAGCCTATCTTGCCGAGAAATTAACCGTCATCAATGCCACGGGAGAAGAAGGGCAAAGGTTAAAAAAAATTTGGGATTCCGGTCGTGAGCGGGTGTTGCTTAATATCAAGGAACAGGCAATGCAAAATTGGATAAACCTAGGGTTCAAAAACGAGGTTGAAGCCTTTCAGATGCAACGAAATATTCTGGAGGTTAAGAAATTCGCCGTTTTGTATAGACAAAGTTATATCAATGATATCAATCTCGCTGAGGTTCCGGACGCGGATGCAAATGGAATTCCGTTCTGCGTGACGTTCTTTAACCCCCGCGATGCATTTGATAAGAATCAGGCGTGGATTAAAGTACCTTTGATCAAGGGGGAGATCGACAGTCTGATTCAACAAGCCCCTGACGAGATCAGGGGGGTCTTTAGTGCTGACCAAGGAAACGAGGATATCGAATCATTGTCATTGGAATATAAATATGTCGGTGTGAAACGCTCCTGGTTCAGGCCTGAATTTTTCAACAGCCGACATTGGAAAATGTCCGATGATAGCGTTGTTTCCGATGGTGGGATACCTCGTCAGGGCCGGGTGCCGGCGTATATCACTGGGATGCTTGTTGTGAGGAACATCACGGTAACGAAAAAAAAGGGCAGTTCAGGGCAAGCCAATGTTCTTCCAATCCTAAATGTCCTCCCCCTACAAAAGCTGACGCTCGTTCCCCATACCATTCCAGGTGAAGTGCCACCCCATGTGGATATTGGCTTTCCGGTCTTGGAGGAACCTGTCCGGGGTAGTGAGATCATTCGAGAGAGAGAGATCATCCGTGGGAGCGAGATAAGGCTTGCCACTCCGGTTGCGGCGCGAACTCTGGATAGCGGCGTCATCCGTGCAAGAGACATCAGGTCTGACATTCGGGTTGCGGAGCAACCTGTCAGAATTAGAGATCATACGGTCATAGCACAACCTGTCGGTCTTAGAACCTCCTTCAGGACTTCGATTGATTCTATGACGGTAACAAATCCGCGCGTAAGATTTCCATCATTGTATATCCCGATCAACCAACCGGATCCAGTGTCGACAGAAGAGACGGTAACGGAGACATACAACTTCGACGGGGTCGCCGTGCTTGCTTTTGTCTGCCGAAGAGTGCCAAGGTCGCCGGATCCGGATCCGAATATATGGTAGAAACTGCCGCTTGATCTATCGTTCCTAATGAACAACAAACCTCCAGCATACGAAAGTAGTGGAGGTTAGTTTGTTTTTTTGAAAAATGTCCACGTGGTCTCCCTATAAGAGTTGGGCGTTTTTGATTGAAAGCCCTCTTTGTAGAAGCTCTTTGTTAATATCGGTCGGAGGTAGTTGCGGAGGTGAGGCTGCCAAACCACCCCCGCCGGACGGATCGTGCATGTCGGCTTCGGTCCAGCCGGGGAACAGGTTGTGCAGAGACTCATGAAGGGCCACCTTGGCGTAACCCAAGTATGTGTATTGGATGCGCTGACCCCTTAACCCAACGAATTTGTAAAACTCCAAACCCGTTATTGTTTCGTGTATGCCCACCGATAAACTCCTTGAGTGGGTTACCGGGTAGATGTTGCTGAATATACGAATGGTCAACATCCTCCACGAAATGGAGAACCAAATTATCTGTCTCCACTCCGCCCCCCCAATCCACGAGAGCTGTGTCAGATGTCCCTGCCAAACATTGGTTGAAAAGATCTTGGATTGCATCCTTGAGACCTAACCTCCAACTTTCTTGCGTGCCTGTATGATCAACGAGCTTTACTGAATAAATCGCCATAATGATATTCCTTTCTTTCTCTTGATTTGGATTTACGACATCACGAAAAATTTACGAAATGCTCTAGTAGCTTATTCCGGAATTGGTGAAGTTCTGGTCGAACAAACTTCATACTTGACAGACGTGTGGAGGCAGTTTCGGCAGATTCCCGATCCGGGTCTATGGAGATCCACATGGCACAGAACTGGTAGGCGGCAAGCGCATCTATTGCAGCTATCTCACTGTCAATTTGCCCAACACGCATAAGAAATCGATTGATTACCATGTTTGGCTTCGTATCTATCTGTGCAACGACTGAAGGGTGCCATTCTATTGCAGTTGTTAGCGTCCAATCTGTATCGAAACGCAATGTAAGTGGAGTTCCTGGTGGTACGGAAAGCTCAAGATGATACGAACTCACGTTACTCTCCTGACTACTCTTATATGCGAAGCCGTGCTTCAAAAGCTTTCTATCGTGATAAGCTGACACTTGATACCTTCAATTGGTTTCCCATCATACCCTTGGATCATGATCGAGATCAGGTTCATCGATGTGAACCAACTCACTGACCTGTTTATCCCAATAATCCTTTAAACTCGGATGCAAAATCATGAATGTCTCCCACTTCATTTTTATATTTTCATTATATTAGAACAACTCACTGCATTTTTAGAGGGGCTCTGTGAGAGCCCCTCAGATTGTCGAGAAACCCCGTCTTTTTGAGACGTGGGTTTCTTTTTCTTTACATCATAAGGCTCTGGTATCTGGAGAAACAGGGGGTTACCCCTGTTTCTCCAGGCGATCCAGGTGGATCGCCATCTTCTTCATGTTCTGCACGGCTGCCGTCATGAGGGCTTGTTCCCTGACGTTCGGAAGTCCGCGCAAACGGCAATAGCGAAACCCATGGAGCTCTTTAGCATCCGCGAAGCTTCGCTCAATCGTCTCTTTTCGTTTGCGGTACAGCCGTTTTCCAGATGGGCTCAGCCGGTTCTTCCGTACCCATTCTTTGCTGTCTTCCCAGACATGGCGAGTCACCACTTTACGGTGATTCTGAGACTGGGTACACTGGCTCAGTAACGGGCAGTGCTGGCACTGAGTTGGATCAGACGCGTACTGTCTGTATCCCTTTCGGTCCGTCGTTCGGTAGGGCAGTTCCTGTTGGGCTGGGCATCTATACACATTGCGTTTGGCATCGTATTCAAACTTCCATTTCGGAAACAGTCCTTGTCTGGGATGGAATCTTCGGTGAGCAATCACGGCAAAAATCTTTCGGTTTTGTAAACCTCGGCAAATCGGCGTCGTTAAATAACCTGAATCTAGTGCAACAGCTTCTACTTGAAAACCAAAACGTTCTCTTTGGCGATCCAAACGGGACAAATAGGGGACGGAATCATGTACATTCCCCGGTGTCACATGCACGTCCGTAATCACATTGTACTTCGTATCCACCGTACGGTGGTCCAGATAAAAGAAGCCTTCGGGCTTGCCATCACGGATCATATAGCCGCTGTCTGGGTCTGTTTTGCTTACTTTAATCTCTTTCTCTTCGTTCACTTCCTCTCGGGATTTTAAGGCTTTTTTCCGTGGTTTTTCCGGTCCTCCTTCACCGCTTCGTTCAGCTCGTCCATATCGTCTTTGGTATTCTGTAATACTTGTTCTTTGGTGTACTGGTGTCTGTTAGCATTGGCTTTGACGTGTGTGGAATCGGTGACGAGAACACGTCCGCCCACCATTCGGTGAGAGATCGCCTGCAGCACAATTTCATCGAAGATATCTTGAAAGATCGTGGTGTTTTTAAAGCGGGTGCGACGATTCCAGCTTATGGTGGTGTGGTCCGGAACCTTATCCGTTAAGCCCAGCCCCAGGAACCAGCGATAAGCCAGGTTCGTCTGAATTTCTCGCTCGAGTTGTCGTTCGGATCGAATGCCGTAGAAATAACCGAGGAAGATCATTTTAAACAACACGGTAGGATTAATGGCAGGACGCCCGTTGTCTGCACAATACAGCGGTCGAACTTTATCATCGATAAACGAAAAATCGATATACTTATCTACTTTGCGGAGCAAGTGATCTTGAGGAACCAGATCTTCGATGGAAACAAATTCGTAGGATTGTTGTTTTTCGCGGTTGGAACGTAGCATATCAACACCATCCGTTCTACAATAGTTACCTATATTATACAACATTAACGCGGTGTCGTCTTAATCAAAATTAACATAAAATAGGCTGGCGAGACTTTCTCGACAGCCTGAGGGGCTCTGTGAGAGCCCCTCATTTTCTTACCTTCCCCATATGTTCGAAACCCATTCAGGATGGTCTATAAACGGAATGCGGTTTTCTTGATACGTGTAAATTATTTCATTTCGTCTTTTTTCAAATTCATCAACAGGATCTAGTTCATGCCACTTCAATAATGTTGAAAGTTTTCCAAATCGCGGTTCTTTATCAGTCATACTGTCTACAAGTTCCAAGTCCATCTTGTCTGATCCTTCATTAGTCCCTGCATAACGAATATCCATGTAGAGCATGATTCGAGCAATATCACTATCACCCTTAACTTCATCGCGGGGCTGCCACGAGTCAGTGTCCCATTTGTTATTTGGAGCTTCGGGATATGGTTCTTCACTTTCATCAAAATCATCATCTCTATCGGAATTTACTTTGGTTTTTTCTTAAATTGTGTAAATCTGACCCTATTCCTGCCGTTCTCCCAAAATTACCGTGCGATTGAGCCCAAACATGTTCACGATTCCATTGTCCACTCTGCCCACCATTGTTGGATTTAGGATCAGACCGTCCAGAATAAACGAGAATAACATTATTTGGATTACTCGGGTCTTCATCAGTATCTTTTAATGCTTTCCATACTTCGTCGTATCCTAGTACTTTCTGTTTACCAATAATGTCATGAAGAGCCAGCTTTAGTTCATTTCCTGATTTATTCAGTGCATTTCTGTAATATATCCGATCTAGATCTGTATTGAGAACTTGATAAGATCCACCAGCATTTGCTTGACCATGATCAATAGGCGTTTGAACTTCCTTTTTATGTGCTTCATCGGATACTACTAAATTAGGATTAGAATTGCTTATACCACATCCTGTAATTGTGAAACTCAAAGCGAGTAGACAAATGCAAATTTTCGATCTAACTTTCATTAACTTACCTCCTCGAATTTAATTAGACGTATTAACTATGCTCGATTTGAAAAAATATTATGCCTTTGCATGCATACAGCGCTTCTCGCCACTCGGCTGCAGTGCGTTTTTTCTCCGATACCGGGGATCGATTGGATAATCTTATATTGTTCAAATTCATTAGCGATAGCAAAGATTTACTTTTCGAGGGCGGTTAGACGCTCACGGTAATAAGGAAGCACACTGATGTACATTTCAAGGCTGTCAAATGGCTATGAAATGTACCTTGCGGAATAGATTCCGAATCGCGGCAGCCGTTAGCACTCGAACTTTTTCTGCAGCCAACGGATCTCCGGATACTTAATGATGCACTTTTCCTCCTTTATTTTTCCAGGCTGATAAGTTAATAAGATTTGAAATTTTAGTAAACCATAAAAAGTATGGTTTACAACTTTATACTTTAAAGGGGACTCTTCAAATGATTAACGAAGATAAAGCAATGGCCGAGAAATTTCGCAACTTACTGTTCGTGAAGAAAGAAATAGAAGATTTGATTACTGGGGAAAAGAAAGAAATTATCGAACATGGACCTATGATGGTTGCTTATAATGAAAAACAGTCGGAATATTTTGAGGGATTCGATAAATACAAGGACGCCGAAATTTCTTTACTTAATGCAAAGTCGCCAGCAGACATCATCAAGTGGCGTCATATGGAGAAAGATAGTAGGCAAATACTGCTTTCAGCGTATAATGATTGGATCGTGGGTGGCTATAAGAATGAGGTTGAAGAAATGTTATCATACATCGACCTGGTAAAAACGCAATATAGTAGTGCCAATGTTCACGAAATACCATTGGATAAACCTCTGCAGTTGACTGACGAGGA
>NZ_JBSHGA010000022.1:9380-36586 GCF_053617595.1 Paenibacillus sp. NPDC055715
GAAAGCAAAGGTCGAGAAATTTCGTAACTTGCTGTTCGTAAAGAAAGAAAAAGAAAATCTGGTTACTGGTGAGAAGGAAGAAGTCATCGAACCTGAACTTATGATGGTTGCTTATAAGGAAAAACAGCAGGAATATCTTGAGAGCTCCGAAGAATACCTGGAAGCCGAAATTTCCTTACTTAATGCAAAGTCGCCAGCAGACATCATCAAGTGGCGTCATATGGAAAGAAATCGTAGGGAAGCACTGAATTCTGCGCATTTCGATTGGGTCGTGGGCGGCTATAAGAATGAGGTTGAAGTAATGGCCTCATATATCGACCAGGTAACAAAGACAAAGCACAATAGTAGTGCCAATATTCACGAAACACCATTGGATAAACCTCTGCAGTTGACTGACGAGGAGAAAGCAAAGGTCGAGAAATTTCGTAACTTGCTGTTCGTAAAGAAAGAAAAAGAAAATCTGGTTACTGGTGAGAAGGAAGAAGTCATCGAACCTGGACCTTTGATGGTTGCTTACAAGGAAAAACAGCGAGAATATCTTGAACGATCCGAAGAATACTTTGAAGCCGAAATTTCCTTACTTAATGCAAAGTCGCCAGCAGACAGCATCAAGTGGAGTCAAATGAAAAAAAATCGTATGCAAGCACTGAATTCTGCACGTAGCAATTGGGTTGCGACCGGCTATAAGAATGAGGTTGAAGTAATGGCCTCATACATCGACCAGGTAACAAAGCGCAACATAGAAACCGTAAATCTAAATGGTGAACACATTACCAAATAAACACTAAGTTCACCCTATAATCGGGTCCGGCGATTTAGGTACGCGCCTACAGACAAAAGCCAGTACGGTGACACCATCGAAGTTGTATGTCGTTGTAATCGTCCCCAAATACGCCGGATCATCGATCCTTTTTCTTGTAGTTACTGTAATGTTCCTTGCTACAAGCATGCCAGTGATATACGCCGGTATCCGCCCCTTACGGGGGATACCGCCGTCAGAAACAACGGTATTATCGGGCATTTTCCAATCCCGGCTATGAAAAAAGTCAGGCCTAAACCAGGGACGATTTACCCCGACGTATTTATATTCCAAACACAACTCAACAATATCATCGTTGCCTTGATCAGCGTTGACCCCCCCCCTTAACTCATGAGGGGCTTGTTCAATCAGGCTGTCGATCTCCTCTTTAATCAAAGGAACTTTAATCCATGGTTGGCTCTGGTCGAAAGCGTCGCGGGGGTTAAAGAACGTGAGGCAGAATGGGATACCGTGGGCTTCCACATCTGCAACTTCAGCGAGATCGATGTCACTGAGGTAGTTTTGCCTGTACAAGACAGGGGATTTTTTGACCTCTAGAATGTTTCGGGTCATCTGATGAGCCTCAACCTCATTTTTGTAACCCAAGTTAATCCAATTCTGCATCGCTTGATCTTTAATATTTCGCAGCTCTGCCTCACGCACGGATTCCCAAATGTTCCTCAGCCTTCGCCCTTCCTCTCCCGCGGCATTTTCAACAGTCAACTTCTCGACCAGATATGCTTCATTGGCTTCCTCGAAAGCTATTTTATACGTGATATATACCTTTGCCTCATCCGAAGGCATAGTCGTCTTCGTACCGTCCGACTCAATCTTCTCGTCGGTCAGGAAGTTTATGGCCTCCGCCAACTGCTGCTGCTCTTCGGGCGACAATGTGCTGGCGGCAAATTCAGCATTGATCAATATATCCTTTAGTTCATTCCATAAGTACACATCCGAAGGGGAAAAGACCGGTACTCCATCCGTAGGAATCTGATTCATCATCCGTGCGAAATCGGCCTTATAGTGCTGTCGCTCCAGCGCTGTCAGATCGCTCTCTTCGTTCATGAAATCCAGTGAGCGATAGGAATACGAAAGACCTAACGGGAACGTTAAAAACCGATCTTCCATATCGTAGATCTTCTTTAGTTTCACAGCTAAAGCGAGAGAGTATTTTTCATCCATTACAAACCTATTGCTACTACCCTCAACGATCCCGTTATATATGTAACTGTGCAGATCAGCCGGGAAGTAGAAGGGGCTGATCAAGTCATCGAATGTTATGCTGACCTCTTCACAGCCATCTTCATACGTTCCGTAAATTGGATAACTCTTTTCGTAGGCGACGCGGGCTGTGCGCTTCACGATCAGGACCGCATTGGACTCAGACTGCGTCAGAGCGGCAAACAATTCGTCACGCTCGGCCAGACTGTTGAGCTGAATCGTAATCTGTAAGCCACCATCTTCGGCGGTAATGTCCCCGAAGACCAACTCTTTCTGCGCTCCTTCCGAGTCGTAGCGCAAGATCACCGTCACCTGGTGCGGCAATTCCTTCGCTTCGCGGGCGGCAAGCTCAATCTCCTTCGCCGGGTACTTAACAAGGTAGAGCATCAAAGACCAACCTGGAGGATGCTCTTCAAGTATCATGCGGTAATGCTCTTGCCCCGAAGTTGTTCGTTCGGTGGCCACCCTGTAGCGCGGCAGAAAATACTTACGGGCTGCGTCTTTAGGTTCCTCGAACAGGGTTGTGTCCCCACTCGCATATTTCGGGTAGATAGGAACGGTCATATCTTCGCGTTTTAATGGGAAAGGCATACATTCTCTCACTCCTTGAAAAGATTATAACCATATCGTATCAATTGCGAAACTCTTGGAAGTAAGCCGGCTATGACAACATTTTCTTTGAATCGCAACCATGATAATTTCCAGTTTTTTATTATTATGAGTTCTTGAAAGGATTTTTACTCTAAAATTAAATGATTTTTTTGAAATATACACCAGGCCTTATTTGAAGTCGTGGTGACTGACCAATTTGGAAAAAATAATATTGCTGAAAAAAAGTTTATACGGAAGTTCATGCATTATCCGCCTGAACACTTGTGCCGTTTAAGTCACACATGGTGAATGATATTCGGTTAAAGAAGCGACCCCGTACATCTTCCTGCACATCCATATCAGCATGTTTGCCTAGATCGGCGTCGAAATAATACGATCATGAAACGATTCGGTCGCGATGACATGGAAACGACTGATTTTCACACTTCACCGATAAAATGAAAAAAGAATGTCTCCGAAAGATCAAGACTCATTTCGAAGACATTCTTCTTTTGTATTCTGAAAAAAACGTGACTTTTTTGTTATTTTGATAGGAATTCGGGCCGCCGAACTTCTGCCTTCACATCATGCTTCTCCCTGCCCATATGAGTATACATCTCGGCTTCGGGATTTCCTAAACAGTTTTAGCAAACAATTCCTTTTATCCTCCCAACCTTTCGTCAACTTCCATTTTAAGAGGTTTAGGAGGGTTGCACAAACTATTTACATACTCGCATATACAGGTATGTCAAATTTCCATTTTGCATTTTGAAAGTTACTAAATTTTATTTTTTTAGTTTGAGTCATTGCCCACCTAACATCCGTAGCATATTGATGATGTCCTGGTTTGTCCGGACTCCATCTCATTTTATAGAGAGTATTTTGTTTGTTTTGGAAGTTATGGATATATTTTTTTGAAATCCACTCAGCCCCACCTTCTATTGCTTTTTCAGGAGTAAACCATTCCATTTCATAAGCCATTTTTTTGCCTCCAGTATTGGGACCAGAATCAAACGCGCCAATACCATACATGTTATAAACTCTTTTTCCGTTATATAGAATTCCTTTTGCTAATATACTTGTGCCGTTTCCTGTCTCCAAAGCCGAATGTGCAGCTAAATAAACTTCACTAATATTGTGTTGTTCAGCAGCATCTAAGTAAATCTTCTCTTTTCCTGCTAATATACCTTTATCCATTAGATAGGATTTCATGGCTTCCTCACTTATTCCTCCAGATGCTGATAGATCTAAAAACTGAAATTTGGAGTCGCCATCCATGTGGTTTTTAGGATCCAAGTAGTACATTACTTCTTCTTTAGTAGCATCCCTAAATTTCCCGTCTTCCCTCATAGGTGCTCCATCATCCCATATTTGAGGAGGAGCCTTATGAGGAGGATCTTTCAGCTTCATCTGTTCAGCTAATGCTTGTAATAAAGTTATATTATATTTAGTAAATACTTCCCCAACATCTTCGTTGAGATCCGCATCATCTCTTGTCAAAACCATCGAATAAACAACTCCTCCATGAAGCTCGTATCAGGACGGACTGGCTTGATTCCAATCATTCCCATAACGGCATTAGTGGTTTCATTATGGCTTGGTTTCGGTTTCAAGGCAAATCTGCTAGTCGATGCAGACTGTCAGTATATTCTTAGTGGCTTATGGAGTTCGGCGAATTTGAATGACCAGCGCATGGCGGTTATCCTTCTCAAAGGCCTGCTCCTGAAGTTTCCTATGTTAAACGTAAAGCATATATTGGGAGAGAAAGGGTACGACTGTGCGGCCATCTACCAGTTGATTCATTCGTTAGACGCCTATCCTACGATTCCAATGATTCACCACAAAGAGCCGCCCAAGGGAATGAACTCGGACTACAATCCCGTATGCTCACAGGGGCACATACCTATCGCTACGACAGTTTTGATGCCAAGTACGAAACGCTGAAGTATACCCAGCCGATCCAGTGCAAAGACTGTCCACTTTCCGGTTCCGGCTGCCAAAAGGTGTTTAAAATCCGCATACAAACGGATTTACGCAAGCACACCTATTCCGCAAGATGTAGCGAGAGCTTTACAGAACTGTACAAAAAGCGTACGGCGGTGGAGCGAGTTTTTGCATATCTTAAAGAGTATTTCGGCATGAAACGTACGCGTCACCGCGGCGTCCGGGCAAGTGTTGATTTCCAGCTCAGTACACTAGCTTACAATCTCAGCAAGTTTGCGCTAGACAAGTTAAACCAGCGGTTGCGCAACTCCCAGCAAGTGGCCTAATTTTTTAAAAAATGACCTTAGATTTTGGCCGAGTCTTGCTATTCAGCAAACTGAATTATGAAATTGACTTCGTTCTCGGTATTAAGACCTTTATTCCAGATTATAGCTGGTAATATTTTGTTTTAATATTTGCACATGACTGTTATGTCAGTAGAACTCAAACCAACGACAATGTCTCCGTGTGTCTCTTTAGAAAAAAATCATTGGGTTGCATTGCTTCCATTTCTATTCTTTACTACAATATCACCTTCTTGCGGTCTCACCTCATCAATAGCGAAAGCCCAAAAGGGATTAATGGCACTACTCATTTGTCGTTTAATCTTGGCGGGCGCAGTATAGCGCCAATGTGCGGCCGGACCGAATTCATCCCGATAATTTTGTTCGTTATGAACTTTGCCAAAACGCCCTCTTTTTAGATTCTGGGAGGGCACCAGGGGCCGAATTGGTATATCCAGTACGGCATGGATATCGGAGCCGACGAGGGCATCCAGTTATACGCGGCATTCGACGCCCACATCACTAAGTTCCAACCGCACAACCCGGCACAGGACAACGGCCCGGGTGTACGGCGCGCAAATTTTCATGCGCGCCCCGAACGACATGATGGGCGGCTTCTACACGCTTCTCACGGACGTGTCGGCTGGTATAGCCTCCAGAACTATGGTCTCCCGCGGCAACCTGCTCGGCCGAGTGCATCGATCTACGGCAATTGGCTCGCGATCTCTGTTGGTATGTCCTCCGAGTCCCACGCGAGACTATCGCCGGGAATGACGCCCTCGACTTCTTGGATCTTGTTTTGCATGACCAACATCTGGTCGTCGGTCAGGTCGCCGATCCGAGTATTCACCGTAACGCCCTCGTGCGTCAAAGCCGCAATCACCGCTTTGGCGTATTCGACCGGGTCATTTCCGTCTGACGCGGGGGCGTATTTCTTGAATCCGTCCAAGATTGACAGGTCCACGTAAGCCGGGCTGCGCAGCAGCAAGGCGATCGCGTTGAATCCATCGCTCCACGTCGGGAAGATCAAGAAGTTGTGCCAGTTGAACTTGCCGGGATACTGCCCGAAGTCGGGCCCGCCGGATCGGCCTGTGATGTTCCCGGGGTTGTTGTTAAGCCACGCGAAGCTGCCTTCGTAGTTCCGCATGTGCGGGCGCCCACGCGCGATTTCATCGGCGTAGACCACGTAATTGTAGATATCCTTCCCGTGGTCCTGGTAATCGTTTGGATCGTGGGGATTCGAATCCGGGAACCAAAGGGCCCTCGGGATGTTCTGGTCAAGTGAGATGTTGCCATTCCAGTACCAAACATGGTCGCCTAGTTCGAGCGTCATTATGCTGCACCTCTCTCACGGTGGTCTTTTGCTTACGGTAATTAAGTCGTGTGGTACTGCGCCGGTTTCGTGGGCATCCTCTTAGATAGGAATTTTGCTTTTTTTATTCAGCGATAACACAGTATATTACTGCCCGTTAAACATAAAATTTAATCCAAAAACCGTACGTTGGCAGATATTGAACAGCTGGGAGAATATATCTTCCTGCACGAATGCCACCGACTCATAAAGGAGGCAATGGTAAACAAAGAACTTTAGGTATTCCTACAGTCCGAGACCGTGTTATACAGATGGCGACGAAACTGGTTATAGAACCGATCTTTGAAGCGTATTTCTAGGAATTCTCGTATGGATTTCGCCCAAAGCGGAGCACGAAGTAAGCGCTTGAACGCATTCGGAAAGCATCAACCGCAAAGGCAATTGGGTGATCGACGCCGACATCCAAGGCTATTTCGATAACATCAACCAAGAAAAACTCATGAAGCTGGTAGAAATGCGAATCAGCGACAGTTGCATCTTGAAGCTGGTACGGAAGTGGTTAAAGGCAGGGGGCACGGATGAAGGAACAGTGAGCGCCCAGATTTGGGAAACGCCGCAGAGTGGAGTTTCGCCGGATTGTCTTCGTGAAGCATGATGTGAAAGTCTTGATGTCGTAAGAAATGAGTTAGAAAGTTGACGGAACGAAGTCTCCCTTTCGCCTCAAATTGCCAATTCCCTTCCAAGATAAATGATGCATCCCTTTTATCTAAATCTGTTTCGATTGGGGTGAGCTCCCCAAGAAAGTCTCTGTGACGGATGTAGTCATTGGGCCAAATATCCGGCGATCTACGCAAGCGCTCGGGGGGAATCATACCCGAAAGCTGTCGTACCATCACCGCTCCCAAAACAGGTGAAGCCGGACCTAGAAACACTATCCTTGTTATCTGTTAACGTTTCTACGGCCTGCACGGCGTGGAGGCTTTCCCAGCGCGGTTGGCGACCTTGGAAGAATGATTCTCCCTGTTGAAATCCTCCCACGTAATTCCCACCACTCGTAACCCAGGCTCGCTCGACTGCCTGAACCATCTGGAGATAGCGAGGCTCGCCAGTTTCCTGGTAAAGAAACGCAAAGATATGGGCGCACGCTTGGTTCATCGCCGGAGCGCCGGCCGCGTCAACCGGATTGCCGTCGTCGATAAAAAATCGATAGAAGAAGTTCGCGGCGCGAAGGCAAGCTTGCATTGCTATGGCGTCGCCGGTTTCACGATGCCAGAGATAAAGTCCGAGCATGCAGTGGTACTGCCCCCACAGATCCCATAGCGGTTGATTCCTACACTCCCTGCTAGTCATCCGTTTCTAGAGTAAAAGACTGGGCAAAACCCAGCCTCTCCTCATCAAACCGTACGTGAGGTTTTCCCTCATACGGCTTTCCGATGTTTGTCATTCATGGGCATGCAGATTACAACAGCGTTTTTAGTCCATGTTGACTGGCGATATACTTCACCTCAGATACTGAACCCATCCAGAGGGTTGACGAGGTATGCAGACGATTTTGTAGTGGTCTGCAAAACCAAAAAGGACGCCGAGCATGCGTATGAGCTCATATGCAGGATCATGGAACGTCTGGAACTAACCCTACACCCAACCAAGACTCGTATTGTAGGCCTGTGGACAGGAGATGAGGGATTCGACTTCTTAGGAATGCATCACCGGAAAACAAAAGCAGAAACGTCGCAAGGAAAAGTGTACTATACCACACAGCAGTGGCTAACCAAGAAAGCAGAGGAACGTATACGAAAGGTAGTTAAAGAAAGGTTAGCCCCTCCGAGCATGCGTCGTAAACCGTTCGTGGAGCATGTCAAGTGACTCAATCCAAAGATTCAAGGATGGAGAAAGTACTACTACACGGACTATAGCCAAAAGAGATTAGCGAAGAAGAGACAACGTAGAAAATGGACTCCACTTCCGTGTTTCTCCCACAGTCGGTCAAAGTAGTTCAGATAGATGTTCGCCAGAAGCAGTGAAATGACTCCACCTTGCGGCGTGCCTAGATCCGAGCGCCTGATCGTTCCTTCTTCCATCACTCCCGCTTGAAGCCACTTCCGTATTAATTTGAGTATCCGCCTGTCGTTGATGCGCATCTGCACCAATTTCATGAGCTTCTCTTGATTAATATTGTCGAAGTAACCTTGGATATCGACGTCGACCACCCAATTCCCTTTGCGGTTGCAGGCTTTCCGAATTCGTTCCAGCGCTCCTTTCGCACTCCGTTTCGGGCGAAACCCGAAGGATACCTCCTTAAAATCCGCTTCAAAGATAGGTTCAATCACCAGCTTCACTGCCATCTGTATGACTCGGTCGCGCACGGTAGGGATGCCCAGCGGTCTTTGCTTCCCATCTTTCTTCGGTATATAGTGCCGCCGTACAGGCTGCGGATGGTAGTTGCCTTCCTTCAACGCTCGTTCGCAGTCCTTGAGGAAGCTCATTTCTCCTTGTTCCTCAATATCTGCGAGCGTCACGGCATCTACACCTGCCGCTCCCTTATTCCCTTTCACTCGTCTCCATGCTTCGCAGAGCACATCTCCACGGTAGACTTTGTCATACAGGGCATGGAATTTACGCTTGTTGTTTTCCTTGGCCGCATGACCTAGCTTTTCTTGGAGTTCTTGAACTTTTTCCTTTGGTGTTGTTAGCCGTTTGGCATTCACTCACTCGTACCTCCTCCAATAGCATAAACAAAGCAGTGCTCCTTCCCTCCCCAAGGTTATGTTGTCCCTAGGTTCTTCGGTACTATGGGCCCCTCGGACTCCCTTCCCACAGACGGTTCATTTTGTCTTCTGGACTTATAGAGCGTCTCTTTACGGGTTTCTAAAAAAAAATCCGTGTGGGGGAGGGTCTCCCAGTTCACTGCATCCTCTTTCAGTCCATGCCGCTTCCTTTACACCGGAGGATTCTTCGCTACCGTTCCAAGTTCCAAATAGCTTCCTTGGCCTTCGTCCAACTTCACGGGACTTGGCTTCCTCTCTTTCCTCTTGCGAGACCTTTTTAACGACGCGGCAGGATTCACTTGATGTTGCGGCCTGGATTGTCGCTTGCCCTGTCTCTGACAGGTACTTCCGTCGATACGCTTTTACGTACAGATTTCGCCATACGCAAGTATCCTAGCTACGCAGGGGCTTTGCCCCTCCTGCGACCGGACTTTCACCGGCTAGAAGATGCGTGCTTAGCTGGGCACGCTGAATGCTCAAAAGGCCCAGATAACCGTCAGGGGCTTGATAACGATTCAGCTCATCGACGAAGCTCTGAAGGGTTTCGCGTAGATGGGGGTCGCGTGAAATGCGGAATCCCATTACGCCAGAGGTCAAGTATTTGCCAGCGAACTCTCCCGACCACCATAGAAGGCGACAGCTCGGATCACCACCTGGTTTATCACGATCCCGAAACATTTCTACCATCGACGGATTGGCGATGGGCGCGACCATCAGCCAGTTGCGCTGATTGGCCTCCAGGCGCTCGCCCATCACTCCACCAAACTGAAAGAGGGCGTGAACTGGCGAGTCCAATTGCGGGACAATCTGTATAACTTTTTTCATTGTCTTTTTTGCTTCCCCCTCATATAATCGCTTTTTCCATAACGAATGGCAGAAGCTTCGTCGGCTGCAGGGAGGCACGACAACCGCACTGGCCCTTATGCAGGAGTTCATCTCGACATGAATCGGGAACCACACGAAGCATAAAGTATGTACAAAATGGCCTGAATGGTCCAGTGGTAAGAATAAAATTTTCAAATTATCACGCCCAGAGTATCCGATGTCACTGAAGATAGGGTTGATGTTTGCTCTCCACAGATCCGCTATATATTGATCCGGACAATTGCAAAATGAGAGTTTGCTCCATCCGTTGAATATACAAATCTATTGTCATTGAGCGGGAAAGTTTTTTGATTAACAGTATCTGATACGTTTCCACCGATGACTGTTATGTCAATAGAACTTACACCAACGACAATGTCTCCGTGCGTCTCTTTAGAAAAAAAATCGTTCCAGGTCGCACCACTTCCATTTCTACTCTTTACTACAATATCACCTTCTTGCGGTCTCACCTCATCAATAGCGAAAGCCCAAAAGGGATTAATGGCACTACTCATTTGTCGATTAATCTTGGCGGGCGCAGTATAGCGCCAATGTGCGGCCGGATTACCGAATTCATCCCGATAATTTTGTTCGTCATGGACTTTGCCAAAACGGTCGCCTCCGCCGGCCTGTGTGATAATCCACGAGATAAAGGCAGAACTCCAAGCGCTCCCTGGAATTGTTATATAGTCTGGAACAGTTACACCTTTATAAACTCCTTGTTCCCAATATTCACGTATCCGCACTTGCATATCATTTTCCTTTTTGGTTCCTCTATTCCACGTTACTTCGAATTCCTGCTTTGCAATACTAATCATTTGCTGCCTTACGCTTTCCCAGTTCATGTTTATCTACTCCCCTGTATACTAAGAGCAGCTCAGGATTAGTTGACTTCATACCGGATCTTAAGTTGCTCTTTTTAGATTCTGTTTCTTGAAAGGTAACTAAATGTTACTGCTTCGTACGGTGGATGTGGACGTAGCCCAAGCGAGGGCACGAGAGGCGAGTGTTTTCCAGTTGTAATATACCCGATCCGTCCACCATAAAGCGTCAATATGTCATTCCCTACGCCCGCGTTTCCAGCGCCAAGTACCACCGTACCCCCTGTTTCTCGGTTCAAATCTGTCGCAGTCCGGACAAATGTACAACGCTTGTCCTACATATTCCCGAATTTTCAAGCAGCTCTGGGAACCGGTCTATAATGCCGATGGCCAACTGTAGCGTCCGCCCGCATTTGTTCTGCTCAAACAGGAATCTTTCCTGCCCGGTATTCAACTGCAGTCTGAGAGGATTCGCTAGTTCCCATAAATCAATTGATCACCATCACACGCCAATGCTTTGCATTTGTTCTGCACCCTGAAAATTTTCTCTAGAATTTGCAGCACCTGAATCATCACTTAATTAAGTCCGAAATATTGCTTACAGTGGATTCATCGTCGCCAGCTTGTTAGCCCTTCCTGATCGTTAAGAAAGATGCAATCTTTTGCCTAACTGAATTTAGTGGAAATCCACCACACGAGCCACATGAATTTTTATGACTGTTCTGTTATAATACAACTCATTTAATAAGTTCAGCGGAATATATCCAACAACCATTTTCTTCCCCTCTAACCATAATGGTTTGTCCTTCATAACTAGAGAGGTCAATTTGAGCACTTTCGGGAGTTTGAGCGGCTTGCATGGATATTCTTGTTAATCTAACTGTATTACACTCAATTGGTTCTCTCTGTCTAATGTGAAACTCTCCGTTTTCTACAATCCCTTTATATTGATTTTCGATCATGTTTGTAATCCTCCTTAATTTTTTTAAAAACGAACAAGATTATTTTTCACAGTATTAGGGATCATATTCATTGCGCATAGATCCAAAAATTGCATAGTCCTTTAAAAGTCATTGTATAGAGGGATTCAGCCAACATTTTAACGGAAATATACGTTAAGGATGGTTTTTGCTTTGCGGCGCGGTTTTTAACTACTCGAAATCATGACCACTAAACATCATTAGCGGTCATCAGTCAGTCGGAGATCGGCTTGTTACGTCCGTAAAGGCCGTCAGGAACGGGACGAATGCGTGTCCGCTAATGCTAAGCGTATAAAACTGCCAAAATGTTGGCTCTAAACCATAGAGTAATTGGAAAGTATACATTTTGAATATGGTATGAATTATGGTACGGGAGTAAATATTCTTAATGGATCTGATTTCTGGAAAAGGCATCATTCCTGGCAACATAACTGATCCTGCGAATGGGAGTGGGCTTCTGTTCCACTTGGTTTAAGGAGACGGATATATGCAAGTGAAAATTTTGTTTGGCGGAGAAGGTTTCACATACGAAGGCTTGGGATTGTCTTTTGCTGGTTTTAAAATCTGGACTGATGGACCACAAGAATTTAGGGGTTTCACCGGTGTAACGAATGAAGCCCTTATAGGTGCTGCAATTATCGAAACCCCCGTCATCGAATTGGGCGACCTTGGTGAAAATAGAGAGAGAAAGTTCCGGAATCTTCATGGAAAAGTTGGGTTTGTTAAGATTGAGCCGAATACATTCTTTATTGATGGCGGCATCGTAATAGTCAAACTAACTATTAAGGAGCAAGTTGGTGGTACTCTTGTGGAAGACAGCATAGAATTGTCGCAGAAAATTGTCGTGGTGCCTCAGCTACGGCAGGGGCAATAGAATTCACAATGAAGCTAAGCTATTCCAGTTGCTCGAAAATGAATGGGACCTTTTTGTCTCATACATCCCATAATATATTGTGGATTGATTCAATTGCTAATTCTGAGAAGTAAGTAGATATTGAAAAAAAGGTAATCTTATTGAACAGTTTGAATGAAATCTTATCGTTTGGAACGAACTTTAAATTAAAACTGACGAAGGCGACAGCAATGATAGCCGCGGCAACTAGTCCCTTGAAGGGACTAGTTTTAGGGAGGTTCTTATGTCCAAAGAAATTTCAATTTATGGGCAGGTACACGGATATGAGCGGACACCAATTCATATGATCAAAGTGTGTGTATATCAAGATGAGCATAATGAAGTGTCCAAGACTTACACTAATGAAGAGGGCAAGTATCAGCTTTCCGTACCATCTGGTACAAGAATTACCGTGCGTTTTGATACGCATGTTGGGGAGGAAACATTTGCAAGAAAATGGCATCCGTCTGTGGTTGCAAACATAGAAGCCAAGGAAGACCTAGAACTCAATCGTTTTCTAATGCTTGTTGGCACGACAAACGGGCTTACAGCTGAAATTGATGCGCTCACTGCCTAGCAGTTCTGTGCCATGTGGACTGCTAAGCAATCGAACTGGGCGGGTACCCCGGAATATGCCAAGTTGGCAGCTTCTCGTCTGTCACAAATGAAAGTATCTCTGCGTGAACTTGATGAATTCCGGGAAAAGCAAAAGGAATTTTTCTTAAAATGGGCTGAATCTTCATGATGCTACATTGCGGTCCGAATTTGGACAGTAATACGGAAGTGGTCTATTTAGAGAGAAAAATGAAAGCCGACAATTATTGAATACCTGATGTTTTCGGTTCAAAGACGTAGCGGCCATCGTCGAACGGGGTTTCTCGTTTTTCAAGCAACATCGGTTCAATAAACATTAAAAACACCTCTAGTTCCATTATAGCGCGCAGCTATAGCGTACAGAGGCGGTATATCTTTGATTTATTTCCGGAACTAATGATCGGAAAAGCCCCGTAGCGTTTCTGAAACCAACCTGAACTCGTATAAGATGATAAGCATATACCCCCGACTTACATAGCCTTGGGGTTTATCTGCTATCTCACCTGTCTTCTCCCGCTGCCGACCGATGCGTTACATAGTCTACGACGTCTGGCGAATCGGCAGGCTTCTTCGGCTCTTCGCGCTCGGCAATCTTCAGCGTTTTCCTTACCACGGCCCCGGCTGCGTATTCCAAGACATCATCAAGGGATATGTGATCGATCTCTGCTGTCCGAGAATTATGGAGGTAAACCAGCGTCTCCATTCCGGCGACTACTTTCGGTAGAACTATCCTGCCCGTTAGCGTAATGAAGCACCCGCCAGTCTAATTCTTTATTTTCTCAGTCTACAACTTTATTTTCCAAGTCTAACACTTTATTTTTCAGTCTAATACTTTATTTTCTTTGGACATCTAAACTTTGAAAAGCGTACAAAGTTTGCTAATAGGATAGTCTTTCGCAGCTTTATCAGTGGTTACATATTTGCGTGCTTCATCTCCTGTATCCAGATTTTCCAAAATCTTTTTAGCGTGTCGTTTTCCCGTTTCAGCTCCTGCACATACCTATCCTGATCGACATACTCCTTACGCCGTCTTCGCTGGTCCATGAGCCCAAATTCACCGAGTTGCTTGTATTTGCGCATCCATCTTTTAATCGATGTCGATTTGCGATCCCGAACTTCTTCATGAGTCTACGATACGTCCAACCTTCTTCGATATGGAGCTGTATGGCCTCTACTTTGGTTTCAAATGTATACTTGTTAAATTTTGTTCCCTTTTTCGCCGGCATAACAAATGTATCCCTAGATTTCATCGGATAAACCAGGGGGTTATTCCAATGTCTATTCTAAGGGGTGCACTTCAAAGTATCATCGATCCTTTTCAAATATTTACCAATAAGAGGTGTTATTAATATTTAGCACACAATTTTATTGTCTGTAGACAGAAAATAAATAAAGTCTACGGGAGCTTAATACAGGTAAATTCAAGTACCTAAAAAACCGGTCATCCTAAACTAGGACAACCGGTTTTAAAACATCAGGAACCAACTATAATGTTAAGACACCAACTATAATGTCAAAGTACTAACTATAACGTAAAGGTACCAACTTTAATGTAACTGAACAACCATTTGTATCAATATACTGCCCTTACTCAACCGTTACACTTTTCGCCAGGTTACGTGGTTTATCCACATCATGACCCAAGGCGAGGGAAGTATAGTAAGCCAACAACTGGAGAGATACAACCGAAATCGCAGCAGACAAGATCGGAAGTGTCTTTGGAATTGCAAATACCTGATCCACGGATTTCAGTAGTTCAACAGCGTGCTCTTCATACGTAATCGCAAGAACATCTGCACCACGTGCCTTCACTTCCTTGATATTGCTCACGGTCTTCTCCAACACGGATTCCTGTGTTACCAAAGCGATAACCGGAATACCGTCTTCGATCAATGCCAACGTACCGTGCTTCAGTTCACCTGCCGCATAAGCCTCGGAATGAATGTAGGAGATTTCCTTGAGCTTCAGGGAACCTTCCTGTACTACAGCATAGTCCTGACTGCGGCCAATAAAGAACAGGTGCTTGTGGCTGGCAATTTGCTCAGCATATGCTTTAATCGCGTCTGCTTTGCCCAGCACTTCTTCTACTTTCTCTGGCAGTGATTCCATAGCAGCCAACACATGAGCTACTTGCTCATCCGTTTGTGTACCACGTACTTGAGCCAGATACAGACCAAACAGGTAAAACGCAATCAACTGCGAAGAATATGCCTTGGTGGAGGCTACGGCAATTTCAGGTCCTGCCAGTGTAGCCAACACATCATCTGCATCGCGGGCAATGGAGCTGCCAACTACGTTTGTAATCGCCAGTACATGAGCGCCGTTCGCTTGTGCTTCACGCAGTGCTGCCAACGTATCAGCAGTTTCACCGGATTGACTCACTACGATTACCAATGTCTCTGGTGTTACGATTGGCGAACGATAGCGATACTCGGAAGCCACGTCGTTTTCCACCGGAATACGAGTCAGGCTTTCAATAACCGTACGACCAATCAAACCAGCATTGTAGGCTGTACCGCAAGCAACGATTTGAATATTGCGAATATTTTTAATTTGTTCTTCTGTCAGCTTCAACTCAGGAAGGACAACTTTTTTAGCTTCTTTGTCGATTCGACCCAACATTGTGTCACGGTAAGCCTTAGGCTGTTCGTGAATTTCTTTCAACATGAAATGCTCATAGCCGCCTTTTTCCGCTGTTACAGCATCCCATTCGACATGAATCATTTCCCGAGAAATAAGTTGGCCTTCCATTGTCATTAATTCGACGGCATCACTGGTCAAAACGGCCATTTCGCCATCGTTCAAAATAAATACATTGCGTGTATATTTAAGAATAGCCGGAATGTCGGAACCGATAAAGTTCTCGCCTTCTCCCACACCGATAACCAGCGGGCTAGCTTGACGAACAGCTACCAGCTTATTAGGCTCGTGCTCTGTCAGCACACCCAGTGCAAAGGCACCGCGCATAAAGGTAATTGCTTTTTGTACCGCTTTGACGATATCCCCTTTATATTCACGCGCAATCAAGTGGGAAATAACTTCCGTGTCCGTTTCGGAAATAAAGGTATGACCTTCGCTGATCAGCTGTTCTTTCAGTTCCAGATAGTTCTCGATAATTCCGTTATGAACCACGGAGAACTTTTGGCTCTCATCCAAATGCGGATGGGAGTTTTCATCTGAAGGCTTACCATGTGTTGCCCAACGTGTATGCCCGATACCTGCATGGCCTACCAGCGGCGCACCATCCAGCTTCGCTTCCAGATTCGCCAGACGACCTTTAGCCTTGGCTACTTTCAGTCCTGAATCTGTAAACACGGCAATACCGGCAGAGTCATAACCGCGGTACTCCAGCTTTTTTAACCCGTCAATCAATACCTCTTGCGTATTCTGATCACCAATATATCCTACAATGCCACACATATTCGTTATCCTCCCGATCATCATTTCACAGGACGAGTCATCACAGACTAACGTGTGCGGTAGATTGCGAAATAAAGTTCATTCATCTATGAAGTTGTCAATGATAACTATAGAAATTACAGGCATCTCTTCACGAATGTAACGAAATTCCCAAACCGCGCACGCCAATGATGATGGCCGCACATTCATGAGATGAATCTTATAATTTAGGTTATAAAATAAGAGCATCTACCGGTGCGTTGTGTAAACAGTTGCCTGCTTATTTTCCGCTGCCGATTTACGGCTCGATGCTTCACCGGAAGGTCCCCGCCGAATGTTTCGAACACCCTCACCTCGTCAGCTCGCTTTGCCGTGAACCCATCTGCAAGCAACATCATCCTAACTGAATGATTTGCTTCACCAACAAGTTCCCCCGCGCAAAATCAAGCTCTGGCGCTTGTATTACGTTACCCTACAACCCTCGTTTTCTCTATTTGAGTTACAGCATCCCTATATTATATTCAGCTCAGCAACATTTAGCAATGACACTTTATTCATATTTGCAAGTTCTGGTAAGTACTCAATTAAAAATAATATCTGCAAACGCGGTCGCCTGCTTACCTTCAACAGGCAACCGACATTTTACAAAATTTTAAACCAATTCTTTTTTTACAACATCTACGATCTGTCCTACAAATTGCTCCAGCTCATCCTTATCCGGTCCTTCAGCCATAACACGAATAAGCGATTCTGTACCAGAAGCACGAACCAATACGCGTCCATTATCACCCAATTGCTGTTCCACTTGCTCAATCGCTTCTGCAATAGCAGGATTGCCCTCGTAATTGCGTTTGTCCTGTACACGCACATTAACCAGCACTTGCGGATACTGCTTCATGAGCGATTTCAGCTCACTCATCTTTTTACCGGATGCTTTCAGGGTATCCACCAGTTGAATTCCGGTCAACATGCCGTCGCCCGTCGTGTTGTAATCGAGGAAAATAACGTGACCAGACTGCTCACCGCCCAGATTAAAGCCGCCCCGGCGCATTTCTTCCATCACATACCGGTCACCAACCGCAGTTTTTGCAGTCTTGAGCGCCAGCTTTTCCGTTGCTTTGTAAAAACCGATATTACTCATCACAGTAGATACAATAGTGCTGTCCTTGAGCTTTCCAGCACGGTTCAGCGCATCCCCACAGATACAAAGGATATAGTCGCCGTCTACCTCTTCCCCATTCTCATCAATCGCGATCAGACGGTCTGCATCGCCGTCAAAGGCCAGACCAATGTCAGCTTTCAAGCGGCGTACTTCCTCTTTCAGCTTCTCAGGGTGGGTTGAACCGCAATGATCGTTAATATTCAGCCCGTTTGGCTCCGCACCGATGGTGTGAACTTCGGCTCCCAATTCCGCAAAAAGCTTCGGTGCCAGCTCATAAGCCGCTCCGTTCGCACAATCCAGTACGATTTTGAGCCCTTCAAAAGAATGGCTAATCGTTGTTTTCAAAAACTCCAGATAATCGTAGCGAGAATGCTCGTCTACAATAACCGTACCTAATCCGCCGCCAATTGGACGAGGCAATTGATCCTCTTTTGCATCCATCAGCTCTTCGATTTTCAGTTCCGTTTCATCTGTCAATTTAAACCCGTCGCCGCCAAAAAACTTAATGCCGTTGTCTTCCACCGGATTGTGGGAAGCCGAGATCATTACACCAGCGTCCGCTTTCAATTGACGTGTAAGATAAGCGACTCCCGGCGTTGAAACGATACCCAGGCGAACCACATTAGCCCCGATAGACAGCAAACCGGCTACAAGCGCCGATTCCAGCATCAGACCGGACACCCGTGTATCCATACCAATAACAACTGTCGGTTTTTCTACATTCCCTGCTAAAACATATCCGCCGCAGCGGCCAATGCTATATGCCAGTTCTGCTGTAAGTTCCTGATTAGCAATGCCTCGTACACCATCTGTACCAAAATATTTCCCCATGTATAATGACTCCCTTTTTTGTCTAATGAACCTTAAATATTTACTACAGATAAATCATGTTATGGCTGACCGCTCTCCGGGGTTCCATTTGCAGAAAAATCTGCGCCGTTATGAGGATTCGTTTTATCCTCCGCAGCCGCATTGTTCCCGGGGTTTGTATCAGAGGAGCCGCTTTGACCGCTCTGGCCCTCCTGTTGCCTCTCCTGCCCCTTATTCCCGCTGCCGGAAAGGGTTGATTCATTCCCGCTGCCCGGATTCATTACAGCCGGCGTTGAAGGGCTCTCAATGTTCACCGTTGCCGTTAGCTGGCTGGCGTTTCCGGATTGCGTAATGTATTTGGGCAGGCCTACCTTCAAAGCAACCCCATGCTGACCTGCTCCCAGACCACTTACGTCTGCGACCAAACTAATATCATCGTTGGTTAAATTGCTTATCATATCCTGCGGCCCCTTCACGGTAACATCCATCGTCTTATCCGCAGGCTTTGTAATAGTCGCAGTCGTCCCGTCTGCTGCCCCCTGCACAACAATCGGAATGCCTGCCAATGTCCGCTCCGCATCGGTCACCTGATTAGATGGCATAACTGTCACCTGAATTTGTATCGAGCCAGGCTCGATTTTATCAGAACCGGCGGGCGCTGCCAAATTAGCTTGAACTGTGTGGGTCCCTGCTTCCGTTAATTGGCTCAGATCGAGTGTAGCCGTAACATAGGAGCTAAGGCTATTCAAAACATCCTGCGAAGCGTAAACGGCCGCTTCTTTTACATTTACATTTACTTTGGAAAGCGCCAAACCGTTCGGCAGCTCCCCGGAATAGACAATTTTCACAGGCACGGACTTCGTTTGCTGGGTCACCGGGATTTCAACAGACACTGTGGAAGGCTCAATGACCGCTCCTGTAAGTTCCTGTCCCTTTTTGTTGTAAGCCTTCAGCTTCACCCGCTTCTGCTCAAACTTCTCCGAGATTCCCTCCGTATCAACAGCCCCCTGCACCGCAGCCACTGTACTCAACTGGCTTTTAGGCAAGGTGACCTTCACCGTTTGAGGGGTAACCACAGGCTCTCCAAGCTGCAAGCCGGTATCCGGTTTCCCCTTAGAAACAATAGAAACATTAAATGATTTCGTTTCCTTTTCCTCAATCGTGACCGTAACACGATTAGGAGTCATAGACACCAATTCCACGCCATTCGGCAGATCCGCTACAAGCGGTAAGGTTTTAGTCCCTGCTCCTAACCCATTCAAATCCAATTGAGCCTGGTAATTATCTGCGAAAAAAGAAGTCAGCACGGAACGCTGTCCTCTAACCTCCATTTTCACATGGTCAGTATCCATTGTAGACAATACATATTTTGACTCATCCAGACCACTGGCCTGAATGCCTACATTATCAATCACTTTATTATTATAAGAAACGGTCAGCGTAGACGAAGGCGTCCCAGTATCCAAATGAACCATTCCCCACAGCAGGACGGCAACCGCGAGTGCCAATATTTTAGAAATCGTATTGTTGTTAATCCATTTGTCCATCATGAATTTCCACGGCCTCCCCTCCGATTCCAGAATGAGCCGCGTTTTTCCTTCAAAGACGGTGTCGGCCGCAACTCCTCATACAGCTTGGATATCAAGGATTCTTCCTTAATATCGCGCACGACCTGTCCATTGATAGCCAAAGAAACTTGCCCTGTCTCCTCTGATACCACCACAGTTACGGCATCCGTTACCTCACTCACCCCAATCGCTGCCCGGTGACGAGTTCCCAGCTCCTTGCTGATAAATGGATTTTCCGACAGTGGTAAGTAACAGGCCGCAGAAGCAATCTGCTTATTTTGAATAATGACCGCACCATCATGCAGAGGCGTATTTGGAATAAATATATTGATCAGCAATTCGGAACTGACCACTGCCTGTGTCTTGATACCGGACTCCGTGTATTCGTTTAGCCCCGTTTCGCGTTCAAATACGACCAAGGCCCCAATTTTTCTACGTGATAAATAGTTCAGCGCCTTAATCATTTCCCCGATTAACTTGTTTATCTCCTCATCATCCGCAGAAGAACGCCCAAACAGCTTGCCTCGCCCCAGTTGTTCCAGAGCACGACGCAATTCAGGCTGAAAAATAATGAAAATAGCTACCACACCAAAGGTGAACATCTGGTTCATCAGCCACTTGAGCGTATACAGATCAAACCACGTGCTAAATGCCCAAATGACGACCAGGAACAAAATTCCTTTTAGCAATTGAACTGCACGCGTTCCGCGAACAAGTAAAATAAGCTGATACATAATATAGGTTACGATCAGGATGTCGATAATATCTTTAATGGACTCTTTCCAAGTCAGGTCCGCGAAATAATCCAACATGCGCATGCCCCCGCAATTTTCTGAGTGAGTGTTAATATGTACACAGTATGCTCTCTCTATCTAGGTTATAACGATAAGGCCCGCGTTGCAAGCCGCACGACAAAAAAACAACTAAAATCAGTAAAATAAAGTACAAATCGCCAGCTTCATTCATATACAAAAAAGGCGCCTTTTCAGGCGCTCGATATCATTCTTGCCAGTTCAAGCTTCTTTTTATGGAGAGGACGTCCCCCCGAACAAATCAGTAACTTTATACCAGATCCAGTCCAAGGTTTGATCAATACTTTTGACCTGTCCTGCAATATGCGCTGTGGACGCTTGATAGTAGGAACCATCAATCACAGTTACATTCCCTTCCACATCGCCATATACCCGAGCCTTGCCATTTTGGACGGTCAAATCTCCAGCAATGGATTTACCTTCAGGCACGATCACGGTATCCCCTTGAATAACAACCTGATCCAGATCGCTTCCTTTGACTACCAATTGATGGTCTGTGGTCGAAAAGCTGGCCATACTTGAGCATATAATAACAAGAAAGAAAGCAGCGGCCGTAACAGCCGGATGCCTATTCACCCAAGTCAGCATGGGCACCATTGGCGATCTTCTATGCAGCGGCAAAGCATTCATAATGCGAAGTGTCAGCTCATCCGATACACACGGCACTTGATGCCGTGTACCATAAAGCATCGCATCCGTCCGCTCCAGCTCTTTAAAACGCATGCGGCATTCCGGGCAGGTGAACAAGTGATGCTCTAATTCCTGTTTGTCCTGCTCGGACAGGTCGCCATCCAGATAGTCATGCATAAAAGAGACGGCTTGTTTGCAATCCATATGAGCCAATCCTTTCTAATATTCTTCCGTGTTTCTCTACATAACATGCCTCGGCTTAGAAACTTTGCTCACTTTACATACGCTACAACGAGCAATATGTTTCATAAAAAACATCTGTGCGCACACTTTCCAAGATCCTGAACACATGATTTACAGCTTGTGCTCCAATTTTTTGCGTAGAAAATCCCGGCCCCTGTGAACCCTTGTCTTAATGGTAGTGACCGGAAGATTAAGCACATCGCTAATTTCCTGTAAGGAAAGCTCCTGCAAGTAACGCAAAACCATAATCGTCCTGTATTTGTCTGGAAGGCTGTCAATGGCATCATGAATTAAGGATTGTGTCTCGGACAACAGTGTATGCCCTTCAGGCGTAAGCTCTTCGCTGGCAAGCATAGCATACCCATCCACACCTTCCTGCTCATTCATCTCAGCATCCAGTGAGTATGTAGGCTTTCTCCTTCGCAGACGATCGATGCACAGATTCGTCGCAATCCGGTAAATCCAGGTTGAAAATTTCTGCCCATGATCGTATTTTTCCAAATTACGATATACACGCAAAAAAGTTTCCTGCACCAGATCCTCCGCCTCATGACGATTACCCAGCATCCGATAGGAAAGATGAAAAATCCGATCTTTATATAACTCGACTAACTCCGCAAAAGCTCGCTGATCCCCTTTTTGCACCAGCCTAACCAAGCGGCTTTCCATATTATCCACTCTCTACTCCCCCAGACTTGCTGATGGGTTACTCAATACATTGTTATGATAATTCATCGTAGTTCAATTTTATCGAAAAATCAACTGTAGCGTTGACACCAATAGGGATCTTGCTCCGTCATAACAGACAGCATAATCGGGCACCCATAAGCGCCCGATTGTCTGTATCCATGCCGCCAAGCTGTATCAACCCGTGTTTCTCAGCCCTGCGGCGATTCCGTTAATGGTTAACAGCACCTCACGCAGCAGTTCCGCATCGTCCCCGTTCTGGTCACGCAGTTCGCGTAGCTCACTAAGCAATTGAACCTGCAAGTAGCTTAACGGATCGACATAAGGATTACGCAATCGGATGGACTCCTGAATTACCGGCACATCGTCCAGAATTTCCGATTGTCCTGTTATTTTCAAAATCAGCTCGGACGTCAGCTTGAATTCCGCTGAAATTTGTCCGAAAATGCGCTGGCGAGCCTCTTCATTATTGGACATCCCCGCATATTCCTCTGCAATCAGCAAATCCGCCTTCGCAATAGCCATTTGCAGTGTATCAATAAGAGACCGGAAGAAAGCTGATTCCTTGAACATCGTTTGCAGCACCTTGAGGTTATCCTCATTGTTCTGATAGAAGCTTTGGAGCCCTGTTCCAGCCGCGTACCAAGCAGGCAGCAAGTAACGGCTTTGCGTCCATGCAAAAACCCATGGAATAGCGCGCAAGTCCTCAAAACGTTCACTGTTCTTACGTTTGGATGGACGAGAGCCGATTTTCAGCTCACCCACCTCAGGCAATGGCGTTGATTCCTTGAAGAAAGCGAAGAAATCCGGGTCGCGGAAAATCAAATCCTGATACTTCTCCAGCGATACCTCGGAAATACGGGCAATGATCTCCTCCCAGCTCTCCTCAAACACCTCCTTCTTACCGGAACGGTTATACGCAACTGCGGTAATCAGAGCTGACGTTGCCTGCTCCAGGCTTCGATAAGCGATGCCCTTGAGCGAGTATCTGGATGAGAGTACCTCACCCTGCTCTGTAATCTTGATTCCGCCTCCGATCGTATGAGGAGGTTGGGCCAAAATGCTACGGTTAAGCGGCATTCCCCCGCGTCCCAGTGCTCCCCCGCGTCCATGGAAGAACTTCACTTTTACGCCGAACTCGTTAGCCACTTCCGTAATGCTATTCATCGCAACCCGAAGCTCCCAGTTCGCAGTAACCACACCGCCGTCCTTGTTACTATCTGAATATCCCAACATGATCTCTTGGAGCTGATCCATTGCTGCCACAGATTGGCGATATACAGGCAAGTTCAGCAGCCTTTTCATAATACTAGGGGCAGCATGCAGATCGCCTATCGTTTCAAACAGAGGGACGGATTGCAGTGTACATACGACTGTGCCATCTTTCTCGATACGGAACAGACCCACTTCTTTAGACAGCACCATAACTTCCAGCAAGTCGCTTGCTCCCTGAGTCATACTGATCAAGTAGCTTGTAATGGATCGCTTGCCGAATTCCTCCTGAGCCAGATAAATCGTACGATATACATCAAGACATTCCTGAGTGCTGTCGCTATATTTCAAATATGGCGACGTAATCGGACGAGGCTCGTTCAGCAGTCTTTCCAGCAGGTCTATTTTTTCTTCCTCAGGCAGTTTCCCATAATCCGCAACGATATTCATTTTAGAGAGGATTTCAGTCATTGCATTTTCATGCTCCTGACTATGCTGACGTACATCCAGCGTAGCTGTATGGAAACCGAACAGCTCTACCTGACGAATCATCTTCTGAATATAAGTATCTGCCACATAATCCGCAAAATGATGACGCAAGCTGTCGTCAATAACGTTCAGATCCGCAATAAGCTCTTCAGCAGAGCTATAACGTTCCTTCGTGCCCTGCTTGCTTTCATCCAGGATATTATTCACCTTGGCTATCATGTAGGCCAGCTTGATACGGTAAGGCTCTTTTTCGTTATGCCACACTTCCATCTTTTTAAGCGTAATATGAGTCCGGTCTTCCTCAATAGAAGCCAGCAAATCATCAGAGACACGTATAATGCTAGTGCTAAAGCTCAGATAACCCATAAATTCCTTCAGTGTGTGCTGATACTCTCTCAAAGCCAGCTTACGCTGCATACGTAACGTTTCCCAAGTAACATGAGCCGTAACAGACGGGTTGCCGTCCCGGTCCCCACCGATCCAGGAGCCAAATCTCAAATAGGTTGGAATATGCCATTTCTGCTCAGAGTAATATTTGCCTAAACATCGTTCCAATTCTTGGTATACGTCCGGCAGCACATGAAACAAAGTCTCATGAAAATAATACATCCCGTTTCTAACTTCATCTAACACAGTTGGTTTACGATCGCGCAGTTCATCTGTCTGCCATAGTGTAATCACTTCATTCAGCAGATTTTCCCGCACCTGTTCCCGCTCTCGCAAGGTAAGCATAGGATTATCCAACAGCATGACGTCCTCGGAAATGCGCTTGTGAATGTCCAAAATCACCCGTCGCGTGGCTTCTGTAGGATGTGCGGTCATAACCAACTCCAGAGAAAGCTCCTCCAGCAGACTGCTAACGTCCTCAGCCGAAAATCCATCCTGTTTAAGCTCCTGAACAGAACTTTCAATTGAACCACGTTGAACATCTTTACCAGCAAAGTGCTCATAGTCCCGTTTGCGGCGGATACGATGATTTTGCTCAGCAATATTCACTAACTGAAAATAAATCGCAAACGCGCGAATAACCTGGTGACGAATGTCCGTATCCAGTCCACTAACGATTTGTTTGAAATCCTCATACAACTCCGGCTGATACCCCGCACGTAACGATTTACTTATCTCACGTATCTTTTCCACGATATCCAAAAGTTCGTTACCACCCTGATGAACCAAAACCTCACCAAGAATATTCCCCAGAAAACGAACGTCCCGCCGTAGTAGATTATTGGATTGGTTTTTGTTAGCGGTTAACGTAAGCTCAGTCATGCTTTTCCCCCCATCTGATCTGTTCACACCAAATACAGCTTTGTTACAAAGGTACGTATACACGCAAAATTTGAAACTTTCTTAACATCATACAATAAAAACGCGTGAAATGCTGCAAAATTTACAGAAAAAAGTCATGCTTTTGAAATACTTTTTTTGGGAATATACTGGATTTTTATACACAAAAAATGAAATTTAAATCACTTTTATGTTTTAGAGAATCATGAAACTTTATGCACAGGTGTTGTAAACAGTGTGATTTCCAAAACAAAAATTCATGCATCATTATGTGCATATGTTTATTATTTGTTGACAAAGTGAACCACAATAAGCTTCTATCCACAAAGATATACACAAAACAGTCAAATTCCAATATTTCAGAGCTGTTTTTTCATCCATACTGAGCTATACCCACATAAATAGAAAGCATTGTGCAAACTAAATACAGCAGCCTTGGAGTTATCACCATGGATCCGGATCGTTAACGGTCATAGGATTCCTATATTGAAGGGGATTTGATCACGAAATTAGCCTTGCTACAGGAGAAAGAGATTCATTAGAGGGGAATTTTGGATCAGGGTGTTAAAGTAACGAGCTCCTATGTACAATATCACGAGTCATCCCGAACTGTGCATGACAGGAGATTTCCGCAGTAACCTATACACAGAAAAAGTTCATGTAATGTGGACAAAATAAAAAGAAGCCTCTCGGCTTCTAGGTAATCAGTAAGCGGGTGATGGGAATCGAACCCACGCTATCAGCTTGGAAGGCTGAAGTTCTACCATTGAACTACACCCGCAAATTAGTATCGGGATGACACGATTTGAACATGCGACCCCCTGGTCCCAAACCAGGTGCTCTACCAAGCTGAGCTACATCCCGACATATAATTTTTTTAAAAAAAAAATGGCGCGCCCTGAGAGATTCGAACTCCCGGCCTTTTGATTCGTAGTCAAACGCTCTATCCAGCTGAGCTAAGGGCGCAAATATGGAGCGGACGACGGGAATCGAACCCGCGACCCTCGCCTTGGCAAGGCGATGCTCTACCGCTGAGCCACGTCCGCAAAAACAAGATGCGCGTGGAGGGACTTGAACCCCCACGTCAAAGACGCTAGATCCTAAGTCTAGTGCGTCTGCCAATTCCGCCACACGCGCATGTAATAAAATGGTGAGCCATGAAGGATTCGAACCTTCGACACCCTGATTAAAAGTCAGGTGCTCTACCAACTGAGCTAATGGCTCTTAATGGCTGGGGATATAGGATTTGAACCTATGCATGACGGAGTCAAAGTCCGTTGCCTTACCGCTTGGCTAATCCCCAATATGCATATGATTCACAATTCCCAATATTTCAACCAGGTAAGAGGATGAAATATGGTGGAGGCTGAGGGGATCGAACCCCCGACCCTCTGCTTGTAAGGCAGATGCTCTCCCAGCTGAGCTAAGCCTCCATACTACCCTATGACCCGTAGGGGAATCGAACCCCTGTTACCTCCGTGAAAGGGAGGTGTCTTAACCGCTTGACCAACGGGCCATAACACAAGCTCTCAACCGGGTTCGAACCGGTGACCTCATCCTTACCATGGATGCACTCTACCTGCTGAGCTATGAGAGCAAATGGCTCCCCGAACAGGACTCGAACCTGTGACAACTCGATTAACAGTCGAGTGCTCTACCAACTGAGCTATCAGGGAATAGTAATCATAAGGATTTGCTTGGCGACGTCCTACTCTCCCAGGACCCTGCGGTCCAAGTACCATCGGCGCTGGAGGGCTTAACGGTCGTGTTCGGGATGGGTACGTGTGGAACCCCTCCG
>NZ_JBSHGA010000023.1:0-34539 GCF_053617595.1 Paenibacillus sp. NPDC055715
CCACACGTACCCATCCCGAACACGACCGTTAAGCCCTCCAGCGCCGATGGTACTTGGACCGCAGGGTCCTGGGAGAGTAGGACGCCGCCAAGCAAGAGTAAAAAGAAGCATAATCTCTTTGAGGTTATGCTTCTTTTTTGCGTTGAAAAGGTAAAACATTTATATTTAACTTAAAGGAAAGGTACAAATTGAGAATAACTCATAGCAATTGAAGCTATTTTGAAATAAATTAGTACCAGGTATTAGTATCAGATGTTATAATAGGAGCAAGGATTATAAAGGAGAGTGATCGGATTGTTGAATTCTAAAGCAAAGCTTACGGCCCTGGGTACTTATGTACCTGAACGGATTTTGACGAATGCCGACTTGGAGAAGCTTGTGGATACTAGTGACGAGTGGATTATGCAACGAACGGGTATGCGTGAACGGCGAATTGCGGCTGAAGATCAATATGTATCTGATCTATGCATTCAAGCCGTTACACGTATGATTAAACTCTATGACGTAAATATAAACGAAGTTGATATGATCATTGTAGCGACTAGTACGCCTGATTACTACTTTCCAAGTACAGCTTCACGAATTCAGGCCCATTTTAATATTCCGGATACGGGGTCAATGGATGTAAGTGCAGCATGTGCAGGATTCACCTATGGACTTCACCTGGCTAACGGCCTTATTACGGGTGGTCTGCACCGTAAGGTTTTAGTGGTGGGGGCGGAAACGTTGTCCAAAATTACGGATTACACGGACCGGACGACTTGTGTACTTTTTGGAGACGGCGCAGGGGCTGCTCTTGTTGAATATGACGAGGATGGAGGATCATTTTTGACCGCAGATATCGGAACTTATGGGCAAGGGGGAGTTCATCTGAATCGGGCAGGTTTATCTGATTATTTAGATGGAGAAAAGCTGCAAGCTAATGGATTTCTTGCTCAAAATGGACGTGAGGTTTATAAATGGGCTGTTCGCTCTGTCCCAGCGGGAGTAGAACGATTATTGGAGCAGGCTGGAATGAAGAATGAGGACCTTGACTGGTTTGTACCGCATAGCGCCAATCTGAGAATGATCGAATCCATATGTGAACGAGGGGCAATATCTTTGGAAAAGACGCTGACAAGTGTAGAGTTTTATGGCAATACATCGGCGGCATCTATTCCTTTAGCTTTGCAGTGCGGTTTGGATGATGGGCGTTTACGGTATGGACAGCGGGTATTGTTATATGGGTTCGGAGGGGGCCTGACTTATGCAGGTCTGTTGTTAAAATGGAGCGTGCCTGATTTGTAAGCTGTCCTATAAAATGTAGAAGTAATAGTATGTACAATCATGTCTTTGAAAGCCGTTGGCATTTGATTTATCGTAAGATGGCAGGATGGTATAATTAACAATATGAGAGAAAGGGGCGTAACATGAAGGTATTAGTATTAGCAGAAAAGCCATCTGTGGCCAGAGAGATTGCACGTGTGATGGGAAGCCGCGAGAAGCATAAAAGTTATATAGAGGGACCCAAGTATGTTGTGACGTGGGCATTAGGACATTTGGTTGGACTGGCAGAGCCGGAGGATTATGATTTCAAGTATGCGACCTGGAATTTGGAGGACCTGCCGATCCTTCCGAAGAGTACCAAGCTGAAGGTACTGCGGGAAAGCAATCATCAGTTCAAGGCTGTACAGCAGCTCATGAAGCGGCAGGACATTGGAGAGCTTATTGTGGCAACGGATGCTGCTCGTGAAGGGGAGCTGTTGGCACGTTGGATTATACAAATGGCGAACTGGAAAAAGCCTTTCCGTCGCTTGTGGATTTCATCGCAGACGGACAAGGCGATTAAGGAAGGCTTCGCGAAGCTTTTGCCTGGGCAGCAGTTTGATCGTTTATACGAATCGGCTCGTTGTCGGGCTGAAGCAGACTGGATGATTGGTCTGAATGTGACCCGTGCATTGACGTGTCGCTATAACGCTCAGCTTTCGGCGGGAAGAGTACAGACACCGACGCTGGGGATGATTATGGAACGTGAGAAGGAGATTACTCAGTTTCGTTCTCAGGAATATGATACATTGACGGCGGACTTTGGTGATTTCCAAGCAACTTGGCGTGCTGAAAATGGCGATACACGCATGTTTGACCGTACTCAAGCAGAGGCTTTGCGCTGCAAATTGGAAGGCGTCAAAGGCACGGTTGCCAGTGTCAAAAAAAGTGAAAAGAATGAGCCACACCCGTTGGCTTATGATTTAACCGAGTTGCAAAGGGATGCCAACCAGCGCTACGGCTTTTCGGCCAAGCAGACGTCTAATGTGCTTCAACGCCTGTATGAGCAGCATAAGCTGGTCACGTATCCACGTACAGACAGCCGTTATCTGACATCGGATATGGTGGATACCCTTAAAGAACGGCTTAATAGTGTGGCTGTAGGCCCGTATGCTTCCTTGGCACGCCCATTACTGCGCAAGAGCTTGATGATCTCGAAGCGAATTGTAGATGACAGTAAAGTAACGGATCACCATGCGATCATTCCTACAGAGCAGACGTTGTTGCTTAATCAGTTAAGCCCGGAGGAACGTAAGCTGTATGATCTGATTGCGCGGCGATTTATCAGTCTTTTCTATCCACCTGCTCGTTATGATGCTGTAGCGGTTTCAGTAACAGTAGAGCAGGAAACGTTTCAAGTCAAAGGCACGACGATAAAAGATAGTGGCTGGCGTGCTGTATATGACGGAAGTCTCTATGATTCGGACGACGAAGCAGAGGAACGTGAAGACAACGGAAGTGGCGTTATTTTACCTGAACTGAAAAAAGGGGATTCCGTCCGGATTCAGCGTTGCCTTGTGCGTGCTGGACGAACGATGCCACCGAAGCGGTATACGGAAGCGGCACTACTTGCTCAGATGGAGAAGCATGGTTTGGGTACTCCTGCTACTCGCGCCGATCTGATTGAGAAGCTGGTTAGCTCGGATACAATTGAGCGTCAGGGAAATGTAATGCATCCAACGGGGAAAGGCAAGCAACTGATTGAGCTGGCAGCTTCACAGCTAAGAACACCGGAGCTGACGGCACACTGGGAAGCGGAGCTGGAACGAATCGCCCGTGGTCAAGGGCAACCGGGACCGTTCTTGGACTCCATTCGTGCGATGGCGAAAGAGCTGGTTTCCACTGTGAAAAATAGCAGTGCCGAATACAAGCCCCATAACGCGACGAACAGTCATTGCCCGGATTGTGGTACAAAGCTTTTGGAGAAGAAAGGAAAACAGGGCAAGTTCCTTGTATGTCCAAGTGCGGATTGCGGTTATCGCCGTTCGGGAGAAAAACGTCTATCGAATCGTCGTTGTCCGCAGTGCCATAAAAAAATGGAAATGAAAGAGGGCAAGGCGGGTTTGTATGTCAGATGTCTGCCCTGTGGCATTACCGAAACGCTGGATAAGGACAAGCAACGGGTAAACAAACGTGAACAGCAGAAGCTGGTAAGCCAATATGAAAAGCAGGAATCTCTAGCCTCCAGTCTGGGTGATCTGCTGAAAGCAGCCTTGGAACAAAAGCAGGGGAAATAACTGAAAGCTAACAGTAGACCAATACTAAGTTAGCAGTAAGGACAATAAGCAAGCAGCAAATCGGTATAAAATCTCTCGCTCCTTGGCATGGTAAACCGAGGAGGTGAGTAGTTATGCCCAAGCATAAGCCGCTTAAAATCAACAATCAGCAAAATAAATCAAGTATTTTGGAGGAAGAAATCGCCCCACATCCAGAGAAGCAATCGAAATATCCTCCAAGCCTGAATGGAATTCCTAAACAGCAGTCCTGATACGAAGTAGCAGGAGCAAAGGATTGTAGCAAAATGGAATCCGCATCAATTGACTGGTATGGATTAACCATCCGACAGGCAAACTTAAACTTGAAGCTATATTGAGGCTAAGACAACTGGGCTCCGTATGGAGTTGTAGATTTGTTATTGTCTTGTGAAAAAGGAGCAACAGTTACGGTATGTCACCGTTACTGCTGCTCTTTTTTTGGTGAGCTGGCTTTTATATCTTATTGTTCATTGAGAACGCTTATTTGGATTTTTACAAAATCCTCATTTATTAGTATTCATTAAAGAAGGACTGAATTTGTTTAACATCATGCGTTTGAGTCAAAGCAAGCATGAGCAAGATCCTTGCTTTTTGTGGATTGAGCGAGTCAGTGGAAACAAAGTTGGACGCTGCGTCTTTCGTAGACGGAGAGACGATTCCGCTGCCTCCACGGCTGGAACGCGCGATGATGACTCCTTTTTTACCTGCTGCCTCAGCACCTTCTGTAGAGGTCTTGGACAAGGAACCATTGCCGGAGCCTGCCACAACGATCCCTTTGGCACCTGCGGCTACGGCTGCATCATACAGATAACGCCCGTTATTTTGATATTCGTATAAAATATCTACCTGAGGCAGTTGGGTCAGATTGGAGATATCGAACACGGAAGCAGTAGTATGCTTGTGTGTAGGTTTGTTGTAGTAGTACACTTGATCTCCCACAACAGCTCCCAGGTATCCCTGCTCCACGGCCTTGAACGTATCGACTGCTGTCGTGTTCGTTTTGGTAATGTATCTCGCTGCACCGATGCGGTCATTCAGCAGTACGAGTACGCCTTGACCTTTGGAGGCAGAAGTCCCGGCGACTTTTACAGCATTATAGAGGTTAAGTGGACCATCGGCGCTGATCGCTGTAGCTGGGCGCATGGAGCCAACGACAACAACGGGCTTATCGCTTTTGACGACCAGATTAAGGAAATAAGCAGTTTCTTCCAGCGTATCTGTACCATGAGTAATAACGATTCCGTCCACATCATCTCTGGCGAGCAGTTCATTTGTACGTTTGGCGAGTTTTAAAAGGATATCATTATTAATGTCGGGGCTGTTCACGTTGACAACCTGTTCACCGCTGACGTTTGCAATACTTTTCATTTCAGGAACGGCGTTGATCAGAGTCTCGACACCCAATGTGCCTGCTTTGTAGTCGGTTGTATCGGTATTGGAGGCAGAAGCCCCTGCGATGGTTCCTCCGGTGGCAAGTATTTTAATGTTGGGTAGATGATTGGTTTGTGGTTTCTCAGATTTATCGGTAACGGTAGTGGCAGATGTAGATGCATTCGTGTTGGTAGTAGCTGCTGCCGCAGCGTTAGCGGTAAAACCGCCACTCCATAAGGTACTTCCGAGAATAAAGCTGGCCAGCAGGGAAATCATCGTCATTTTCTTCATGTTAGTCATATAAAGCTCCTCTCCAATGTGCAAACGATAGATATGAATGATAAATTAACTGACAAATATTTTGTCGAATTACGTTAACATCACGAATTATAGAGGCTAAAATTGTTTTTAGTCAATATATATATGATATAAACGTTATAACTTTTTTTATATATGTAATCGCTTTATTGTTTGTATAAGGTGTATGTAGTAAGATGATAAGGGAGTTAACTTGCCAATGTTTATGATCATGAGAACAATGTTTTCATTTGTAATCCTCAGCAACCAGTTATTTAATCCAGCTTATCTGTATTAGGGGCCTCGATTGAAGAATCGTGCTTATGGGTGATCATACCTTTTCATTCGATACATTACTTCAATGGGCTGTTGGAGTCGGGAGAGTCGTTCCAGACGGTCTGGGTAGACTGGGGAAGAGATTACTGCCACAGGCCTGAAATTCGGACTATGGTTTGAGCTAAAGATGGTGTCTGCATGTGTGCCGGAACGCAGCCGCACGATGGCCTGTGAACAGCTCGTTCTAGATCTGTCACGACAAGATGTATGTGATTACATCGTTGAGTCCGTTAGCAAGGTGTCGGCTTCGGCTCTGCCCTTCTGCCTGCTGGGCATTAGCGTGAAACGGCTCACCGTGGGTCTGCCACTGGCGTTGCCGAGGGAGATTTCCACAGTAAGTTGTTTATTTTGATGGCGACGGCTTAAGGACTGAAATCGGGATAAGCCTTTATAGAAAAAACTGTCATATGGAAGTAAAAATCGCAAAACAACAAGCAGACGCCTCAAGGGGAGCCTGCTTGTTGTTTTGCAGAAGCTAGAGAGGGCAATGTATCTGATTTTTGCGACATCTAAAAATGAATACACTGCAATTCAAGCTGACATTATAGGTGAATAGCACGGTTTTACAGCTTATGCAGGGTACCGCAATTAAGGATTGTTGGTATGCTGCTTTGTCGGCAAGCTGGCACTGGGAGTTCCTTTTCCTCTTTTACGGTTGCGTTCTGCCTTTTTTGCATTTTCCCGCAGCTTTTCGACATATTCATGGGTGCTTTCCATCGTAGTCCCTCCTTTGAGAACAAAATAGATGCAGTCGGGGATATCCGTCATACAACGATACTATATCCGCAAAAGCGGTATTCCAGTCAGGAGAAGGGATTGTTTCTGTAAAAGGGGTGGAGTTATAATAAAGAGAGAGGGCTATAGAAGGGCTAATGCCTAAACCGGTACGGTGTGCAAAAGGAGGAGAGACATTGCAGACAGGCTTGTTGGTATGGCTGCTGTTTATAAACGCAGTAGGCTATCTGGTAATGTCGGAAGACAAAAAGAGGGCGCGTAAGCACCGTGATCGTGTACCCGAACGGACGCTGTTTCTGCTGGCCCTGATCGGGGGAGCGTTGGGCGTGCTGATTGCGATGTACCGCAAACGGCACAAAACGCGGCATATGAGCTTCAGACTCGGTATTCCTGCGTTGCTGTTCATTAATGCATTGCTGTACGGGTATTTTTTACGGTAAAGCCGTGGTTTAGACTCTCATGGGGATGTTTAATGACGAGTAAGGCGGCTATGCCAGCGTTTGGCAATATAAAATGTATGGACGCCCAAAGAAATACATATTTCAGGCTTTGTTCTAACAAACTGAATAGGAAGAGGTGCATATGTATGTTATTTTCGAAAATATTGCTTGCTTATGACGGTTCCGAGGCATCCAATAAGGCTTTGTTGAAGGCGGCTGAATTAGCCAAGGCTTCACCATCCTCAAAGCTTGAGGTCGTAACAGCGTTTGATTTTCCGCGTATTTTCATGGGTGAAGGGTTGGCTCCGATTCCAGCTTCGGTGAATAAAGAATATTACGATTTGGCGGAGCAAACCACGGATGAAGTCAAAAAACGGCTTGCTGATCAGGGCATTGACGCCAAGGTGGAGTTGATTCAGGGTTCGCCGGCTGAAGTTATTTTGGATTATGCGAATGAAAATGGTTTCGATGTGATTGTGATCGGCAGCCGTGGTTTGGGTGGTATTCGTGAATTTGTGCTAGGCAGCGTCAGTCATAATGTAGTGCAGCATGCGCGCATTCCTGTGCTGGTCGTGAAGTAACAGAATAGTATGAATAAAAGTCGGATTACTGCCTGTAAAGGAAGTATCGGCTTTTATTTTTTGTGGAGCATAGAGCCGATCTATGATGGCAGTCTGAGGCAAAGAGGCGGCTAAATGTATAGCTATTGTCCCGGCTTGCGAGTGAAAAGGGTTTGTGTTTTGTCAAACACGAACATTCAATTGGATGATTTTGATAATGTTCGTTTCCAAGTTGACATAAGGTGTAGGAAATTGTTAAACTATGAAATGTATTGTCGATAAAAAATGTACTTTAGGTACAATTTAATAAGGTACACATGTTTGAGCCGAGACAGACCGCGATTATGTTTGTAAAGAATATCGTTTGGGATGAAGTAGGCACAATGCTAACTCGTATAATGCCGGGGATATGGCCTGGAAGTTTCTACCTGGAAACCTTAAATTTCCGGACTACGGAAGACATAGGGTTGGATCCGCATTGATGCGGTGGAACAGGCTTGCTTTTGGCATGCCTTTAAGTGGCTCTGTCGTTTGTTTTTTCGTAGTCCGGTGTCTTGAAAATAACGCTATTTTCAAGTGCCGGATTTTTGGCGCTTATTGATAAACAGGGAGTGAAGAACATGTCAGTGCAGGTCGCTGTCATTATGGGCAGCACATCGGACTGGGACACCATGCAGCATGCATGTACAGTGCTGGACGAGCTTGAAATCGGATATGAAAAAAAGGTGGTCTCAGCCCATCGAACGCCGGATCTGATGTTCCGTTTTGCAGAGGAAGCTGTTGAGCGGGGGCTGAAGGTCATTATTGCCGGAGCGGGCGGCGCGGCGCATTTGCCGGGTATGGTGGCAGCCAAGACGGCATTGCCAGTCATCGGTGTTCCTGTCCAGTCGAAGGCGCTAAATGGCCTGGACTCCCTGCTCTCCATTGTGCAGATGCCGGGAGGCATTCCGGTCGCTACTGTAGCAATTGGTAAAGCAGGCGCCACGAATGCAGGACTGCTGGCGGCACAAGTATTGGGAGCTTTTGATGAAAAAGTGCGCCAGCGGGTCGAGGCAAGACGCGACCGTATCCGTGATGAGGTGCTGGAAGGCAGTGACTTGCTATGAGTAAGGCATGTGAACCCGCAGGCTGTGTCCGACCTCCCGGTACAACGATTGGACTTTTGGGAGGCGGACAGCTAGGAAGAATGTTGGTACTGGCCGGAGCCAAGATGGGATTCCGTTTTGTGACGCTGGACCCGACACCGGGTAGTCCGTGCGGGCAGGTAGCAGAGCAGATCTTCGCTGCCTATGATGATGAACATGCGGCCAGAGAGTTGGCTGGGCGATGCGACGTGATTACGTATGAGTTTGAAAATGTGGATGCGGGTGTAGCTGCGCTTTTGGAACAGGAATCAAGCGTGCCGCAGGGCAGCAGTTTGTTGTACACAACACAGCATCGGTTACGGGAAAAACGCTCCATTGAAGCCGCTGGCGTTCCAGTAGCTCCGTATCGTGAAGTCGGCAGCGCTGCTGATATGGTTCAAGCGGTAGCCGAGTTGGGCGTGCCATGTGTGCTCAAGACAGCAGTCGGCGGTTATGATGGGAAGGGACAGGTGGTCATTCGCCAATCCGAGGAAGCCGTAGCTGCTTTCGAAGGGCTGGCTGGTAGCGGTGCGGAACTGGTGTTAGAACAGTTCATTCGGTTTCGCTGTGAAATCTCGGTAATTGTCGCACGCAGTACGAACGGCGAAGCCAAAGCCTTCCCACCTGCGGAAAACATTCATGTGAACAACATTTTGCACACGTCGATTGTACCCGCGCGAGTACCACAATCCGTGCAGGAGGAAGCACGCAAGCTAGCTTTGGCTGTAGCGGAGTCGTTAGGTGCGGTGGGGCTGCTCGCTGTAGAGATGTTTGTTACCGAAGACGGACAATTGTACGTCAATGAACTGGCACCGAGGCCGCATAACTCCGGTCATTACACAATGGAGGGATGCGCAACGTCGCAATTTGAGCAGCATATACGTGCCATTTGCGGCTTGCCGCTGGGAAGCACGAAGCTGCTGACTCCGGTCGTTATGGTCAATGTGCTAGGTGAGCATTTGGAGGACGTGATTCAGCGATTCATGCAGCCGGATGCCGAAGCTGAAAGATTGGATGTTGTGCCCAAGCTGCATTTGTATGGAAAAAGCGAAGCCAAACCAGGCCGAAAGATGGGACATATAAATCTACTGTGCCAGGATGCGGAACAAGCGCTGGAATGGATTGAACAAACCAATATTTGGGGGAATAAATAGCCATGATCGAACGCTATAGCAGACCGGAAATGAGAGCGATTTGGACGGAAGAAAATAAATTTAAAGCATGGCTGGAAGTAGAACTGTGTGCCTGTGAAGCTTGGGCAGAATTAGGCGTTATTCCGAAAGAGGACACTGTGGCGCTACGTAAGAACGCAAGCTTTGATATTGACAGGATTTATGAAATTGAACAGGAAACAAGACATGATGTCATTGCTTTTACCCGCACAGTATCCGAAAGCCTTGGCGACGAGCGCAAATGGGTTCATTACGGCCTGACCTCCACGGATGTGGTAGATACCGCACTGGGTTACTTGTTGAAGCAGGCGAATGAAATTCTGGAGCGCGATATCTTGAATTTTATTGAAATTTTGAAGGAAAAAGCACTGGCTTACAAGCATACGCCGATGATGGGCCGTACACACGGAGTACACGCTGAACCGACGACGTTTGGCCTGAAAATGGCTTTGTGGTACGAGGAGATGAAGCGCAATTTGGAACGTTTCCGTTTTGCGGCTGACCAAGTTGAATACGGTAAAATGTCTGGTGCAGTCGGAACGTACGCCAACATTGATCCGGCTGTAGAAGAGTTTGTATGCCGCAAGCTGGGCACCAAGCCTGCGCCAATCTCCACACAAACGCTCCAGCGTGATCGTCATGCCGAATACATGGCGACATTGGCACTGGTAGCCACATCGTTGGACAAATTTGCAACAGAAGTACGTGCCCTGCAAAAGAGTGAATTCCGTGAGGTGGAAGAAGCCTTCGCCAAGGGTCAAAAAGGATCTTCCGCGATGCCGCATAAACGCAATCCAATCGGCAGTGAGAATATTTCCGGTCTGGCGCGTGTGATTCGCGGGCATATGGTATCCGCGTATGAGAACGTAACACTGTGGCATGAACGCGACATTTCGCATTCTTCCGTGGAACGTATCATCTTGCCGGATGCAACGATGCTGTTGAACTACATGCTGAACCGTTTTGGCAATATCGTGAAGAACCTGACGGTATTCCCTGAAAATATGAAGCGCAATATGGCGCGTACGTATGGCGTACCGTTCTCCGGTCGTATTATGACGAAACTGATCGACAAGGGCTTTAGTCGTGAAAAAGCCTACGATACGGTGCAGCCGCGTGCTATGCAGGCATGGGAAGAACAACGTCAATTCCGCGAAATCGTCGAGGCGAACCCAGAAATTACTGCCGTACTCAGCCCGGAAGAAATCGAGGATGCTTTCAACCCGGCGTGGCATCTGAAAAACGTAGATACGATCTTTAATAAGCTGGGATTAGGGGAGTAAGAGGGATGATTGGCGCTTGGTGAGGCCGCTGCGCGAACGGATCATTCTTCCGATTGCTGTTTGCCCCTGGATTCCTGGATTGGAATAAACCCGTGAAGGTTGGAATCCAGGGGCAAAGGCAAGCGCTAACGCTTCTCCAGAACGTTTCCGTTCGCTCCGCTGCAATCTAGCACCAACCCTCATGTGGGGGCAGGAATAGAGGGTGTCGCGGCACATAAGATGCCGCACACCCAAAGAGCGAAGCCTTGAGCCAACATAAAAGCGTTGCTGGATTAAAGCTTGTGCCAACAAGCCTTCATCCAGCGGAACGCGCTCACACCACCCCAGCTACAATAAACAGCCCCGCCCACTCACTACGCCAACCCTTGCGGGAGTCCCGAGGGCAGCAGCCCTGGGGGTCCTCCCCGAGGGGAGGATTTAGGAGGGGCTATACTCTTTTGAAAGAGGTGTATTAGATGTCATTGTCTACCGCCGAGGGTCTAATCCATGCGCCGTTGCTGTACAAAGGCAAGGTGCGTGAGTTGTATGATCTCGGAGAGCATTTTCTGATTGTTGTGACGGATCGGATTTCGGCCTTTGATTATGTGCTGGAGCCACCCGTGCCAGAAAAAGGGAATGTGCTGAATAAGCTCAGCGCTTTCTGGTTTGAACAGACTAAGGACTTGTTGGAAAACCATGTCGTGCATACCGATGTGAATAAGCTCGGGCATGTGATCGACGAACAGAATAAAGAATTGCTGAAAGACCGGATCATGGTCACGCTGAAGGCTGAACGTATCGACATTGAGTGTGTGGTGCGCGGATATATTACTGGAGGCGGCTGGCGTCAGTATGAGCAGAACGGTGAGGTGAACGGCATTCCATTGCCGAAGGGGCTGCGTAAAAATGAGCGTTTTCCCAAGCCTTTATTTACACCGGCTGCGAAAAATGATGTCGGACACGACGAGGACATTTCCCTTCATCAGATGAAAGAGCTGGTTGGGACTGAGCTGACAGGCGAGCTTGAGGAAAAAAGCTTGGCGTTATATGAGTTTGCGCGCGTTTTCTGCGAGAAGCGTGGAATTATTTTAGCCGATTGCAAGTTTGAGTTTGGTCTTGTTAACGGAAAGGTCATTTTGATTGACGAAATTTTCACCCCGGATTCATCCCGTTTCTGGGCGCAGGAAAAGTATGAACTGGATGTCGAGATTGACAGCATGGACAAGGAACCGGTGCGAAGCTATTTGGCTACATCTGGTTGGGACAAGAACAGCAAACCCGGTCCATTGCCTGCTGAGGTCGTGGAAGAAACGACTGCAAGATATACGGATATTTGGCTGCGCCTGACGGCACAGTAATAGTAATCATAATTCAACCAATAGGATTCATCCATTCGGAGGAGGAACTGAAGGAACATGATTAAAGCAACGGTCTATGTCACAATTAAGCAAAGCGTTTTGGACCCGCAGGGTGTTGCGGTGCAAGGCGCACTGCATTCTATGGGCTTCGGAGAAGTGGACAGCGTCAGAATTGGTAAGTATATGGAATTGAATCTGGATACAACAGACCGCGAGAGTGCAGCAAAGCGCGTCATCGAGATGTGCGAAAAGCTGTTGGCCAACACGGTCATTGAAGACTACCGCTACGAACTGGAGGGCTGATTTCATGAAATTTGCAGTTCTGGTTTTTCCGGGCTCCAACTGTGATATTGACTGCTATAAGGCGGTAGAGGACACGGTCGGTGAACCTGTTGATTATGTTTGGCATACTGCGACGGATTTGTCGCAGTATGATTGTATTCTTGTCCCAGGAGGCTTTTCCTACGGGGATTACCTGCGCTGCGGTGCGATTTCCCGGTTTGCTCCGGTGATGAAGGAAGTGGCCAAAGCGGCTGCCGAGGGCAAATACATTTTGGGTATTTGCAACGGTTTTCAAATTTTGACCGAAGCCGGGCTGTTGCCGGGTGCTTTACGTCGTAATCTGTCGATGAAGTTCCGTTGTCACGATACGGTGTTGAAGGTTGCGAATAATCAAACGCCTTTTACAACAGATTATGCAGCCGGTGAGGAGATCGTCATTCCGATCGCACACGGCGAAGGCAACTATTACTGTGATGATGAGACGCTGGCTCGCTTGCAGGCGAATAACCAGATCGTATTTACGTATAAAGATAATCCAAACGGTTCCGTGACGGATATCGCAGGGATTTGTAATGAACAAGGAAACGTGCTGGGCATGATGCCCCACCCGGAACGCGCGGTGGACGCATTGCTTGGAACGGATGACGGCAAACGCATGTTTACATCTATTTTGAACGCTTGGAGGGATCGTCATGGCGCAGCAAGTGTCCGCTAAGGAACCAACGGCAGAGCAGGTTGCCGAACATAAACTGTATCAGCAGATGGGTGTGTCGGACAGCGAATATGCGTTGATCTGCGAATTTATGGGGCGTCAGCCGAACTATACGGAGATTGGCGTGTTCAGTGTTATGTGGTCAGAGCATTGTGCTTACAAAAACTCCAAGCCGTTGCTGCGACGTTTTCCAACGAGTGGTCCACGAGTTCTGATGGGACCGGGTGAGGGCGCAGGGATTGTAGACATCGGTGATAATCAGGCAGTTGTATTTAAAATCGAAAGTCATAACCATCCGTCGGCTGTAGAACCTTTTCAGGGGGCAGCGACAGGAGTCGGCGGCATCATCCGTGATATTTTCTCGATGGGCGCAAGACCTGTGGCGGTGCTGAACTCCCTGCGTTTTGGCAAGCTGGAGAGCGACCGTGTAAAATATTTGTTCGAGCATGTGGTATCCGGTATTGCGGGATATGGGAACTGTATCGGTATTCCGACGGTAGGTGGCGAGATTGTATTCGATGAAAGCTACGAAGGCAATCCACTCGTCAATGCGATGTGTGTCGGACTGATTGACCATGATAAAATCCAGCGTGGTGTTGCTAAAGGGGTCGGTAACCCGGTGTTTTATGTGGGACCGCCGACAGGTCGTGACGGGATTCACGGAGCGACATTCGCATCGGTTGAGCTGACTGAGGAATCCGAAGCGAATCGGACTGCGGTTCAGGTAGGCGATCCATTTATGGAGAAGCTGGTTATGGAATCATGTCTGGAGCTGATCGACAGCGGTATTGTGCTGGGTATTCAGGATATGGGCGCGGCAGGACTTACCTGCTCCAGTGCGGAAATGGCGAGTAAGGCTGGCAACGGTCTTGAGCTGTATCTGGATCGGGTACCGCAGCGCGAAGAGGGCATGACACCTTATGAAATGATGCTGTCTGAATCTCAGGAACGCATGCTGTTCGTAGTAGAACCGAAGGATGAAGCACAGGCGCTTGAAATTTTTGAGCGTTGGGGTGTGATTTGTGCCAAGGTCGGTAAGGTGACGGATGACGGACGTTTGCGTTTGTTCCATCATGATGAAGTGGTGGGTGACATGCCAGTAACGGCGCTGGTGGACGAGTGTCCGATTTACGACAAGCCTTCCGAAGTTCCTGCTTATTATGAGCAAAACGCGGCCATTGACACACTGCGTTACGCAGAAGTGACGGATTTGAACGGTGCGCTGAAAAAGGTGCTGTCTTCGCCAAGTGTAGCCAGTAAAAAATGGGTCTATGAGCAGTATGATTACATGGTTCGCACCAGCACGGCCGTTCGTCCGGGCTCGGATGCGGCAGTAGTGACCGTGCGCGGAACCCGCAAGGGACTTGCCATGACGACGGACTGTAACGGACGTTACGTATACCTTGATCCAGAGGTAGGCGGACGGATTGCGGTCAGCGAAGCAGCACGTAATATTGTATGCTCCGGCGGCGAGCCGCTGGCGATTACGGATAACCTGAATTTTGGTAATCCTGAAAAACCGGATATTTTCTGGCAAATGGAAAAAGCTGTAGACGGAATGGCAGAAGCTTGCCGCGTACTGGATACACCTGTCATCGGGGGCAACGTCAGCTTGTATAACGAAAATGCCAAAGGTTCCATCTATCCGACGCCTGTTGTCGGCATGGTGGGTCTGGTGCATGATACGGATCATATTACGACACAAGGTTTTAAAGCCGAAGGCGACGTGATTTTCCTGGTGGGAGAAACGAAGGCCGAGCTGGGAGGCAGTGAGTTCCAGGCTGTCGTACACGGTGTATCCGAGGGACGCCCACCTGAGCTGGATCTGAACGTGGAGAAAAGGTTGCTGAATGCGGTACTTAGCGCCATCCAAACAGGTTTGGTACAATCTGCGCATGATCTGGCAGAGGGCGGATTGGCTGTAGCGCTTGCGGAATCTGGAATTAGCGGCGGATTGGGAGCACAGGTCAACGTAGAAACGACCTTGCGTCCTGACCATGCTTTGTTTAGCGAAAGTCAGTCCCGCATTTTGTTATCTGCATCGCCGGATAAAGCGTCTGCGCTGGAAGCACATCTACGTGGTTTGGGCGTGCCGGTTACCGTATTAGGAAAAGTTGAAGGATCACAATTGACAGTTGAGGTGAACGGACAACCCGCTTTGAACGAGTCAGTCGCCAGTTTGAAGCAAATCTGGGAGGATGTCATTCCATGTCTGATGAAATAACAGCACGGGCGTTGTGGACTGGAGATTATTATAATGAAGGCTCTGGTAAAGAGGGGCTATTCGATAAATTAAAAGAAGAATGCGGCGTATTCGGAGTGTACAGACACTCCGATGCTGCTTCCCTTGCATATTACGGATTGCACGCACTCCAGCATCGCGGGGAGGAAAGCGCGGGCATCTGTGTGAGCAGTGGCGACGAGTTCCATTATCATCGTGGGATGGGTCTTGTTAAAGAAGTGTTCAATAAAGATTTGATAGCTTCGCTGACAGGTGACATTGCCATAGGGCATGTGCGCTACTCGACAAGTGGAGACAGTAAGCTGACGAATGCACAGCCCTTGGTTTTCAAATATCGTGATGGCGATCTGGCGGTAGCGACGAACGGGAATATCGTGAATGCCCTACAAATCCGGCATGAGCTGGAGCAGAGCGGGTCTATTTTTCAAACGACAAGCGATACGGAGGTCGTTGCGCATTTGATCGCTCGGTCTTCTAAAGATTTGGTGGAAGCAGCCAAAGATGCATTGAAGCGAATTGTCGGCGGTTTTGCTTTTCTCATTTTGACCAACGACAAACTACTGGTTGCTTCTGATCCTAACGGCTTGCGTCCGTTGACGATGGGCAGACTGGGAGATGCATATTTGTTTGCTTCCGAATCCTGTGCTTTGGAAACGATTGGAGCAGAGCTGTTGCGCGATATCGAGCCGGGCGAACTGTTGGTATTGGACAAAAATGGACTGCACGAAGACCGTTACAGTGAAGGCAAGCATCGTAAAGCACTGTGCGCGATGGAATATATTTATTTTGCCCGTCCGGACAGTGACTTGAACGGAGCTAATCTTCATGCCGCACGCAAACGGATGGGTAGCCAGATGGCGTTGGAAGCTTTTGTCGATGCTGATTTGGTTACCGGGGTACCGGATTCCAGTATTTCTGCGGCGATTGGTTATGCAGAGCAGACAGGTATTCCTTATGAATTGGGCATGATTAAAAATAAATACACCGGACGTACCTTCATTCAGCCGAGTCAGGAGCTACGCGAGCAGGGTGTGAAAATGAAGCTGAGTGCTGTGCGCCGCGTAGTTGAAGGTAAACGGGTCATCATGATCGACGACTCTATTGTGCGGGGCACGACATCCCGTCGAATCGTGAATATGCTACGAGATGCGGGGGCGCTAGAGGTACATGTGCGCATCACCTCGCCGCCTTTCAAAAACCCGTGCTTCTACGGCATCGACACGCCGGATCGCCGGGAACTGATCGCTTCGTCCAAAACAGTCGAGGAAATCCGCCAGGAGATTAACGCCGATTCGCTCTATTTTATGAGCGCTGAGGGCTTGATCGCCGCTGTAGGCGGATATAACGAAGAGGATTACAAAGGCGGTTTGTGCCTGGCCTGCTTCGATAATGATTATCCTACTCAAGTGGATTTCAAAGGCGAAGAAAAGCTCGGATGTAGTTGTTAGTATAGGGAACAAAAGAGGTACAGCTGTGCATGGTGGGTATGGGGATGGCGGTTCTGAGGGGGCCACTCCGCGAGTGGAAGGTTCTTCCGATCGCTGCGTTCCTCAGGTGTGCAGCATTATTTCAGTAGTGCCTGTCCCTCTTCTGTTTCCTATGGGGAAGAGGATAGGTAAGACAGTTAAAAACTCATGGCATAACTATTTCATGCCATGAGTTTTTAACGGGCGGCCTGTAAAGCCGCCCGTGAGCGAGCAGAGCGAAGCTCCATAGCAGGTTGGCGAAGCTACCTGCCTCAAACCTGAGGGCTAGGAAGTAAGACAGCCTTTGGCGCTGCTTACTTCCTAGCCCTGGCACGTCCTCGCCTTTGCGAAGCAAACAGCCTGGGACGTGCCCCGCCGCCTCAGGCGGCTACGCAGTCAAGCGTGTCCTTTGTGATTGGCGGGATGGCCCGCTGATCACAAAGGACAACACGCGACTCACAGCAGGAACCAACCACTAAGCAACACCCAACCCTACGCATCTGACCGACTCTTGAGGGGTTCAGGGGGAGCAGCCCCATGGAATCCTCCCTATTAGGGAGGACTTAGGAGGGTCAATTATTTGAAGGAGTGTTCATGAATGTCCGAAGCATACAAAAACGCAGGGGTAGATATCGCTGCCGGTAATGAAGCAGTAGAACGGATGAAAAAGCACGTCAAACGTACCTTCCGTCCCGAAGTGCTGACGGATCTGGGCGGATTCGGTGCGTTGTTCGGCCTGAATAAGGATAAGTACGAGGAGCCTGTACTCGTTTCTGGTACGGATGGAGTTGGCACGAAGTTAAAGCTTGCTTTCGCGATGGATCGACATGACACCATTGGTATTGATGCGGTTGCGATGTGTGTGAACGACATTATTGTCGGAGGCGCGGAGCCACTCTTTTTTCTCGACTACCTCGCTTGTGACAAGGTTATACCCGAGAAAATCGAAGCTATCGTTGCCGGAATCGCAGAGGGCTGCCATCAATCGGGCTGTGCGCTGGTCGGCGGTGAAACAGCAGAAATGCCGGGGATGTACAGCGAAGGTGAATATGATATTGCCGGATTTACGGTCGGGATTGTAGATAAAAGTAAGATCATTAACGGCAGTTCTATTGCCCCCGGAGATACAGTTATCGGACTGGCCTCTAGCGGAGTACACAGTAATGGCTTCTCACTGGTTCGCAAGTTGTTATTGGAACAGCAAGGCTATGATTTACATGATGAAATCGAAGGCTTGAGTGGCAAACTGGGCGATGTACTGCTAGAGCCAACAAAAATCTATGTGAAATCCGTTTTGGCTTTGCTGGACAAGGTAAAAGTAAAAGGCATGGCGCATATCACGGGCGGCGGTTTTATCGAAAATATCCCTAGAGTGTTGCCGGATAACGTTAATGTGGATATAGAATACGGCGCTTGGCCGATTCTGCCGATCTTCCAGCTCATGCAGGAAAAAGGCGCAATCTCCAATAAAGACATGTTCACAACCTTTAATATGGGGATTGGAATGGTTATCGTTGTAGACGAGGAGCATGCACAGACTGCACTGGAAGTTCTGAAAGAACAGGGCGAAGCCGCTTATGTTATCGGAAAAGTAACGGAAGGCAGTTCTAGCGTGACCTTTACAGGAGCCGAGGTGTAATGAACGATTACCGGGTTGCTGTTTTTGCATCAGGTGAAGGAACGAATTTTCAGTCATTGGTGGATGCGGCTGCACGAGAAGAACTGGGCGGGGCAACGGTGAAACTGCTGATCTGTGACAAGCCTGCGGCTCCTGCCGTAGCCAGAGCACAGAAAGCCGGAATTGCGTGTCATACTTTTCGACCCAAGGAATATGCTTCCCGCGAAGATTATGAGCGTGAACTGGTTTCTTTGCTGGAGCAGAAATCCATTGATCTCATCGTGTTAGCAGGCTACATGCGGTTATTATCCAGTGTCATGGTGGAGGCCTACGCTGGAAAAATCATCAATATTCATCCGTCACTGCTTCCTGCATTTCCTGGGAAAGATGCTGTTGGACAGGCATTGACCTATGGGGTCAAGGTAAGCGGGGTTACCGTTCATTTTGTGGACGGGGGGATGGATACAGGAGCGATTATTGCCCAGCGTGTTGTGGAGGTACACGACCATGATACAGCGGAATCCTTATCCGCAGCCATTCAATCCGTGGAACGTCAGCTATATCCAGAGGTAGTTGGCAGGCTGGCTCAAGGCAAAATCCAATTGGATGGCCGCAAGGTAATTTCACTTCTCTAAAGATGATTGTAATTTGTCATATCATTGTCATATCAAGGATGCCGTACAGGCATTTTCCGATATTTCTCGGGAAATAAATTGATAAAGAGCTAAAGGAGGAGAAATGGTGAGTATTAAAAGAGCGCTCGTCAGCGTATCAGATAAACGGGGGATCGTGGAATTTTGCCGCGAGTTGTCCAAATTGGGTGTGGAAATCGTTTCGACAGGGGGAACGAGCAGCTTGTTGTCGAAGGAGGGCATTCCTGTCATCGGCATTTCAGAGGTAACAGGATTTCCTGAAATTATGGACGGACGTGTTAAAACACTTCATCCTGCGGTACACAGCGGCCTGCTGGCTGTTCGGGATAATGAGGAGCATCAGCGTCAGATGAAGGAGCTTGGACTGGATTATATTGATCTGGTCGTTGTGAATCTGTATCCTTTTGCGGAAACGATCGCCAAACCCGGTGTAACCTATGAGGACGCGATTGAAAATATTGATATCGGCGGTCCAACCATGCTGCGTTCTGCGGCAAAAAACCATGCATTCGTAAGTGTGGTAGTAGATGCGGACGATTATAGCACGGTGCTGGAGGAAATCCGCAAGGATGGCGATACCGAGCTGAACACTCGTAAGCGTTTGGCAGCAAAGGTTTTCCGTCATACGGCTTCATACGACGCTTTGATTTCTGATTATTTGTCGAATGTGACAGGCGAGCCATTGCCAGAGCGTTACACGGTAACCTATGAAAAAATTCAGGATTTGCGTTATGGCGAAAATCCGCATCAGCAGGCGGCTTTTTATCGTCAGCCGTTGGCAGCCGAAGGTACACTGACAACAGCGAAACAGCTTCACGGTAAGGAGCTGTCCTACAATAACATCAACGATGCTAACGCTGCACTGCAAATCGTCAAGGAATTCAGCGAGCCAGCAGTGGTGGCGGTTAAGCATATGAACCCTTGCGGCGTGGGAATCGGTGGTAGTATTTATGAAGCGTACAGCAAGGCGTATGCGGCTGATCCAACCTCCATTTTTGGCGGCATCGTAGCGGCTAACCGAATTGTTGACGGTGATACAGCCAAAAAGCTGAGCGAAATCTTTTTGGAAATCGTATTGGCACCGGGCTTTACGCAAGAAGCGCTGGAGATTTTGACGAAAAAGAAAAATATACGTTTGCTTGATCTGGGTGAACTGTCCCCGTCTGAACAGCCGGAGAGCCGTTTCGTTGTGACTTCTATTGAAGGCGGCATGGTCGTTCAGCAAAATGACATTCATGCTCTAGATCCGGATGCACTTACAGTTGTAACGGAGCGTGCGCCGTCCGAAGAAGAACTGAAACAGCTTTTGTTTAGCTGGAAAGTTGTTAAGCATGTGAAATCCAATGCCATCGTATTAGCGGCAGACAATATGACCATTGGCGTGGGTGCCGGACAAATGAACCGTGTCGGAGCGGCCAAGATTGCCGTTGAGCAGGCTGGAGAAAAAGCAAAGGGTGCAGTGCTGGCATCCGATGCATACTTCCCGATGGGCGATACGTTGGAGCTGGCAGCTAAAGCAGGCATTACGGCAGTCATTCAGCCGGGCGGCTCCATCAAGGACGAAGAATCCATCAAGGTTGCTAACGAACACGGCATTGCGATGGTCTTCACAGGCGTGCGTCATTTCAAGCACTAGCTTGTATTAGCTGAGGATGCAGTAGCATTCTCTCACACCATAAACGGGAGAGGGAGGAATCATCTGAATGGATATTTTGGTTATCGGTGGGGGCGGTCGCGAGCATGCAATTGTATGGGCGCTGAAAAAAAGCCCCAAGGCCGGACAAATCTACTGCGCGCCGGGCAATACCGGCATCGGGCAGTTGGCGGAGTGCGTGCCGATTCCGGTGAGTGATTTTGACGCGTTGACAGAGCTGGCGGAATCCAAAAAGGTCGGACTTGTCGTGGTCGGCCCCGATGATCCGCTGGCAGATGGTATTGTGGATGCTTTTGAAGCGAAAGGCATTCCGGTATTCGGACCGCGTAAAAATGCAGCGGAAATTGAAGGTAGCAAAATCTTCATGAAGGATCTGCTGCACAAATATCATATTCCGACAGCGACCTATCGGAAGTTTTATACCTATGAGGAAGCACATGCTTATTTGAAAGAGCAGCCGATTCCTGTGGTCATTAAGGCGGATGGACTGGCAGCAGGCAAAGGAGTAACGGTCGCTTACTCTATGGAGGAAGCGGAAAAGGCTTTATCCGACATTATGGTAGCGAAGGTGTTCGGCGAAGCCGGGGCGCAGGTTGTGATTGAGGAGTTTCTGGCTGGACAGGAAATGTCGATTCTTTCCTTTGTGGATGGTGAAACGGTTCGTCCGATGGCAGCGGCGCAAGATCATAAGCCTGTTTTTGATGGTGACAAAGGGCCGAATACCGGGGGGATGGGCACATATTCCCCATTGCCGCACGTAGCGGATTCGATTATTGAGGAAGCCATTGAGACCATCATTAAGCCGACGGCAAAAGCGATGGTGGCTGAAGGTCGACCGTTCCGGGGTGTTTTATTCGCCGGATTGATGATTTCGCCGGACGGTAAGCCGAAGACGATTGAGTTTAACGCACGCTTCGGTGATCCGGAAACTCAGGTTGTATTGCCACGTCTAAAATCTGATCTGCTCGATATTTTTCTGGCTGCCGTGAATGGCACACTGGATCAGGTAGAGATCGAGTGGAAGGATGAAGCGGCGGTATGTGTGGTGTTGGCTTCCGGGGGCTATCCTGGGACGTACGCCAAAGGCGTTTCGATCCACGGACTGGATCAGGCGGATGAAGCTATTGTGTTCCATGCTGGTACAGGCATCAACGAACAGGGTGAGTGGGTAACAAACGGTGGACGCGTGTTAGGCGTGGTCGGTTTGGGACGTGATATTGCCGAAGCGCGGGACAAGGCGTATGAACAGGCAGCACGTATTACCTTCGAAGGTAAGCAAAACCGTACGGATATCGCGGCAAAAGCACTGCTATAGTAGCGTCTTTATAAGATAGAGAGGACCTCTTCGAAGGTTCTCTTTTTTTGTTTGACAAAAAGCATACTTATCCTATGGGAATTAATAATTCAAAACTGACTGACTGATCAATCGGGAGAAGAAACAGCAGAAACCGATCGCAGAACGCAGCTTCTTCACATTGCATTGAAGCGATTCGCCGAGCAAGGGTACCATCAAACGAAGGTTTCAGATATCGTGGTGGAGGCCGGAGTGGCCCAAGACACGTTTTATTGGCATTTTAAAAGCAAAGAGGCGCTGGCACTGGAGATTATCGCTACAGGCCGCGAACAACTGCTGGCAGCGATAGGACAAGGATACCGCCGTGATGCAGGCACGCTGGCTGATATGGTTAAAGCGTCAGAAGCATTGCTTGTCCGTCTGTTTGATTTCGCATTGGAGAACCGCTATCTGGTGGGATTGCTCCTGATCGGCAGCGGTGTTGACAGACCGTGAAAAGGTCATTGATTTCACAGAGCCGTATATCACAAACAATGTAAAAATCATCGTAAACAATAAAACAAACGATATTACCAAGCTGGAGGATTTTAAAGGCAAAACGATTGGTATCGGCTTGGGAACGAATGATGAGTCCTATCTGTGTAGCGAAGTGCTGCCGAAGGTTGGAGATTCGAGATTAAAACGTATGATGATGTCATTACTTCCTTGAAGGATTTGAACTCTGGTCGCCTTGACGCAACAATCAACAATCTGTATGCGCTCAAGCCCATTGTTGGTAAAAACGGCTTCCAGATTAAAGAGGTAGGCGAGCCGATCAAATCCGCTCAAGCGGGTGTGGCTATTAACAAGGATACTCCTGAGCTTAAGGCGCTTTTCGAGGGTCCCCAGCATGAGAGAACACAGAAATTTTTAATCGTTTCCTGTCGGACATTATTCGTATTGATACTGATGCAGAAGGTACGCGTAAGGGAGAAATGCCGAAGGGCTTTACAGCGATTGACCTGACGCTCTATGTTAATGGCGATATTCCGAATGACCGCGTGTGGAAAGCGATTCAAATGGGTAAGGAAAAATATTGTGCTGTATCCGACTCCTTGAAAGCGGAGATTCGTATGCACCTGATCCTGAATGGAACAGAAGTACCACATCCAGCGTAAGGGTGCAAAGTTAGTAAAGAGAGTCAACCTGTGTTATATGCAGATTGACTCTCCTTTTTTAATTTTATTTGCAAATATGACATGTAATGAAACCTTTTGTGCTTTGTTTTCGTTTACAATAGAAACTGAAATATAAAAATGGGAAAATAAACCTGTGTGCTGAGTGCATACGGGGGGAGGCTTATAGTGAAACGAAAGCAGCTTGTGATCATAGCAGTGGGCTTGGCTACGGTACTCATCATGATTGGTTTGGCCGTGGGATTGCCATCATCGAAGCAGGATAGAATGGCTAATACCCCGGATACTGTTCGGCCCGCAACCGCCATTGCAGCTGACGCTAAGGATGAAACGATTGAGCACGATAGCGCCCACCGTATGCTGCGCTTTTTGGAGGAACATCCAGAGAAAGCATCCATTACAATTCTGAGGGATGGAAAGAAGCTGGCAGGCCGTGAGGAAAACCGGATGATGCCCTTGGCGAGTACGGTCAAGACGGTCATTGCGGTCGAATATACCAAACAGGCTGCGGCAGGTACAATTAACCCAGATGAACGGATCAAGCTGACTGCGCTGGAGCGGTTCTATCTGCCGCTTCTGGATGGTGGCGCACATCCGGCATGGTTGAAAGATATGGAAGCCAAAGGACGGTTGAAAAACGGAACTGTGTCTCTTCGCGAAGTCGCCAAAGGTATGGTTCGGTTTAGCTCCAATGCCAATACCGAGTATTTAATGGACAGACTGGGCCTGGAACGAATTAACCAAACGAAAACTATCTTGGGACTCCAGAATCATGATCAAATTTATCCATTTGTATCTTCAATTCTGATTCCTTACGAATGGATGAGGGAGACTCAGGGATGGGCATGGGACGGTGCAAAGAATAGCAATTCCGCCAAAGCTGCCGTTCAAGCGATGTCTGACGTAGAGTTCCGCCAATATGCTCAGATGATCCATAACAAGCTGGTTCGCGATACAAGTGGTTCATATAAGAAAAATGCCGCTATGGCGACTTGGTATGATCGAGAATTTGATCGAATGAATACGGACCGTTTTATAGCTTCGACGACAGCCGATTATGCGTCCTTGATGAGTAGGCTGAACAGCCGTCAAGGCTTTACGAAAGCTGAGCAAAAATTATTGTCAGAGGTCATGGAACAGCTGATGGATCATCCAGCAAATCAGGAATGGCTGAAACATTCCGGGCAAAAGGGCGGATCTACCGCATATGTCCTCACCCTGGCCATGTATGCGACGGATAAGGAAGGACATTCGACCGAAATGGCGGTCTTCTTTAAGGACCTGGACCCATTCACGAATGCCTCCTTGCAAAGTATGATGAATGAATTTAAAAAACGGCTATTGCGTGATGAACCGTTCAGAAAAGAAATCAATCAGCGCATTGGTGTACAGGTGGAAATCTAACTCCTAATCGTTGCCTTTTGGCTTGCGTTCCCGTAGCAACAAGTACAGAAAGTACGGTGCGCCAATAATAGCTGTCACGATGCCTGCGGGAATTTCGAGCGGCGGCTTCAAGCCCCGTCCCAGCGCATCGGCGAGAACGAGAATCAGAGCGCCAACCATGGCTGCGCCGGGCAGCAGATAGCGGTGGCGGTTACCGAACAGCCGTCTCGCCAGATGCGGCGCCAACAGGCCGATAAAGCCGATGGAGCCGATGGCAGCGACACAGGAGGCAGCCAGGGCGACAGATACGGCCAGCAGTCCTGTGCGCACACGCTTCACGTTAAGTCCCAGCCCCGCCGAGCTTTCTTCGTCGAGGTTCATAATGTCCAGCTTGCGCTGTAGGGCATAGGCTAGAGGCAACAGCACGACCAGCCACGGCAGTAGCCCGTATACTTCATCCCAGCCTTTACCCCACAGACTTCCAGCCAGCCAAGTCAACGTATCGCTTGCTTCGAGCGGATATTTGACCAGAATATAATCGGTCGCAGCCTGAAAAATAGCGCCCACCGCCAGCCCGGTCAAGGCCAGCATATTGGGGCGCATGCTGCCTTTCATCGAGAGCTGCACGAGCAGCAACGCGGCAAGCCCGGCCCCGGCAAAGGCGGCTACAGGCAGCAGCACCACCGGGGAAGAGGGCAGCAGCACGATGACGAGAACCGCCGCGAAGCCGGCTCCCTTCGATACGCCCATCACGTCCGGCGAAGCGAGCGGGTTGCGGATCATGCCTTGCAGCAGCACCCCGGCTACCGCCAGTCCTGCCCCGGCCATAATCGCCAGCAGCCCGCGCGGTAGTCGATAGTGGTGAACGATGAACCATGACGTGGTGTTATGGTTCGTCAGAGCCGCGATCAGCTCGACAGGTGTAATATAGGTACTGCCTACGCCGATGGCGACAAAAGAAATACCCAACGTCAGCGCGAGTAAAATCCACAGCTTTTTCATCGTGAAGCCCTCCCGTTCTTATGCGCCAGATACAAAAAGAAGGGCGCACCCACCAGCGCGGTTACAATTCCAACGGGCGACTCGTAAGGAAACGCGATAAATCGTCCCAACACATCGGCATATGTCAGCAGCAGAGCCCCGCAGATGGCAGACAGGGGAATGACTCGCTTGTAATTATCGCCCGTGAATATCTTGATGATGTTAGGCACCATTAGGCCGACAAAGCCGATGGAGCCCGCTACTGCTACGGCAGAGCCTGCCAGCATAATCACCGAGGCCGAGGCAAGTAGTCGAACGAGGCGTACATTTTGCCCCAATCCCTGTGCGACCTCCGTACCGAGGCTCAGCACAGACAGCGAGGGAGCCAGCGCCAGCGCCAGGATCATGCCGATGGTGAACCATGGCAGCACAAGACGCGTATCGGCCCAAGTGGACCCGTCGATGGCTCCTGCGAGCCAGTACAGCACGTCGGATATTTGCTCGTTGAACACGAGCAGCCCTTGGGTGACGGAGGCCAGCAGCAGATGCACCGCCATTCCTGCCAAGGCCAGCTTGACCGGTGACATGCCTGCCGTTCCCGCCAGTGTATAAATGAAGGAACCGCCCGCGATGGCCCCGGCAAAAGCAAAATAAATGCTGCCGGACGACCCGATATTCGGTAGCAGCACGACCGACAGCACGACGGCCAGCGAAGCACCCGAGCTGACCCCGAACACCTGCGGTGAAGCCAGCGGGTTGCGTGTAATGGCCTGCATCAGCGCTCCGGCCACGGCGAGTCCAGCCCCGACGATCAGGCCAATGACGGCACGCGGCAGGCGAACTGTCAGGATAATGAGCTGATCCTTGGACGGATGCTCGGTGAACAGCGCGGTCAGCATGGTGGGGATGTCCATCCTGACCGGACCAATCGCCATGCTCAGCAACAGTCCAGTCAGCAGCGCGGCGATAAGTGCAAAGAAGACCGGCTTATTCAGCCGGTCGCGTGGGGCTTGTCCGATCAACGGGAGGCGTCTCCTTTACTTTGCGCGGGATACAGAAGCGAAATAGCTTGCTCCAGTATTTTCTCGGCTGAGCCGAGTCCACGGTACCGGGTCCATAGTGCCCGGTTCACTTCGTAAACTTCCCCTTTTTTAACGGCCGTGATGTTTTGCCACAGCGGATTTGGCTTCCATTCTGAAATCAGCTTCTCATCGGCTTCAGCCATAAAGATTACATCCGGATCGGCTTGTGCTATCTGCTCCAGGGTCAGCTTGACGGTAGGTTCGCTTGTATTTTGAAGGGCATTATGGATGCCTGCTTGCTCCAGCAGTTGTCCATCAAAGGAAGATGCAGCATGACCAGTCAGTGAATCGGAGCGAAATACCCCGATCAGAACACTACGTGGCTCACCAGCTCGGATGCCTTGTTTCAGCTTTTCCATTGTAGCTTTATGGGCAGCAAGAATCTGTTCACCTTTTTCCTTCTCGTCCAACGCATCGGCAATGACACCGAAGGATGCCAGGTTTTGTTCATAGGAGGAATTCCTGCTTTTCAGAACAATGGTCGGAGCAATCTCACTCAGTTCTTTGTATATGCTTTTATGACGGCTCAGATCGGCAATAATCAAATCCGGCTTCAAGGAGCTGATGGTTTCCAGGTTCGGCTGCTTGCGTGTGCCTACAGGCGTGAAGTCGATTTTTTTGCCGAGCAGTCCATCAATATCATCGTCATTTTCCTGAGCTATCCCGACAGGTGTTACGCCCAGTCGGGTTGCCGCATCGACAAAAGAGAATTCCAGCGTTACGATTCTTTTCGGTTTACCCGTAATTGGGGTTTCTCCCATCTCATGCTTAATGATTCGGGTATCGCCTGTTGCTTGAGATGTTGCTGCGCTGTTATCTTTTGCTTGGCTTCCACATCCCGCCGTAATGACGGTCAGCAGCGTAAGGATCACTGCAAGCAGCATGCCTGTGCGTAGTGGTTGTTTCGGTGTTGCCATGGTTGTCCCCCGTTTCCGTTCCAAAGTATGCTTACCAGAGAAATTGATAATCATTATCAATTAATCAACTGTTGATCATTCTAGCAATCGGGAGGAGGGACGTAAACAATGTGATCATTTAAACCATTTTGGCTTATAAAGTGAATTAAGTTCATTAAAATTTATGGGGTGGAGGGGATTCGCCGATAGATACGCTCCGGTCTGCCGACTGTCCCATACATCTGATCGTGGCGGGCGTCGCCGCTTTCTACTAAATACTCCAGATACCTTCTGGCTGTGGAGCGGCTCATGCCCAGCTCAATCCCGACCGTTCCGGTAGTCAACTCACCACGTCTATTTAGCAGATCAAGTACCTTGTCGCAGGTCACTTTATCAATGCCTTTGGCCCATAAAACTCCGGCTCCGCTGCCTGCCATCCTAGCATTGCCTGCGCTTTGAAGCAGACTGTCAATTTCGGATTGCTCCACCGTAGATTGTTCCTTTTGCCATGTTGTGACTTGTCGCCGAAAACGGGCATATTCCTCCAGCGTCGCACGCAATCTCTCGAATACAAGCGGCTTCACGATAAAATCAAACACACCTGCGCGAACGGCCTGTACCACCGTTTCTGCTTCCTTGGCAGCGGTGAGCATGATGACATCCGTGCCCGGGTAGTGTTGCTTGATGAATGACAGCAGAGTCAGACCGTCCGTATCGGGAAAATAAACATCCAGCACCACCAAAGGAGGACGTAGCACGTCCAGTTGAAGCTTTGCCTCAAACTCGTTCGTGGCTATTGCATATACGGTGAACCCGTCCACCATTTCAATAAATCGGCGGTTAATCTCCGCAATTCGCGGATCATCTTCAATAATAAGAACCTCAATATCCGATAAAATCCGCTCATTCATGGGCGTAACCTCCTTTTGCATCATCACTCATTACTGACCTATTTAAAGGTATGCGTATTTCAAAAATGGTACCTCCACCTGTCCGTTCAAGTACTTTTATTGAGCCGCTCATTCGCTCTGCATACTCTTGCACGAGAGCAAGGCCGTAGCCGTGTCCTGCTTCTGTTTTGATTGATGCTCCTTTGACGAACAGCTTTCCCCGGATATTTTTCGAGATTCCCAATCCGTTGTCCGCAACCTCGACGGTTATTGCCTCCGCCGTTTCTTCAAGCCGGAACCAGACCTGTCCCTCAGGGGCGGAGTGCATCGCGACAGCTTCCATGGCGTTATCCAGCAGGTTTGCGGCCATTGCAGCGAGAAGCGACCACTCCAACGTAGCAGAAAAGGTAGAGAACACACCGCTAATAGTAGAATGTAATACAATCCCCTTGTCCAGCGCCTGTTTTTTCTTGCCGATCAGCAGGCTGGCGATGATTGAATCAGGTAAAAGAGTATAGGAAACGGACCTGTGCACCCGATACTCCTCCGATTCCTGAGTAATAAAGTCCACCGCTTCGTCATAACACTCCAACTGAAGCAGACCGGATATGAGATACAGCCGATTGGTGTATTCGTGTGTTTGTGATCGCAGAACTTTCGCATAATCTTTGACCTCTGTCAACTGCCGCGTCATGCGAAGCAGCTCTGTTTTGTCACGCAGATTGGCAACCGTGCCCATCACTCGCCCGGAGCGATCCTTGATCGGCACACGGCTGACGACTACGACTCGTTGTTGGATCTCAATTTCCTCATTGAATACGATTTGTTCCTGGACTGGCTTCATACTTGCATTTTTCGCGATGAAATCTGCAGCAAGTACATCTGCTAGTTTACCTGCGGCACCCGGCAAGTGACGAAGCTCGTATCCGTATAGGGTAGTTTCCAAGGGGAGGCCAAGCAAACGGACGGCTTGTGGATTGGCAAGTGTGACTTGTCCACTGCTATTAACTGCGATAATCCCTTCGCCTATGGATTCCAGAATGGCTTGCTTTTCCTGGTACAAACGTCCAATCTCCACCGGTTCCAGTCCATGCAGCTCCCGGCGTACCTTTTGCGCTATTAGCAAACTTCCTAAAATGCCAATCATCAGCACGCCCACCATGAACCACAGCCATGCATACGTGTATGTACGAATATTTTGCTCCACATCTGTCATTAAAAAACCTACAGAAACGAGTCCGATGGGCTGGTCTTGTTCATCATAAACCGCAGTTTTGGTCCGCAGTGACGGTACGAGAGAGCCCGTGGATTCCGTAATAAAGGGCTGCCCTTGCAACACCTTGTCATTCAGCGGGTCCATCATAGGCTGTCTGATGAGTTCCGGGTTAACATGCCATTGACGGATGAGATGGCGATCAGCAATAGTAATAAAATCAGCGCCGCCGCCGGCTTGGACTGGCTTTACTGCCTCGTTGATTCGCGAATGCAATTGCGTCGTATCGGTCCTTTCCAAAGCCTCCCTGACCTGCGCATCTACCGCAAGCGTATTGGTAACGGTCAGTGCCCTTTTCCCGATCTCTTCGTAAAGGGCGGAGGTGATCATATATCGAAAGGATAATCCCAACAGCCCGGTAACGACCAGCACTAAAAGGGATATGTATACCATTAGTTTTGTCTGAAAACGCACATGCCTTCACCCTCTTCAAGCAAGATATAGGAGGAGCTGATCACCCGATAATCTCTCCTCAATACGATCCATTTTACTGTATTACAGGAACAGCCGCACTTTTAATCTGTCGAATGAATGGTCTATAATAGAAATAGTTACATAATGTGAGGAGGACAATATCATGTTTATTATTCATGCTGATATGAAAGTTTTACCTGAAAAGAGAGAGGATTTTCTGCAACAAACTCAAGGATTGATCAGCGCATCACAGGCTGAAGAGGGCAATGTGCGCTACACGCTGATGCAGGATTTGAATGATCCTAACGCATTTACGATGGTGGAAGAATGGAAGGATGCAGCCGCTGTAGATTTCCACAACAAGTCTGCCCATTTCCAAGCATTTGTTGCCGCAGCTAAGGAATTGTTGTCGGCTCCGCTTCAAGTGAATGCTTTTCAGGATGCAACCAAACTGTAATCATCCCGCCGGATAAATCATAATTCAGGAACAGGAGGAGATGGACATGGGGAACATTGCGGATACAACTGTACTGAATAACGAAGTTGAGATGCCTTGGTTGGGTTTTGGTACATACAAGGCAGAAGGCAATGAGGTCTATGAAGCGGTCAAAACAGCCATTGAGGTCGGCTACCGTAGCATTGATACGGCGGCGATTTATGGGAATGAGGAGCTGGTCGGACAAGCCATTCGCGATAGTGGGGCGGCCAGAAAAGATTTGTTTGTTACCACAAAGCTATGGAACCAGGATCAGGGCTTTGACTCAGCACTGCGTGCCTTCGAGGAAAGCCGTAAGCGGCTGGGCCTGGACATCATTGATCTGTATCTCATTCATTGGCCTGGCAAGGACAAGTACAAGGAAACCTGGAAGGCATTTGAACGCCTGTATGAAGAAGGAAGCGTACGCGCCATCGGAGTAAGCAACTTCCAAGTTCACCATCTCGAAAACCTCCTGAAAGACAGCAACATCGTACCTGCAATCAACCAAGTGGAGCTTCACCCGCGTCTGACACAGCAAGAACTGCATCAATACTGCCGGGAGCACCAGATTCAGCTTGAATCCTGGAGTCCACTGATGAAGGGTAAATTGACCGAGCAAGTGGATATCGTTGAGATTGCTGCAAAATACGGCAAAACCTCGTCGCAGGTTATTTTGCGCTGGCATCTGGATCGGGGTATCGTGACGATTCCCAAATCTGTAACCGCACATCGTATTCGCGAAAATGCTGATTTGTTCGATTTTGAACTGACGGCAGAGGATATTAACCGAATCAACGCACTTCATCTTGATGAGCGTGTGGGCACTCATCCCGATAAGCTGTTGTTCTAGTTTTAGAATGAAAAAGAACCTTCAATTCCACATGTATCGTGGTTTTGGAGGTTCTTTATATTTATGCATTGGGATCTTCTCATACGCTTTTACCGTCTGGACAGAGTGACTACGTCCTGTAGTCTACTTTTGGGTTAATTTGCGATGCAGGAGGAAGGAATAGAGTATGGGGGCGACGACGGATATAACCAGTCCAGTGAGAAAAATAGCCGTTCCCGCCACTCCATCGACCCATGCCGCCACCAAACCCGAAGCACCACCGAGCATCATCATAGGGCCCCCGAAACGGTGCGTTTTACGCCATACCTCCGGGTTGGACAAAGTCCACGGCGTGCGGATACCGAAGGTATAGTTCGGCTGTACCTGAGTCAAATAATTACCTAGCACCAGCATCATCAGGCCTATTGCCCCGAGAACTATAGTATTCATTTGCAGCAGTGTGTTCAGGTTATACATAAGCATGCCCCAACCGGCTACAGCAAATACAACGGCAAGACTTGCACGTGTTACTTCGTAGGCTTTAGAAAATTTTTCGAAATTCGCTCGATTCGGGTCCAAATAGCGGACTAACCGGAGCAATAGCGGTACAAGGCCCATCAGCACCAGCATGAAAATAGCACCCGTTTTACCCATATATCTGTCAGCCGTATTGTCAAAGCTAAAATGGGAAGCCATCATGACAGGCAGGCGATCATACAGCAGCAGAGCCCCTATAGCGGGTGATAGGGCAATCAAAGTCGTCAAAACATCCATAAAGTTCCATTTCATTCGAGATTTCATTCAGATTCCTCCGTATCCTTGATGTCATTCGCATTTTGCTTCGCAGGGGCATCGGAGTGGGCAATGCCGAACATCCAACCGATGACATCTGCGACAACCGTCGTATGCAGGGTGTAAATAATGTTTTGCCCTTGTCGCTCATCCAGCACTAGCCCAGCTTGCTTCAAGATATTCAGATGGTGGGATATGCTGGGCTTGCTGATTTCAAAATGCTCAGCCACTTCGCCTGCGCTCATGCTTTTCTCTTTCAAGAGCTGTAATATTTTACGCCGGGTCGGATCAGCTAAAGCTTTGAAGGCATCATTCAAAATCCATTTCCTCCTTTAGATATTTAGATAATATTCTAAATATCTAAAGCAATAATAAAATAGAGCTATGATACTTGTCAACAGATAAATACATCATTTTAGAAAAAGGTTTAGAGCAGGTTTGCTGATTTCGATTGTAAAAGGTAGGGAAGTTCGCTATAATTCATTTATATAAAAAATAAGAATCTTAATTTAAAATAAAAAAATAGAGGAGGATATATATGAAACATGTATTCCGTAAAGGAAGTCATCCGCAGGGCCCGGTTATTCTACTGTTGCACGGTACAGGCGGGAACGAACAAGACCTGATCCCTTTGGCTGATTTGGTAGCACCGGGAGCGTCTGTTTTAGGAGTAAGGGGAAATGTGTTGGAAAATGGGCTGCCGCGTTTCTTTCGCCGTTTGGCAGAGGGGGTGTTCGATATCGAGGATCTCGTATTCCGTACCAAGGAACTGAGTGAATTTGTGGATACGGCTGCGGAGCAATACGATTTTGACCGCAACAACGTTGTGGCTCTTGGCTATTCCAACGGGGCGAATATAGCGGCCAGCATGCTCTTTCACGATGCTAAGGCACTGCGTGGAGCTATTTTGCACCATGCGATGGTGCCGCTGCGTGGGCTGAATCTGCCAGACTTGAATGGTGTTCCTGTATTCCTGTCTTCCGGTGAAAACGACCCGATTGTTCCAGTTGCGGAATCCCGTGAGCTGCAAACCTTGCTGGAAGGCGCAGGTGCGCAGGTAGATGCACATTGGGAACGCCATGGTCACCAATTGACCCGTACCGAGGCCGAAGCCGCAGGAAAGTGGTTTGCAGAAACATTTTGTCCTGAATGACCTGGAATAATACTAGAAGTTATTCCATTTTACTAATAATGACGCAGGAATGCATAAAATCATCCGATAGTGATCAAGCTACGGATTAGCGCTCCCGTGAGCGATCCCCATTATTAGGAGGCGACAAACGAAATGGCAAAACCAGATAATCGAGCCGATAATGTTGAACATTTACAACAAAGTATTCAGAATACACAGCAGAACCTGCATGAAGCTGAAGGGTATCTCAACGAATTTTCCTCTGAAATCAGCAATGAGGAGCGTAAGCAGATCGAAGAAAAGAACGATCGCCGTAAAGAAAGTATTAGATCGTTTCGGGAGGAAGTTAAGGACGAGGCAGACCATTCCCAAGAATAGGTAACAGGGTGCGGCACAGCTCCGAATTTCAATTGGAGTTGTGTCAGTCCGTCCACCAAGGTAATCGGTGTGGAACCGCTTGGAGCGGCGTCGATGACGAAAGCGATGCGTTTGAACAAGGTGGTTACGCTGGAGCAAATAGACAAGTTCGTTGACGGAGCAGCTGTTAAGCGTGTTGGTCAGTTAACGTATGATATTTGTACACGTACCTTGGAAGATATTGTGAAGGTGCCGGAAGGCAAGGCGTGTACCGCGATTCTGAAGCTGTATAATGAAAATGCGATTGTTGTGGAGCCTGCGGGTTCGTTGCCTGTAGCAGCATTGGATATGTACCGTGAACAGATTCAGGGGAAAACGGTTGTGTGCATCGTAAGCGGCGCTTCGTGAGTTTCTTCAGGATGTGCTTATTTAAGAAGGAGCCCTAGGGCTCCTTCCAGATTGTCGAGAAACCCCGTCTTTTTGAGACGTGGGTTTCTTTTTCTTTACATCATAAGGCTCTGGTATCTGGAGAAACAGGGGGCTACCCCTGTTTCTCCAGGCGATCCAGGTGGATCGCCATCTTCTTCATGTTCTGCACGGCTGCCGTCATGAGGGCTTGTTCCCTGACGTTCGGAAGTCCGCGCAAACGGCAATAGCGAAACCCATGGAGCTCTTTAGCATCCGCGAAGCTTCGCTCAATCGTCTCTTTTCGTTTGCGGTA
>NZ_JBSHGA010000024.1:0-21957 GCF_053617595.1 Paenibacillus sp. NPDC055715
GACTTCCGAACGTCAGGGAACAAGCCCTCATGACGGCAGCCGTGCAGAACATGAAGAAGATGGCGATCCACCTGGATCGCCTGGAGAAACAGGGGAAACCCCCTGTTTCTCCAGATACCAGAGCCTTATGATGTAAAGAAAAAGAAACCTACGTCTCAAAAAGACGGGGTTTCTCGACAATCTGACAGCCTTTTCCTAGGAAAAGGCTGTTTTTTATTTTGTAATACTTAATAGCCTTTGGCGCGGCCTGCGATTGAAAACAATCCGGTTGCAGTGCGACGGGATACACGTGTTTGCATATCAAGCGCTGCCGTACGGAACGTACCGAGGCAGGAATGACAAAGTCTTCCCGCATAAATCGGGGAATGGCAGGATTCACAAGGATAATCAAGCTGACTATAGATGGAGGGGAACTTGCCTGCTCTTACCCAGTCTGTGAGCAGATCCATAGGTGTATCGGTTGCTTCACTAAGCTGCCGAGTGTGAGTAGTGGGATGTTTCCACAAATAGTTAGAACAGCGGTCATAAAATAAATTTTCTTCTTGAATACAAGTATTGCACAGGTTTCTAAAATTTAGGCGGAAAACGGAACCACACTTTGGGCAATTAGCAGTATGTATCTCCATAGGAACCAGTCCTTTATGTCGAGTTATAGTGAATATTTTAAATTTATTAGTTACATATTACTATGACTTTATACCTATATCAATCTTTATTTAAAGAAGCGACATTTTTTAAATGTATGTTAAAATCTGCATTGACATTACCTTGTTACTTATATATTGTAACTTATGTATTGTAACTTACATAAAGTTACTTATAGAGAAAAATAAATTGATAAATGATAAAGTTATTTTCGGATCACCTATGCTTGCTATTGAACAGACAGAATATTCTACTTTTCTGAAGCAGCTTGGAAAGAGTATTCGCCCGAAGGCTATTGTTATCTTCACCGCCCATTGGGAGACGCAGACATTGACAATTAGTTCGATAGACGACGTTTACGATACGATTTATGATTTTGGCGGTTTCCCGCCGGAGCTATATGCGGTGAAATATCCAGCGCATGGTTCGGTGGAGCTGGCGGTCAAGTTGAAAGAATTATATGAGCAAAAGGGTATTGATGTACAAACGGACCGGGCGCGAGGGCTGGATCATGGGTCCTGGACACTTCTGCATCGTATGTATCCTGAGGCGGATATCCCGGTAGTTCAGATTTCCGTGAATCCGTTTCTATCGCTGAAAGCACAATATGCTATCGGTGAAGTGCTACGTGGGCTGGGTGAACAGGATATTTTGGTCATTGGCAGTGGTGTAACTGTCCATAATCTGCGCATTGTCAAATGGGGAGAAACGAAAACAGAGCCTTGGGCTCTTGATTTTGATGACTGGATTATTGAAAAGGTACAGAGTGGAGATGTGGAGGTTTTGGATCGCTATGAAAGCGAAGCTCCGTATGCTCGTCAAGCTGTACCGAGAGCTGAACATTTTGTGCCGTTGTTTATTGCCATGGGGAGTGGAAATCCGGCGAATAAAGCCAAGGTTATCCACAGAAGCTATGAGATGGGGAATTTAAGTTATCTGTGCTTCCAGCTCTAAAGAATGGAGAAGGATGTTGACAAGTTGTTAGCCGCTTCGCGATCTATTGGATCTTACGATCACTGTTGTATCTGAATTTTTTGATTGTAGAACGCCTAACAGGGTTGAAATTCAGATACAAAGGCGAACGCTTCGCTTCTTCAGATTCAACTGGAACACTCCGCTACTGCCCGCCTTTAGGGGGGGGATAGCAAAAAGATTAAGGGAGTGTTTTATAGCCAAAATGGCTCAAAACACTCCCTTTTACATTAAAAACTATTTATTAGATCCGGCAAATCTCACGCGGACACAGTTCACAATGACATACACCTTGCAGCATTTCCAAATCCTTTACGACGATCATGCCATTATCATATTCGACTGCATTTTTTTTACGCAAATCACTCAGCATCCGGTTTACACTTTCGCGGGTGGCACCGATCATATTGGAGAGGTCGGTATGAGTAATTTTTTTATGAATAAGGATATGTTCGCCGTGAGGCTCTCCATAGGTGTTGCACAGACGGATTAGCGTGGAGCATAGAGCACCGGGCTTGCCGTACATCATCAGATCGCGAAACTTTGTCTGGGTAATACGGTGGTGTGACCCCATCCATTTCATAAAGTCAATGGCAAAATCACAATGCTGGCAGATGAGCAGTTCCACATCCGTATGATCGACAACACCGATATCACTGTCCTCCAGAACTTCAGCAGAAAAGGAATGCTTGGTACCAAAAAATGGATCAGCTTGACCAACGAGATCGCCGCTTTGGTACATATATAGTATAAGTTCCTTACCCTCATCCGTTGTTTTTGTTACTTTCACGCGTCCGCGCTTGATATAAAACAGCTTATCCGCTAGATCTCCTTCCCAGAACAGATGCGAGCTTTCTGGCATGATCCGATCCTTCATCATCACTTGCAGCCGGTTGAAGCTGGCCTCCGAGAAGCAACAGGTGTTGCCGCGGGCTTCTATTACGTTTGCAAGGTTTCTCATCGTCCATTTCCCCTTTATTTCCTTTGTTTTTATCTGCAACTTGATCAATTCAAATTCATTATATACCTGTGCTGTGCGTTTTTGGGGCAAGAAGAGGAGGTAAAAGTGGCAGAATTCCAAACTTTGTGATAAAAATCACTTCATAAAATTTTAAATATATTGTGAAAAAAATCACAATATATCTTGGGAATCTGTGTTACGATCAGTGCGTGAACAAGAGAGAGTACACGAGATAACAGGAGGATGAGGGAAATGGCTGTTAAAAACGAGGTTATCCAAAAAGAACAAAGCGCTGAGCAGTATATTCAAACGTTGATTGACCGGGGGAACCGGGCACAGCAGGCTTTCATGGGTATGAACCAAGAGCAGATTGACGAAATCGTACAAGCTATGGCGCTCGCAGGGATGGATAAGCACATGCACCTGGCGAAGCTGGCTGTTGAAGAAACAGGACGCGGTGTGTACGAGGACAAAATCACCAAAAACATGTTTGCAACGGAATATGTCTATCATAGCATCAAAAATGAAAAAACCGTCGGTGTCATTGAAGACAATGATTTTGACAGTTTTCAAAAAATAGCAGAACCCGTCGGCATCATTATGGGGATCACTCCAGTGACTAATCCGACTTCAACTACAATGTTCAAAGCGTTGATTGCTATTAAAACACGCAACCCGATCATTTTCGGTTTCCATCCATCCGCTCAATCGTGTAGTGCCGAAGCAGCTCGCGTCTTGCTTGAAGCAGCCGTCAAACATGGCGCTCCAGCCAATTGTATTCAATGGATTGAAGCTCCATCAATGGATAAGACAAATTCACTCATGAATCACCCGGATGTGGCGCTGATTCTGGCAACTGGTGGATCAGGCATGGTTAAGGCGGCATATAGCTGCGGTAAACCTGCTCTGGGTGTAGGCCCAGGTAACGTGCCTTGCTTTATTGAAAAAACAGCAGACATCAAGCAGGCCGTGAACGACCTTATCCTCTCCAAATCTTTTGATAACGGTATGATCTGTGCTTCCGAGCAAGCGGTTATTATCGAAGAGTCAATCTTCGAACAAGTGAAAAAATTGATGATCGCTAACGGTTGCTATTTTGTAAATAAAGAAGAAGCAGCAAAGCTCACTCAGGGAGCTATGAATGTAGAGAAATGTGCAGTGAACCCGGCCATCGTCGGACAGTCCGCTGTAAAAATCGCTGAACTGAGCGGCATCACAGTACCGGCAGGAACAAAAATTTTGGTCGCTGAGATTGAAGGGGTAGGAACGAAATACCCATTGTCCGCAGAAAAATTGAGTCCCGTACTGGCTTGCTACAAAGTGAAAAATGCGGAACAAGGTATTCAACGCGCTGCCGAGGTCGTAGAATTCGGGGGCATGGGTCACTCGTCCGCCATTCACTCGCATGATGAGGACGTTATCGCCCGGTTCGCAAACCGTTTGCAAACAGGCCGTATCATTGTAAATGCACCTTCCACGCATGGTGCGATCGGTGACATCTACAATACCAACCTTCCATCGCTGACACTCGGTTGTGGTTCGTACGGGCGTAACTCGACTTCGTCGAACGTATCGGCAGTCAACTTGATTAATGTGAAAAGGGTGGCGAAGCGGACGGTGAATATGCAATGGTTCAAAGTACCTTCCAAAATTTATTTTGAAAAAAATTCGACGCAGTATCTTGCTAAAATGCCTGATATCACACGTGTGGCGATTGTCACAGACCCTATGATGGTGAAACTCGGATATGTGGATCGTGTCATTCATTATTTGCACCAGCGCCAAACACCGGTAGCTATCGAGGTGTTCTCAGAAGTAGAGCCAGATCCATCGACAGTTACAGTAGAACGTGGTACTGAAATGATGAGACGTTTCCAACCAGATTGCATCATCGCATTGGGCGGCGGTTCGCCAATGGATGCGGCTAAAGGCATGTGGATGTTCTATGAATACCCAGATACTGATTTCAACAATCTGAAACAAAAATTCATGGATATCCGCAAACGGATTTACAAATACCCACGTCTTGGTCAAAAAGCGCAATTTGTAGCCATTCCTACAACCTCGGGTACAGGTTCGGAAGTTACGTCGTTCGCAGTTATTACAGATAAAAATCAGGGCAACACGAAGTATCCGCTGGCTGACTATGAGTTGACCCCTGATGTGGCAATTATTGACCCAGTGTTTGTATATTCGCTGCCTAAAACAGCTGTAGCAGATACAGGTATGGACGTTCTGACACATGCCATTGAGGCATACGTGTCCGTAATGGCTAGTGACTACACAGACGGTCTGGCGATTAAAGCCATTCAACTGGTATTCCAATACCTGGAGCAATCGGCTCTGACTGGCGACAAGCTGGCTCGTGAAAAAATGCATAATGCTTCCACACTGGCAGGGATGGCGTTTGCCAATGCGTTCCTGGGCATTAACCATAGTCTTGCGCATAAATGGGGCGGACAATATCATACAGCCCACGGCCGTACGAATGCCATTTTGTTACCACACGTCATTCGCTATAATGCGAAAAAACCGACAAAATTTGCTTCGTTCCCTAAATATTCGCACTTTGTTGCGGATGAGCGTTATGCAGAAATTGCACGCATACTGGGACTGCCTGCTCGTACGACTGAAGAAGGGGTTAACAGCTTAATTGAAGCAATCCGTAAGCTGAACAAAACACTCGGTATCGAGGAGTCGTTCCAGCAAATCGGCTTTGATGCGAAGGATTTTGAATCGCGTGTGGATTATCTGGCAGATCGCGCTTTTGAGGATCAATGTACAACTGCGAATCCGAAGCTGCCGCTGGTTACCGAATTGGCTGATGTATACCGCAATGCCTTCTACGGACGTTTTGACCAATAATATATAGGTACGAAGAGGCTTGTGACTAAGTATTTTCCCGTTCAATACCAACGCAGGCTCTCTATATAGAGGGCCTGTGCTGGTTTGGGAAGGAAGATGAACGGCAAGCATAAAGGTACGGGCGTGAAGTTGGGGAAAATAAAGTGATAAATATCACCTTTATTGTGATTTTTGTCACATACTACACGCTATCATTATTCTACAATGAGGGTGTAAGAAAGGTCCCGACACTGAGCGTAAGACATCGGTGAAAAGGCCGGGCTAAAGTATTATTTAATTGTGAAAAAAATCACAAGTCCGGAAGACAAAAAATTTGGAGGGATTTACATGTCGGTGATTGAGAGAAAATTACAAGAGCAACAATCTGGCTGGAGAGGTTTTAAAAAAGGTAAATGGACTAAAGAAGTTAACGTCAACGATTTTATTGAAACCAATATCTTACCTTATGTCGGCAACGAAGAATTTCTGGTTGGCCCTACCGCCAACACAATTGCACTGTGGGATATTGTATCCGATCTTACCAAAAAAGAGTTGGCAAACGGCGGCGTGCTTGATGTAGACGTGAATACGCCATCCACTATTATTTCACATAAGCCGGGTTATCTAGACCGGGATAAAGAACAAGTTGTCGGTGTACAAACAGACGCTCCATTCAAACGCTCCTTGCAGCCGTTTGGTGGAATCCGGATGATGATCGACGCTTGCAAGGCCTATGGCTTTGAAGTACCGCAAAGCATTGTTGACATCTTCACTAATATTCGCAAAACGCATAATCAGGGTGTATTCGACGCTTATACTGATGATATGAAAGCAGCTCGTAAAGCGGGTATTATCACTGGTTTGCCGGATGCATATGGTCGTGGCCGCATTATCGGTGACTACCGTCGCGTAGCACTGTATGGCGCAGACTACCTGATTAAAGACAAAAAGGCTCAATTAAAAAGCCTTGAATTGGATTCTATGGAAGAAGATGTAATTCGTCTGCGTGAAGAAATTTCCGAGCAGACTCGCGCTTTGAACGAGCTGAAACAAATGGCTGCTGAGCATGGTTTTGACATCTCAAAACCTGCTAACAACGCTAAAGAAGCTTTCCAATGGGTGTATTTTGGCTATTTAGCAGCGATCAAAGAACAAAATGGTGCAGCAATGTCCTTGGGACGCGTATCTTCCTTCCTTGATATCTATACTCAACGGGATCTGGAAGAAGGCGCAATGACAGAAGAGCAAGCACAAGAATTGGTCGATCATTTTGTTATGAAACTGCGTATTGTTAAATTCCTGCGCACACCTGATTATAACGAACTGTTCAGCGGAGACCCAACATGGGTAACTGAATCCATTGGCGGTATGTCTATTACTGGAGAAACTCGGGTTACTAAAAACAGCTTCCGCTTCTTGCACACCCTGTACAATCTGGGACCTGCACCGGAGCCAAACCTGACTGTACTATGGTCGGAAAAACTGCCTGAAGGTTTCAAAAAATATTGTGCTAAAGTATCCATTGAAACCAGCTCCATTCAGTACGAAAATGATGATCTGATGCGTCCGGTTTATGGCGATGATTATGGTATCGCTTGTTGTGTATCGGCAATGAAAATCGGTAAACAAATGCAATTCTTTGGTGCCCGTGCCAACTTAGCTAAAGCTTTGTTGTATGCCATCAACGGTGGTGTGGATGAAAAATCAGGTGCTCAAGTGGGTCCTGAATATCCTGCAATCACAGGTGAAGTGTTGGATTACGAGGAAGTGCTGAGCCGCTTCAAACCAATGATGGAATGGTTGGCAAAACTGTACATGAACACTTTGAACGTTATTCACTACATGCATGACAAGTACAGCTACGAACGGATTGAAATGGCGCTGCATGACCGTGATATTGTCCGTACGATGGCTTGTGGTATTGCCGGTCTGTCCGTTGCTGCAGATTCCCTGAGTGCCATTAAACATGCGAAGGTGAAACCAATCCGTAACGAAAAAGGCATCGCTATTGACTTTGAAATCGAAGGCGAATACCCTTGCTACGGTAATAACGATGATCGTGTAGATAACATCGCAGTAGAACTGGTAGAGTCCTTCATGGGCATGATCCGCAAGCACAAAGCTTACCGGAATGCGATTCCTACTCAATCTGTACTGACTATTACTTCCAACGTGGTGTACGGTAAGAAAACAGGTACAACACCGGATGGACGTAAAGCAGGCGAACCGTTTGCACCAGGTGCAAACCCAATGCACGGACGCGATAAAAAGGGTGCTTTGGCTTCCCTTAGCTCTGTAGCTAAATTGCCTTACGAGCACAGTCTGGATGGTATTTCGAATACCTTCTCCATCGTGCCTAAAGCACTGGGTAAAGAAGAAGAAACACGCAAAACGAATCTCGTTTCCATGATGGACGGCTATTTTGGAAGTCATGCGCATCATCTGAACGTCAATGTGTTTGCTCGTGAACAATTGCTGGATGCAATGGATCACCCAGAAAACTATCCACAGCTTACAATTCGTGTATCGGGCTATGCTGTTAACTTTATCAAGCTGACTCGTGAACAACAGCTGGATGTTATTAACCGTACTTTCCACGGTACAATGTAACAAAGCTTTACGTATCATATATTACAACGACGCGCGCATAGCGGATGCGGGAAGGATGATGCAACATGCTGAAAGGTCACATACACTCATTGGAAACCTTCGGGACCGTAGATGGTCCCGGCATCCGCTTTGTGCTTTTTATGCAAGGATGCTTGTTAAAATGTCAATATTGTCACAACCCGGACACCTGGGCTTTAAATGAAGGCAATCCAATGACACTGAAGGAGGTATTGGCTGAAATTGAGCCATATTTAGCCTACTACCGTTCTTCGGGAGGCGGATTGACCGTATCCGGTGGAGAACCGACACTGCAAGCTCATTTTGTAGCAGAGCTGTTCAAAGAAGTGAAGCAACGCTGGAATTTGCACACAACGCTGGACAGTAACGGTTTTAATGACGCAGGCCGTATCCATGAACTGCTGGACGTAACGGACTTGGTGTTACTGGATATTAAGCATATTGACAACGACAAGCATATTAAGCTTACAGGCAAGTCCAATGATCGTATGCTAAGTACGGCACGCTGGTTGTCTGAACAAGGGCGCAAGATGTGGATTAGACACGTCTTTGTACCGGGTATTCATGATGACGAGCAGGATCTGCTGAATTTGGGTCGGTTTATAGGAACGTTGAACGGAGTCGAAAAGTTCGAAATTTTACCCTACCACCAAATGGGTGTATACAAGTGGGAAATGCTCGGCAAGGCGTATCCGCTGGAAGGGGTTCCGTCCCCGACAGAAGAAGAGGTTCAACGGGCTTACCGTCTCATTGAAGAGGGCCGCTTGGAGACCGCAGGGACAAATGCCGTCGGCCATCCGTCATAATGTTGAATGGTCTTTAAATACTTTCTGGTTATGAAGCCGCCGCCCCATCAGGTCAGATGGGCGGCGGTTTTTTGTTATAGAATGTCTTGCAGCCACAGGAGGACGTCCCCTTTTTTTATATTCAGCAAAATTCCCAGCAACTTTTGGACAACAGTTGCGTCTAATAGTATGACTTTTTACGGGAATGATAATAATTTGGTAATAGAAGGAGACAGAGAATGAATTTCAAGAAATGGACCATGCTCGCCGCGCTTGCGGTAGCTCAGGTGGCTACAGTAGCCCCTGTAGGAGCAGAAGCAGTATCCACTGTTAAATCCACCGATTCGGTTAGCGGACAGCAGACTCAGGCCAATGTCACAGATTCCGGCGTTCAGAATAGCATCGGGGGACAAAATGGCACTGGAAAACAAAATGGCACGGTGACACCTGATAACAAAGGCGTATCCAATGATCCTTTGTCCGGCTTGCCGACGGATACAACCACCGTATCCAATGCTGTATACGGTGGAGATGGAACGATCACCAATCCTGGTGGTTCTTCAACATCCATGAGTGCAAATCAACTGATTTTGTATTTGAACAGTACAAAAATGGAAAAAAACGGACAGGTGTACACGGCGAATCAGCCGATGACAGTCAAAGACGGTGTTTCCTATGTAGCTATTCGTTCGCTTGTCAGCCGCGTCGGATTACAGTTTAGTTATGACACGACAACCAAGGAAACCGTTATCACCCAAGGTACAAACGTGCTGCGCTTCAAGACTGACAGCAAGGTTTACACGGTTAATGGTGAAGTTAGACAAATGAAGGGGCCGGCATTCCAGCAAAAGAACGTATTTATGGTGCCATTGACCTCTATTACACAGGCCTTGAATATTCCTTATACTGTAAATAACACAACAAAACAGGTTATTATGGATTTGAATCAAAAGCCTAAAGCTTCCTTCACGGTTCAGCAAAAAGATATCTATGCGGGCGAAACCCAAGTTACGTATTTGACGAAGGAATCTTCTCCTACAGGTCTTCCGATTGTGAATCAACGTTGGGAAGGCAAGCAGGACGTATTTCAGGAGCCAGGTACATATGTAGTTACCTATTCCGTTCTTGACTCCGCAGGGAACTGGAGTGATCCATACTCAGTTACGATTACGGTAAGGCCGCCGAATCAGCCGCCAGTGGCTCTGTTTACAACAGATAAAAAAGAATACAAAATGGGTGAAAAAATCACGATTACGGATCTGAGTACGGATGATGAAAATGTGATCACCAAACGTGATTGGGTGAATAAGAAACTGGCGTTTTTCGAGCCGGGTGATGTGACCATTACACTGACCGTGACTGATAAGCATGGTGCAACAGGGACTGTAAGCGAAACGATTAAAATTACGAATGAAGTGCTGTACAAGGAAGATGATTTTAACAAAATCTTCACGCCTTATGGTGATAAATACAGTGTAGATGGCAGTCAGGTACCTACCATGGCTACCATTCCGGTAACCAGCACATCTTCACCACGCCTTCTGATTCGTGCTAACAGCCCGGAACGTGTATTCCAGGATGGTATTGTGTATCAGGAAATGGGATCAGGCAGCACACGTATACTCGTCCATCATGTGAATGAAACGGGTAGAGACGTGAAAATGTATGTAATCGCGACAAACAATAATATTACGGCTGCTAATCTGAACATCGAAAATTCCGGTTTTGCCGGGCCATCTGAGTTTGCAACGGTTGCGGGTAAGACTTCGATTCAACGGTACTTTCAATCGATGCAGGATGGAAGCAAACGCTCCAGCACAGTTCTGAACCCAGGCGAAAGCCGCGTTATTTTACAGGATTTGAGCGCGAATAAAATTAAGCAAAAACAGGTTATTTCTCTTTTGTCTGATCTGTATACAGATCAACCGATCCAATACACAGTTATTGTCGTAGATGCAAATGTAGACCCGTTGACTGTGCTGCCCACCTTGGCAAAACTGCCGAAGGATGGTATCCATAACCGCGGAACATACGCTAATTCGGATATCGCGCTCAATTATACCGATGAGGTTGGTAAAACCGCTCAGCGTATCGTTCTTGGAGATAACAAGGTAGACCCGAACCTGATCGGTACGGATGGTCTGGACGGTTCTTCTGCCTCCAATGCGGGTAACTTTGGTGTTGTATACAAAATCAAGCTGGACCATGTAGCGCCGTATTCCCTGATTACATTTAATCCGCGTGGTGGTGAATACTCTGGCTATGCTATGGTGAATAATCAGGTCGTGGGTATCCCGACGAACGGCTCCGTGTGGGCTCCGAATGAGATGAGTGTACTGTATCGTACAGGTCATATCGAGGAAAGTGTAGAGATGTATTTCACTGCTGCGGCGGGTAGTAACTTGCCAGTTTCCGTGGTAGTTATGCCATTACCAGCTATTAAAAATTAATATGAATGTCCGGTTTTGTTTATCGGCTTAGACCGAAGGGTCTCATCATTCACCGTTTAAAGTCAGATCACTTATAGAATAAAAGGCGTTCTCCTGCTGCGGATTCGGTTCAAGCACAGGAGAACGTCTTTTTCTTTATCAAGGGCGCGAATATCTCTTATAACTTTGACTTTAATCGTGGTATAATAAGTAGATGCAAGCCTAAGCCTGCATCAGATAACCTGAAACTACAGACAGGGGAGGGTGAAACGCATGCTGACAAAGGATGAGATTATCTCAACAATGTCCGCTCAGGGGCTGCGTATTACGGATCAGCGCAAGACGCTGGCCACGTTATTTTCCGAGAATGAAGGGTATCTGTCCCCCAAAGACGTTTATGAATATATGGGTAAAAAATACAGCGGACTCAGCTTTGACACCGTTTATCGTAATTTGCGTGTAATGCAGGAATTGGGTGTGCTGGAGCAGGTATCTTTTGAGGATGGAATGAAGTTCAAGGTGAGCTGCAATGAGCATCATCACCACCACCATATGATTTGCTTGAGCTGTCAGAAAACATTACCAATCTCTTTTTGTCCGATGCAGATGACAGATACGACGGATCAGTTCCAAATCGTCGAGCATAAGTTTGAAATTTTCGGCTATTGCAAGGAATGCCAGGAAAAGAACGGGCACGCAGAAGCCAATTCTAAAGGGGGATACAAACAGGCGAGCGGTCACACTCACAGCCACGGAGGCTACTGAAATGAAGATTACCAGACGAAGAGTGGTTCAAGCTCCCATTAAGTTATACCGATCCTATATTTCACCATTAAAGCCACCGACCTGCCGTTTCTATCCGACGTGCTCACAGTACGCGCTGGAGGCGGTGGAGGTGCATGGAGCGCTCAAGGGCTCTTGGCTGGCCGCCAAACGTATAGCGAAGTGTCATCCCTTTCATCCAGGCGGTGTAGATCTGGTGCCTCCTGCTAAAAAGAGGACGAATAGATCTGACGAAGATCGTTTTGCTGATCGTGCCGGGAAGGGCTTGACTTGACATAGCTATGCGCGTTTGGTTATATTTTGGATAATAATGTTTTCCTGCGAAGGGATGAGTAGGGTCAACCGTCCAGTACAGAGAGCCGGGGTTAGCTGCAAACCGGTCTGGAACGAAGCCTGAATATGGTCCTGGAGGAACTTTTTTCGAGCGCGTTTGCCACCAGTTCAATGGTTATAGGGCGAACGACCGTAAGGGAAAGGCGTGATCCAGCGTTAATGGGCGGTCAGAAGTGACTGGTGAAGCCTGTAGTCTGCGAGGATACGGGAAATTTGGGTGGTAACGCGTGAGGTGACTCTCGTCCCATAGGGGCGTGGGTCTTTTTTGTGCCCAATTGGTGTGAAAATCATGAATTGTAGTACCGAATTCAAGGGAGCATGTCTTATTTCGCTGCCGTGAACAAAACAGGAGGCAATACACATGTCCAATGAGAAAACATTTTACATTACGACACCGATTTATTATCCAAGCGACAAGCTACATATCGGTCATGCGTATACCACGGTAGCCGGAGATACGATGGCCCGCTACAAGCGCCTGCTCGGCTACGAGGTGCGCTATTTGACAGGAACGGATGAGCATGGTCAGAAGATTGAGCAGAAGGCGAGTGCGGCTGGCAAAACACCGCAACGTTTCGTAGATGATATTGTGGCAGGGATTCAGGACTTATGGCGAAAGCTCGACATTTGCAATGACGATTTTATTCGCACGACGGAAGAGCGTCACAAGAGCGTTGTACAGGAAATTTTTGATCGTTTGCTCAAGCAAGGAGACATTTACAAGGGCGAATACGAAGGCTGGTACAGCATTCCTGACGAGACTTACTACACGGAAACTCAACTGGTTGATGTGGTGAAGGACGCAGAAGGCAATGTAGCTGGAGGTAAAAGCCCGGACAGTGGGCACCCTGTAGAACTGGTTAAGGAAGAGTGTTACTTTTTCCGTATGAGCAAGTATGCTGACCGATTGCTGCAATTTTATGAGGAGAATCCGCAGTTTATTCAGCCGGAATCCCGTAAAAAAGAGATGATTAACAACTTCATCAAGCCGGGCCTGGAGGATTTGGCTGTATCCCGTACAACCTTTGAATGGGGCGTTAAGGTGAAGGGTGATCCGAAGCATGTCGTATACGTGTGGATTGATGCGCTCTCCAACTATATTACAGCCCTGGGCTATGGTTCCTCCAATACGGAGCTGTATGATAAATTTTGGCCTGCAAATGTGCATATCGTAGGGAAGGAAATTGTACGATTCCATACGATTTACTGGCCAATCATGCTGATGGCGCTGGATCTCCCGTTGCCTAAAAAAGTATTTGCACACGGCTGGCTACTTATGAAAGACGGCAAAATGTCCAAGTCCAAAGGTAATGTTGTAGACCCTGTAACGCTGATTGACCGCTATGGTCTGGATCAACTTCGGTACTACTTGCTGCGTGAGGTGCCTTTCGGCGCGGATGGAACCTTTACACCGGAAAGCTTCGTGGATCGGGTCAATTCTGATTTGGCGAATGATCTGGGCAATTTGTTAAACCGTAGCGTAGCGATGGTAGATAAATATTTTGAAGGCAAGGTTCCGGCTTATGAAGGGAATGTAACAGCATTCGACGGGGCTCTGGAAGAAATGGCAACAGCGACTTACATTAAAGTAGAAGAAGCGATGGAAAACATGGAGTTTTCCGTGGCGCTGACGGCGATCAGTCAATTTATTAGCCGAAGCAACAAGTATATTGACGAAACACAACCATGGAACCTGGCCAAGGATGAGGACAAACGCCGTGAGCTGGCATCCGTTATGGTGCATTTGGTAGAAAGCTTGCGCATCGCGTCTATTTTGCTCCAGCCGTTCTTGACCCGCGCTCCGCATAAAATTTGGGAACAGCTGGGCATTAACGAAGGTGAACTGACGACATGGGAAAGCGGCAAGCAGTTTGGTCGTATTCCAGAAGGAACACAACTGGTCAAAGGCAATCCTATCTTCCCGCGTCTGGATTCAGAGCAGGAGGTTGCTTTCATTGTGCAAGCGATGACGGGTGGCAAGAAGCCGGAGGAAGCTACCGCGCAGCTTCAACCGCAGAATGCGGCTGAGGCGGGCCAGGAAGCGCCAGAGGCGAAGGAAGAGATTGGTATTGAGGACTTTGCCAAGGTAGAACTGCGCGTCGCTCAGGTTATCGCCTGTGAGCCTGTGAAGAAGGCCGACAAGCTATTGAAGCTCCAACTTGATCTTGGTTATGAGCAGCGTCAGGTTGTATCGGGCATTGCCAAGTTTTACACGCCGGAGGATATGGTTGGGCGCAAGGTGATTTGTGTGACCAATCTTAAGCCAGTGAAGCTGCGTGGGGAGCTGTCACAAGGGATGATTTTGGCAGCATCGCACGGAGATCAGCTTACGCTGGCTACAGTACCGGAAAGCATGCCTAACGGCGCGATTGTAAAATAAATAAAACATGTAATGAGCGTATGTCTTTCGGTTTTTATGCCGGGGCATACGCTTTTTGGATTGCAACATATTTTGCTGTTTCCTCACGTATGTTTTAGTAATAGGGCTTGTTTGCTCGCGTTTACTTAAGACAGGCGGGAGGAAATGATGATGACGGATGTTAACGCCGGGTTGGCGATCATAGCAGGAATGGTTTCTTTTTTTTCACCTTGCTGTTTGCCGCTGTATCCCTCTTATTTATCTTATATAACGGGGATGTCGGCACGTGAGCTGGCCAAAGGACGGCATAAGGCTGAGGTTCGTTACCGTACGATGGGACATACCCTTGCTTTTGTACTGGGCTTTTCCGTAGTGTTTTATTCCTTGGGTGCAAGTGTAGGGCTGCTGGGGGAATGGTTTGGCAATTATGAAGATACGTTAAGAGTGGTTGCGGGGGTACTGATCTTGGTGATGGGGCTGGTATCTCTTGGCGTGGTACGTCCTTTGATTTTGATGCGGGAGTATAAGCTTCGCTGGACATGGAAGCCTGCCGGTTACGCCGGTTCCTTTGTGATTGGAATCGGATTTGCGGCAGGCTGGTCTCCCTGTATCGGTCCCATGCTGACAGCTATTATCGCTTTAGCGGCAGTTGAGCATCATACCTGGTTTAAGCTGGTCACAGGCTACGCGCTTGGTTTTGCGATTCCATTTTTTGCATTGGCTTTACTGGTTGGCTCTGTTCGTCTATCCTCGCGTTACACATCAATAATCGTCAAAACAGGCGGTATACTGCTAATCATCACCGGAATTTTGCTAGTAACTGATCATATGACGGATGTAACGTTGTTTTTACAACGGATTACACCGGATTGGATGCTGGTTATGTGAAATATTCGATACGACTTAATGGAAAATGTTCAAAAATGCGCTCGGTGATAAATTCTCGCAGGGCGTTTTGTTGTTCATCAGGGTAAACGTATTTGTTTTGTCCCCAGCGGCCCCATTTTTTCTTGCGTTTCTCTATGTCCATTTCCAGCTTGGTTTTTGGATAACGCTTCTCGATCACATTCTTGGACGTTTTGGTAAAACGGTGCTGGATCAATTCGAACGTCAGATCTTTTGTGGCATCCTGAGGTAAGGTTTCACCCAATTTGTGCAGCAGCTCGCCATATCCTTTTTCCCAGCCGTCATACCAGATGATTGGCGCGATAATAAAGCCTAGCGGATAACCGGCTCGGGCGATTTTGCCCGCTGCTTCAATGCGTTCCTCGAAGCGCGAAGTCGCAGGCTCGAACTGTTTAATAACATAATCGGAATTAATGCTAAACCGGATGCGGGTATGTCCATTATGCTTAATATCCAGCAGTGGATCAACATGATGATATTTGGTAACAAAACGCAGGCGACCCCATTCTTCGTCTGCCATAAAATGAATCAATTCTCCGAGTGATCCGGTGATATGCTCCAAACCAACCGGATCAGAGGTGCAGGCTGCTTCAAAACGAGTAATTTCGGGCGCACGTTCCTCGATGTAGCCTTTAGCTGCCGATAAGATATCATCGGTATTGACATAGACGCGTATATACGGCTTTGCTCCTAATGTCGTTTGCAAATAACAATAGTGGCAGTGTCCCATACATCCGGTCGAAATAGGAATGGCGTATTCAGCAGAGGGCTTGGATTGGTCGAAGGTTAGCGTTTTGCGAATACCGACGACCAACGTCTTTTTCGCCATTCGATATTTTTCAACTTCGGTTTCGCCCGGTAAATTGGTAATCCGGTTATGAGATGTGGTCATACGATACGGAATGCCTTTTGCTTTGACCCAATCCATAATACGCTGACCCTTAGGATAATTCAGTGCGTCCGGCTCGAAAAACACCAAATCAGGCACGAACGGTTTGGTTCCTTTGGTTTTGACAGGAGTACGTTCAAGCGTGGACATGGGTAACGCTCCTTTCAGGAGTAAATATCCAGTAGTAGCTGGGATGTCCAACTCTAACTCATGCCATAGGGTGAACAATACAGGGACGCTATTAGTGTGCCCTGCTTAAATTGAACAAATCGTGGTAATAGCTGTGAGCGGGGGGATGAGACTTGCCAATAGGTAATGATAACATGTATCATTACGTATGCAGGTTCAACGCAGGAAATGAAGGCGGTAAGCGCCCGTTCAATAACAGAAAAGAGGGAAACAAGTGCCAACGCCAAGCATGGAAGATTATTTGGAGCGCATTTATCTGCTGATTGATGAGAAGGGATACGCCCGTGTCTCGGATATCGCAGAGGGTCTGGAGGTCCATCCTTCGTCCGTTACCAAGATGATCCAGAAGCTGGATAAGGACGATTATCTCGTATATGAGAAGTATCGGGGATTAATTTTGACACCCAAAGGGAAAAAGGTCGGCAAACGGTTGGTTGACCGCCACCAGTTACTAGAGCAGTTTCTGGATATGATTGGGGTCGACAAGGACCTGATCTATAAAGATGTGGAAGGTATTGAGCACCATTTAAGCTGGGATTCCATCACCCGCATTGAGACATTGGTCGAATATTTCCGCCGGGATGAAGATCGTTTGCGCCAGCTTCACGATATGCACAAGGAATTGAGTAGTGATTCCTGACAGGCATCGTCCGTAAGGACAGATGCTTTTTTATTTGTACCTACCGCAACAAATACCCGGTTATTAGCGTCTACCCATTATATAGCAGGACAAGATAGGGGTTAAAAATCAACGGGGTTAGCGGAGGAATGTAATCATATGAATTGGAAGAAAACATGGGCACTGGCTGCGGGTTTACTGTTGGCAGTGCAGACGGCAGTTGTGCCTGGAGCGCAGGCGGCTCCAAACGGAGAGATTGAAATTATATTGGACGGGCAACCGCTGAAAAGTGATGCGTCACCGTATATTGTACAAGGGGCTAACGTAACAATGGTGCCTTTGCGAGTGATTAGTGAGGGACTAGGCGCTCAAGTCAACTGGTCAACATCGTCTGGTACGGTAACCATCACAGCGCAGGATAAAAACATCTCTATGGAGAACGGCGGACAGAGTGCTACGGTGAATGGCAAGTCAGTTCGATTGGACACATCTGCGCGTATGACGAGCGGAAGAGTCATGGTGCCGCTGCGTTTTGTTGGGGAAGAGTTGGGATTAAAAGTGGATTGGCAGGCTTCAGAGCGAGTGATTACGTTAAGTAGTGGTAAAGAAGGTGCCTCCACAGGCGGAACAACATCTTCCAGTGGCGGCTCCAGTTCCAATACGTCCACACCTGACAATCAGGGAAGTGTAGGTGCCAATAAGGGAATCGATGATGATGAACAGGTAAGTGTCACTTCTCCGTCTACTTCAACCAATGAGGGCAGCTCCAATTCTTCGCAGGGAAATGTCGTGCAAGTGAAAGCTTCGACTTCCATGCGCGGAGCTTGGATTTCTACGATTAACGGGGATTGGCCTTCTTCCGCCGCCCGAAGCAGCACTGAGAAGCAAAAGCAGGAATTTATCAAAATGCTTGATGATTTGCAGGGGATGGGTATTAATGCGGTTTTTGTTCAGGTCCGGGCCAGTGGTGATGCGCTGTATCCGTCCAATCTCGTGCCATGGAGCAAGTACTTGACGAATACCCAGGGTAAAAATCCGGGCTATGATCCGTTGAAATTTATGATTAGCGAATCGCACAAGCGAGGGATGGAGTTTCATGCCTGGTTTAACCCTTTCCGCGCCAATTCTACAGGAACGACCAGCGGTTTAGCTGCAAACCATGTGGCTAACCAGCATCCGGATTGGATCGTTAAGAGTGGCAGCCAGCTTTACATCAATCCGGGTATTCCCGCCGCTCGCCAGCATGTTATTGATGCGATTATGGAAGTTGTGGATGGATACGATATTGACGGTGTTCATTTAGACGACTATTTTTATCCATACAGCGGTACTTTTGATGATGATGCGACCTTTAAAGCGTATAACGCTAACAAAATCTCTGACAAAGGCGACTGGCGGCGAGATAATGTGAACAGCTTTGTCCGTGATCTGGGCAAAAGCATTCATGCAAGCAAGTCCAAAGTGCAATTCGGGATTAGTCCTTTTGGAGTGTGGCGTAACAAGTCTCAGGACTTAACCGGATCAGACACCAGGGCGGGTGTTACAGCGTATGATACGACGTTTGCAGATGTACGTACATGGATTAACAAAGACTGGATTGATTATGTAGCTCCACAGATTTATTGGAGTATCGGTTTCCCGGCTGCTGGCTATGACAAGCTTGTGGCTTGGTGGTCCAATGAGGTCAAAAATTCAGATGTTAAGCTGTACATCGGACATTCTCCTTATAAAATCGGCACTCCTGAAAAAGGCTGGCAATCTGCCGAAGAGCTGATTAAGCAACTCAAGCTGAACGAAAATTATAACCAGATTAAAGGAGACATTTATTTTAGTGCCCAGCATTTACGGAAAAATCCGTACGGACTCATTCAGCTTCTTCAAAATTATTATCGATAATTATGTAAAATGGATCATATAGGTTCTAAATAGGCCTCTGTTCTCATACATAAGCAGTAGAACTGCTTACTCCCAAGAGAACGGAGGTTTTTTGATCTATGCTGATCAATGCTGTGTTCCAGGGTGGAGGGGTTAAGGGTATATCGCTGGCGGGTGCAGTCAAGGCTGCGGAGGAGCATAAAATTGTATTCAACCGCGTAGCGGGTACATCATCAGGTGCTATTGTAGCTGCTTTGTTAGCGGCAGGATATTCGGCAGATGAAATGAAGGCCGTGATCGAGAAAACCCCCTTGGTCAGCTTGTTACGGCGTTCTCCGGTGTTTAACATCAAATGGGTTGGACCGGCAGCTCGTATTTTTCTTAAAAAAGGACTTTACTCCGGAGAAGCATTGGAGCATTGGGTGCGGGAGCTATTGCTTGCCAAGGGAGTGCGTACGTTCGAGGATCTGCCTCCCGGCAAGTTGCGCATTATTGCTTCAGACATAACGAACGGACGTATACTGGTGCTTCCTGAGGATATCAAACGTTTCGGTATGAATACCTCTTCACTGGAGGTGGCTAAGGCCATTCGGATGAGCACAAGCATCCCATATTTTTTCGACCCCGTTATGCTAAGACTTGATCCTTTGCACACGAAAGGGAAAAAATTTTCACAGCAATTTGTGTTTGTCGTCGATGGGGCATTGTTAAGTAATCTGCCTTTATGGCTTTTTGATGAGCCTGTAAATGAGCGAAAGGCCAAAATAATTCCAACCGTAGGCTTTCAGATGGTGGGCAAAACGGGAACCGAAACGAAGGTTTCATATATACGGGGGCCGTTGACGATGCTGCAAGCTATTTTTGATACGATGCTATCAGCGCATGATGAGCGTTATATTGAGCAGGAGAACCGATACCGGACGATTAAAATCCCGACGCTGGGCATTCGTACAGCACAGTTCAACATTTCTCCTAAGCAAAGCAATTTGCTTTATGATTCTGGTGTGCAGGCAGGAGACGCATTTTTCCACAAATGGAGCATCACTTCTTACCAACAGCAGTATAACAAGTATAAATTAATGAAGGATACGATGTATGCCATGAAATAATCACTTGCTAGTTGGAGTTGGAATAAAAAAGTTTAAAAAAGGAGCCATTCCCCAGTTATTCTTCATTAACATGGGGGATAGCTCCTTTGTGTGCCAAGCTAAAGTGTGATCGACTAATGATACTTAGGTTGCTCTTCTTCATTTTTTCCCTTAGAACCTTCAATAACATGAAAAGGATACGCTTTACGCTTGCCTGCAGTCTGCTGCTTGTGTGTGTTGGCAGTTTTGGCCATAGTGTGTGCAGAGGGTTTAATCTTGGGAGTACGGGTGCGTCGTCCTGGCAGATATTTGTACAGCAGAAAAAAAACAAGGACAGGAATGAATAAACTCATAAGAAAGCCCCAGCTTCCTCTCCAAATCATATCCACGATCCCATATGCGCCCAAGGCAAGGGTAAGCCAGAAAATAACCACATGTCTGTTCATCTTTCACTCATCCTTTCACAGGATCAAGAACCGAGCTGTTGAAGGTCTCCTTTACAGGTGCATTTTCCAACTCGGCATCCAATTCCAGCATACGCTTGAACGAAGCAATGGATACCTCTACTTGATCATCGGTCGGTTCTTTGGTGGTAAGTAATTGTAGCCACAGGCCAGGGTATCCCAGATAGCGGAGTACCGGAATCTCCCGTAGGGCATTGGTCAGCTTGAGAAATTCAAAAGAAAGCCCCAGCACGATTGGAAGCAGCAAAAGCCGCTGTCCCATACGCTCCCACAGAGTATCATACGTAAACAGGGAATATACGAGTATCCCGATGATCACCGTGAGCATGATAAAGCTACTACCGCAACGGTAATGCAGACGACTGTATTTTTGCACATTAGCAGGAGTTAGCTCTTCACCCGCTTCATATGCGGTAATCACCTTATGTTCCGCTCCATGGTACTGGAAAAGTCGTTTAATCAACGGAGTTTGGGAAATGCCCCATAAATAACCCAATAGCAGAATCAGCTTAATAGCTCCTTCGGCAAAGTTATGCAAGATCTGCTCGTGAAATACATTTCCAAACAGGAAGTCCTCTACGACAACCGGAACGAGGGTTAACACAATTTTGCCGAATAAAAAGGATAAAATCCCGACCGCCGCCACGCCGATCATCATACTCAGGCTCCAGCGAGATTCTTCTTTTTTCTTTTGTTCAGCGCGTTCTTCCGGGTCCACTTCATCATCGGCATACGCATCGGCTGAATAGTTCAAATGCTTTGTACCCTTGGCGCTGGAGTCGATGATGCTTACAATCCCCCGTAACAACGGGATTCTGCGAAATTTGGACACCCAGGATTGCTCCTTGCGCGGTACTTCCAAATATGTGATTTCGCCAGTCTTGCGGCGAACTGCCGTGACATTGACACGCTTACCGCCGAACATGACACCTTCAATGACTGCCTGACCGCCGTAGCTTACAGGCTTGGATGCTTGTGACAACCGTCTCACCTCTCTTTACACATGCTTTTTTGTATATTGTATCGAATCTGGAAGGGAATATCTAGTTGGGGGAGGGGAAGTTGGACTTCAAATGCTAAAAAGGCGCGTTATTAGGGCGTGTATTCAAACTACAAAACAAAGTTAAATCGTGGTAAATTAAGAAGTATGAAGAGACGATACGAAATCCAAGATGATCAGTGGAAAAA
>NZ_JBSHGA010000025.1:0-18778 GCF_053617595.1 Paenibacillus sp. NPDC055715
CCCGAACAAGCACATCCTGCCAAATGGCGGCCAGCTTCGCCTCCAGTTCGGTGCGCGGCGCCACGTATTCGCGGCCTCCGCCTGCTCCCCCTTCCAGTGCCGGCAGCGCCTTTCGGTCGATCTTTCCGTTCGGCGTCAGAGGCAGGCGCTCCAGCTCGACGAAGTACGACGGGATCATGTACCCCGGCAGCTCGCTGGCAATCGCCCGCTTTAGGTCCGCCGCCGTCAAGCCTTCTTCCGCTGTATAATAAGCGCACAAAGCTTTCTGACCTTCTTGATCTTCCCTGACGACGACGACCGCTTCCTTCACGCCGCCTACACTCAGCAGCTTCACTTCGACTTCGCCCGTCTCAATCCGATACCCCCGGATTTTCGCCTGGTTGTCGATTCGGCCGATGAAGTCCACGTTTCCGTCCGGCATCCAGCGAGCCAGGTCGCCCGTCCGGTACAGCCGCTCCTCAGCGGCGAACGGACTGTCTACGAACTTCTCTTCCGTCAGCTCCGGACGGTTCAAGTACCCGCGCGCTACCCCGACTCCGCCGATAACCAGCTCGCCCAACACCCCGACCGGCGCCGGATTCAGATGCGCGTCCACGATGTAGAACTTGGCGTTCAGCCACGCCTTCCCGATCGGCACATGGCCCGTCTTCGGCAGCTTCTCCAGCGGCTCGTCATAGAAGCTGGAGTCAATCGCCGCTTCCGTTACGCCGTAGCTGTTAATAATACGGAACTGCGAGCCGAAGCGCTCCTGCAAGGTGCGGTAATCCGCTACGCTGCAGCTGTCCGAGCTCGTGATCAACAGCTCCATCCCGCTCATATCCAGCCGCTGCTCGTGCACGTACTCCATGAACGGCACGATCAGCGCCGGCGTCGATTCGAAGATGGTGACCCGCTCCCGCTCAATCCAGTGGTGCAGACGAGACGGATCGATCCGGTCGTCCTTCGGCACAATCACCATCGTGCCTCCGTTGTACAGCGTCCGCGCGATATCTCCCACGAACACGTCAAACGAGAAGCTTGCGAGCTGCAACAGCCGCACCGGGAATTGATCCAACTGGTATTCCCGCCGGTAGCCCGCCGCCGTGTTCACCAGGCTGCGGTGCTCGATCATCACGCCCTTCGGCTTGCCCGTCGTTCCCGACGTGTAGATCACGTACGCCAGATCGCGCGGCTTGTTCACATTCGCCGGATTCGATGCGAGATCCGTCGCTAGTACGTTCTTCTCGGCTTCTGCCGTGGCGGACGTTTCGGCAGAAGCCGTTTCCGCTTGCGCCAAAGCCTCCGCCTCTGCGCCTGCTTCTCCCAAAGCTTGTACGCCCACAGCCGCTTCCGCCGCTACGAGGCTGTACGTCGCGACGTCGTCAAGCGCAAGCACCGTTTGCAGCACTAGAGCTCCGTCGCTGCGCCAAGCTTCCGCCTGCTCCAGCAGGCGGGTCTGCGTGAGCAGCACCGACGCTCCGCTGTCCGCGAGCATATACTCGATCCGCTCCGCCGGATAGTCCGGGTCGAGCGGCACATAAGCGCCGCCCGCTTTCCATACGGCGAGCACCCCGATCAACAGCTCCGCCGAACGGCCAGCCAGAATGCCGACCACCTGCTCCGGCTTCACCCCGCGCGCCCGCAGTACATACGCCAGGCGATTCGCTTTGGCGTTCAGCTCCGCATACGTCAGCTTGCTGTCTTCGTAGACAACCGCCAGCGCTCCCGGAGTGCGCTCCGCCTGCTCCTCGAACAGCTCGTGGAACGTTTTCTCTCTCCACGACTCATCCGCTTCCAAACCTGTACCCTCTGCAGCGGGTTGCTTCGCAAGAGCCGAAGACGACACGTCAAACCCGACCAGCAAATCATACTTTTCGCTGTCCGTCAAGATATCCAAATCCGAAATCCGCGCACCCGGCTGAGCCAGGATCGACGCCAAAAGCTGCTCGTAATGACCCGCCAGCCGTACCATCGTTTCCTGTCTAAACAACGAGGTAGCGTACTCGATCTTGCAAACCAACTCGTTATCGGCTTCCACGATATCAAAGCTAAGATCAAACTTTGCCGTCTTTTCCTCAATATCGAACAGCGACCATTGCAAGCCTTCCAGGGTTAAATCCAAGCTTTCGTGCTTTTGCAAAGAAAACATGGTGTCAAACAGAGGATTCCGACTTAAATCCCGGCTCACCTGAAGAGCTTCCACCAGCTCCTCGAACGGATAGTCCTGGTGCTCGTAGGCTCCAAGCGTCGTTTCCTTCACTTCCTGCAAGTAGTCCAGGAACGTCCGCTCCGCCGCCGGACCCAAGCGAAGGGCCAGCGTATTGACGAACATGCCGATAATCGGCTGCAGGTCGGCGTGAGAACGGGCGGCAATCGGAGTGCCGACCACTATATCTTCCTGTCCCGCGTATTTATGAAGCAATACGGAGTACGCAGCCAGCAGAAGCATGTACAGCGTCGCCCCCGAATCGCCGGCAAGCCGTTTGAGAGCTTCGCTTTTCTCCGCATCCAGCGTAAACGTGAGCGTTTGACCGTCAAACTGCTGGACGGCCGGGCGGGAGAAGTCCAGAGGCAGCTCAAGAACCGGAAGCTCGGAGCTGAATACCCCGCGCCAGTATTCCTCCTGCCGTTTGATGCGCTGGCGCTGCTCCTCGGATTGCTGCCAAACGGCGTAATCCTTGTATTGAATCCGCAGCTCCGGCAATTCTTCCCCATTGTAAAGCTGCACGAATTCGCGCAGCAGCACGTCCATGGAAAGGCCGTCGGAACCAATATGATGAATATCCAGCGCGAGCAGGAATTTCTCTTTCTCCAGTTCGATCAGCAGGGCGCGCAGCAAAGGCGGCTGGGTCAAGTCAAAAGGCTGAATGAAGCCTTCAAGAATGGCCGCAACCTGATCTTCGCTTGCTTGAAGCTTCTCAACCTTGAAAGCTACGAGCGGATGAATACGCTGAACCGGCTCCCCATTCACGATTTCAAAACCGGTGCGCAGCATATCGTGCCGGGCCACCAAAGTAGTCAGCGCCTTTTCCACTTTGGCCTCGTTCAAAGCCCCTTCCAATTGCAAGGCGCTTGGGAGGTTGTAATTCAGCTCCGAGCTATCCAGCTGGTGCAGGACGTACAACCTTTTTTGCGCGGAGGAAACCGGATAGTACGCTTTCTCTTCCGCTTTCGGAATCGAGCTGTGCCGCGTTTCTTCCAAGCTAGCAATAGCCCCGGCCATCGACTCTACCGTCATATAGCGGAACACATCGCGCAGCGGAAGTTCGACGTTCATTTCCTTCCGAATCTTGCTGACAAGGTTCGTCGCCCGCAAGGAGTGGCCTCCGAGCTCGAAGAAATTGTCCAGGACTCCAATGCCGGAGTAACCCAGCACTTCCTCCCAGATCTTCACAAGCTGGGACTCCGTCCGGTTACGCGGCGCTACGTATTCTACGCCCGTTTGTAAGCCGCCTTGCGGCTCCGGCAGTGCTTTGCGATCCACTTTGCCGTTGGTCGTCAGCGGCATACGCTCCAACTGCACGAAGTACGACGGGATCATGTACCCCGGAATTTCCTGAGCCAGCGAGGTTCTCATTTCGCTGACCGTCAGCGTCCGGTCCGCCACAAAGTAGGCGACAAGCGCCTTCTCGCCCCCGCCGTCCTGACGGGCGAGTACCACCGCTTCTTCCACGCCCTCGACGTTCAGAAGCTGCGTCTCGATTTCGTCCAGCTCGATCCGGTACCCGCGGATTTTCACCTGGTGGTCGATCCGCCCCAGGTATTCGATGTTGCCGTCCGGCAGCCAAGCCGCCAAGTCGCCCGAGCGGTACAGTTTCTCCCCTTCCGCAAATGGGGAATCGACGAATTTCTCCGCCGTCAGATCCGGACGGTTCAGGTATCCTCTCGCAAGGCCTTCCCCGGCCACGTACATTTCGCCCGCTACGCCGATTGGCACAGGGCGGCGGTTTTCATCAAGGACGTACACGCTTAGCGTCGGGATCGGCTTGCCGATATTGCTCTTCGCCGCCTCCATTTCGACCCACGTTATTTCCTTATACGTAACGTGAACCGTCGTCTCGGTAATGCCGTACATATTGATCAGCTTCGTCTCTGGATACTTCGTCTTGAAGCCCTTGAGCAGCAGCGGACTCAGCGCTTCGCCCCCGAAGATGATGTTGCGAATCCGCAGATCGTACGGATGGTCCGCCAAGACCTCACGCAGCAACTGGTAGAAGTACGTTGGCGTCTGGTTCAAAATCGTGACCTGTTCGCGGCCCAGCAGCGCCAGGAAATCGGCTGGATTTTTCGCCGTGAGCGGCGGTACGATGACCAGCTTGCCTCCGTTCAGCAGCGCTCCGTACATTTCCCAGACGGAGAAATCGAAGCAGAACGAGTGGAACAGCGTCCACGTGTCGGACGGCCCGAAGTCGAACAGGTTCTTGTCGTTGAAAAGGAGGCGCACGACGTTCTTATGCTCGATCAGCGTTCCTTTCGGTCTGCCGGTCGTTCCCGACGTGTAGATGACATATGCCAGGTTGTCCGGCCCAGAAATCGGCTCCAGATTTGAAGCCTCCAGCGCATCGGCGGAGTCTGCCCCTCTGTCGCCCCAAACGAAATCGTCTAATTCGAGGCGCGTTCCTGCGAAGTCGGTCTTCTCGTGCAGATGCTTTTGAATCAGCAATAACGGTGCGCCCGAATCCTCGATCATGAAGCGGATGCGCTCCTCTGGGTAGTCGGGATCGACAGGCACGTATGCTCCACCCGCTTTGAGAATCGCCAGAATGCTGACGACCATATCGAGCGAGCGTTCGGCCAGAATCGCTACCAGCTGGTCCGCTTCTACTCCCGTCTCCCGCAGCTTCCGCGCAAGGCGGTTGGATCGCTCGTTCAGTTCGCGGTAGGTCAGCTGCCGCTCGTTCATGACGGCAGCCACGTTGTCCGGGTAAAGCTCCGCCTGTTCTTCGAACAAGCTGTAAATCGTCTGCTGCCGCGGGTAGTCCGCCTCCGAATCGTTGAAACCGCGCACCAGTTCGCGGACTTCCTCCTCCGTGAGCATTTCCAGCGAGGCAATATCCCCGTCCGGCGCTGTCGCGATGGTTTCGAGCAACTTGTCATAATGTCTGGCGAACCGCTCCGCAGTCTCCTGTTTATACAAAGCCGTAGCGTACTCCAACCGGCATTCGAGCTGACCGTCCAGCTCGGAAATGTCCAGGAGCAGCTCGAACTTGGACGTTCGGTTTTCCAGCGGATAAAACGATTGCTCCAATCCCTCGACGACAATTTGCTCATTCTCCGTATTTTGCAGAGCGAAAAATGCATCAAAGAGCGGATTCCGGCCGGTCGCGCGCGGAATGTGAAGACTTTCCACCAAGTCTTCGAACAAATAGTTTTGGTGTTCGAAAGCCCCGAGCGTGATGTCCTTGATTTCTTCCAGGTACGAAAGGTACGGCTTGGAGCGCTCTGGACGGCTGCGAATGGCCAGCGTATTGATAAACATTCCTACGATCGGCTGCGCTTCTTCCTGCGTTCTTCCGGCAATCGGCGTTCCCACGATTAGATCTTCCTGACCCGAATATTTGTGCATAAGGATGGAGTAAGCCGACAGCAGCACCATGTACAGGGTCGTCCCCGTCCGTGCCGCCAGCTCTTTCAGCTTCTCCGTCCGCTCTTTCCCGATATAAAACTTCACGGTTCGGCCGTCAAAGCTTTGCACCGCAGGCCGCGGGAAGTCCGTCGGCAGCTCCAAGACCGGCAACTCGCCCGACAGCTGTTCCAGCCAGTACTCCTTCTGCGGCTGTAGCAACTGCCCGTAGGCTTCGGAATGCTGCCAAACGGCATAATCTTTGTATTGAATACGCAGCGGAGCCAGCTCCTCGCCCCGATACAGGCGGCTGAACTCGTCGAAAAGCAACGCTGTCGAAATGCCGTCCGAGACGATATGGTGCATATCGAACAGCAGAATGTGGCGATCTTCGGCGACTTTGATCAGTCCGATGCGGAGAAGTGGCGGCTTGGTCAGATCAAACGGGCAATAGTAAGCTTCCACCACTTGGTCCACTTCCCGCTCGCTCGCCTGGAAATAATCGACAGCAAACTCCACCTCGTCATAGATGTGCTGCACAAGCTCGCCTTGAACCTGCTCAATCCCGGTACGCAGCGTCTCATGGCGCTGGATCAGCGTCCGGAACGCGTACTCTACGCGCGTGCGTTCCAGCTTGCCTTCGAGAAGAAGTGCCGCCGACATATTGTAGCTGCGCTCGGCCCCGTCAAGCTGGCGCAGGACGTACAGACGCTTTTGCTCGGATGAAACCGGATAGTACTCGGCCTCTGCCGCCTTTGTAATCTCATACGTCTCCTGCTTCTTTAAACCGCCAATTCTTTGGGCCAGCTGTTCGATCGTGGTGTAGCGGAAAACGTCCCGCAGCGGAACCTCGACTTGCAGCTCTTTTCGAATTTTAGAAACAAGCGAGGAGGCCCGCAAGGAATGACCGCCCAGGTCAAAGAAATCGTCTTGGACTCCAACTCGCGCAATACCCAGCACCTGCTGCCAAATGAGAGCAAGTCTTGTTTCCAGCGTTGTGCGAGGAGCCACATACTCACGGCCTACTTCTACCTCTCCGGTCGGTTCAGGCAGCGCTTTACGGTCAATTTTGCCGTTTGGCGTGAGCGGAAGCTGATCAAGAGACACCAACCGGGCCGGGACCATATGGGCCGGCAGCTCTTGCTTCAATTGGGACAGCAGATCGCTCAGTTGCAAAGAAGCATCCCCCGCCACGTAGCCGCACAAATACTTTTGCCCCTGCTCATCCGTACGGTCGGTCACCACAGCCTGCTTGACGCCCGGGAAACGCAGCAGGGCCGTTTCAATTTCACCGAGTTCGATCCGGAACCCGCGAATTTTCACCTGATAGTCGATCCGGCCAATGAAGTCGACGTTGCCGTCTTCCAGCCAACGGGCCAAATCGCCTGTCCGGTACAGACGTTCGCCCGGCACAAACGGGCTGTCCACAAACTTCTCGGCGGTTAGGTCCGGACGGTTCCAGTACCCGCGCGCCACCCCGGCGCCGCCGATGACAAGCTCGCCCGGAACCCCTACAGGAACCGGCTTTAACGCGGCATCGACAATGTAAAACCGGGCGTTCAGCCAAGCTTTGCCGATCGGCACATGACCCGACAGCGGCAGCTTGTCCAGCGGCTCATCGTAAAAGCTGCTATCAATGGCCGCTTCGGTAACGCCATAGCTGTTGATGATGCGGAATTGTCCGCCGAATCTTTCCTGCAGCAATCGGTAATCGGTGACACTGCAAGCATCCGAGCTGGTAATCAGCAACTGCATGGAGCTAACGTCCAGCCCTTCTTCATAAATATGCTGCATGAACGGCAGGATGAGCGCAGGCGTCGATTCGAATACTGTAATGTTTTGGTCCCGAATCCAACCGTATAAGAGGTTCGGATCAATCCGGTCATCCTTCGGCACAATCACCATCGTGCCTCCGTTATACAGCGTCCGCGCGATGTCTCCGACGAACACGTCAAACGAGAAGCTAGCCAGCTGCAGCAGCCGCACCGGAAACTGATCCAATCGGTACTCGCGACGGTACGCATCCGCCGTATTCACGAGACTACCGTGCTCGATCATGACGCCTTTTGGGCGTCCCGTCGTACCCGAGGTGTAAATCACATAAGCCAAGTCTTGCGGGGCGCTGCTGGCAGATTCAAATTCCACGGCTAAGGCATCCCCGTTATACATCTGTTCATCGTCCATGGCATAGATAGCTTGAAGCTTCAGTCGGTCATCGGCCAACCAACCTCCGGCCCGCTCCAACAAATGACGCTGCGTAAGCAGCACCGATGCATCGCTATCGCTGAGCATGTACTCAATCCGCTCCGCAGGATAATCGGGGTCCAGCGGTACATAGGCTCCGCCGGCTTTCCAAACGGCGAGCACCCCAACCAGCAGTTCCACCGAACGCTCCGCCCAGATCCCCGTAATCGTCTCCCTTCCCACGCCCTGTTCGCGAAGGAGAGAAGCCAGCCGCTCGGCGCGTTCGTTCAATTCGCCGTAGGTCAGCTGTTTGTCCATGTAGACGACTGCCGGATGATCCGGAATTTCCCGGGCAAACTTTTCAACATACCGATGAAACGCTTCTCCCTCGCTCAGCCCTGCCACCGGCGGGTTAAAAACGTTGAGAATGCGGTATCTCTCCTCATCGCTCAGCAGAGAAATCTCGCGTACCGGCAGTTCGGGAGTCTGAAGAAACTGGTCCAGAACGGTTACATACTGTTCCAGAATTCGATCAATCTCGGCCGTCTCGAACAGGCCGGTACGATAGGAAGCATGGAGAATTACATGACCTTCATTCAGCATGTGGTCGAAGCGCAGCAGCAAATCGTCCATCTCGTGCCTAGCGAAGTGAGCCTCCAGGCGTACCTTGATTTCTTCGTACTCCACGATTTTCAAAGGCAGATATTCCAGAGACGTGCGGAACAGACCCGAAAGATCGTTGCGACCGTGTTGTTCGCGTAAATCCTGGATCAATTGGTTATAAGGGTATTTCTGATACCGCAAATCCGCCGTATTTTCCTTGGAAACCGTTTGGATCAAGGAAAACACGTGCTCGTCTGGATTCAGACGAATCCGCGTAGCCACGGTGCTGACGAACATGCCAATCGTTTCTTTTTCCTTCTTGCTAGTGCGATTGGCGAAAACCGTGCCGACCGGAACATCGGTGCTGTCGGTCAGCTTGTACAATAAGGCGTACATGGCAGACAGAAATAACGTATATAAGCTGACCTGATATTGCTCACTGAAGGCCAGAATGCGTTCATACCGGGAACCGTCCAAAGTAATGGCCAGTTTATTGGATTCGCTGCCGACCGAGAATGGCGGATACGATTTAATGCCGGTCGTTTCAGGTAAAGTGTTGTACTTCGTCAGCCAGTATTCCTTGCCTTTTTGATAACGCTGCGATTGCTCATATTCACGCTCCGCAGAAATATAATCCAGATAGGAAGGGGCCTGGTAGCTGCTGGAGATGCCTTTGCGCAGTTCCAGGTATTTTTCCATCACCGCATGCAGCAAAGCATTGACGGACAAGCCGTCGGCGATAATATGATTTACCGTCAAATTGAGCCATACTTGGCCGTTCGCAAAATGGATAATCGTAAATTGGTAGAGGTGTTCGTCGAACACACTGGCCGGTTTTTCGCTTACTTCTTTCACCCAAGCATAGAATTGTTCGGTTGTGCCTAGTTCGAGGCGGCTTATCCTAGCTTGGACATTCTCCGGCTCTTCGAACCACTGCGTTGGATTTTGCAAATCTCCGCTAATGTGGATTCGGAAAGCGTCATAGGTTTTGACGATCTCTGCCGCCGCTTGCTCCAGAAGCCGTGTGTCGATCTCACCCGTTATCTGGTAGGTTGCGGAAAGCATCGTGATGGACGTTCCCGGATTCATAATTTCCATGAACCATATTCGGCGCTGGGCTTGCGTTAATCCATATTGCTCGTTGGTATTCTCTATCACATCGACACACTCCCGGTTTAGAGATTCTTTATAGATAGGCTTTGTACCTAGATGTCACTTAGTCACTCTTAAGAAGAACCGCGCAGGCCATTCCCGGAACGGCTCCTTCGGACTCTTCCCCCTTTTTCATGTCTACGTTTTCTGGTAACTATCGGTTATAAAGTCATGCTTTAGATTATTAAAAGACTCTGTCGCATTCGCAAGCAGGTAGCCGCCCGCCGTAAAGCGGGTCTAGCCGTACAGCCGGGCGTAATAACCCCCAAGCGCCAACAGGTCCTGATGGCGGCCCCGCTCGACGACCGTCCCTTGGTTCATGACGGTAATCAAATCCGCATGTTCCACGGTGCTGAGACGGTGGGCGATCAGAATGGTGGTGCGCCCCTTCATCAATACGTTCAGGGCCTGCTGTACCCAATGCTGGGATTCGTTATCCAGCGCGGAAGTCGCTTCGTCCAGCAGCAGAATCGGGGCGTTTTTGAGAATCGCCCGGGCGATCGCAATTCGCTGCCTTTGTCCGCCCGACAACGACGCTCCTCTCTCTCCCACCGGCGTTTTATACTGTTCAGGAAGTTCCTGAATGAAATGGTGAGCGTACGCCGCTTTGGCCGCTTCGATCACTTCTTCATCCGTTGCATCCGGGTTGCCGTAACGGATGTTTTCCTCAATCGTGCCGGTAAACAAGAACGGCTCCTGCGGAACGTATGCAATCTGCCTACGGATTTCGTCCAGCGTGTAATGGCCGAACGGTTTGCCTTGGAGCAGGATTTCTCCGCTGTCCACAGGATAAAAGCCGAGCAGCAGCTTGATCAGCGTACTTTTGCCGCTGCCGCTGGCCCCCACGATAGCGGCGGCCTGGCCAGGAAACACCTGCATGGAGATGTCGACAAGCACCTTTTTATCCGCCTGATAGGAAAATTCCACATCACGAAACTCCACCGCAGCCTCCGACACGAGTTCGCTGTGAGGAGATCCCAAACGCTCCGGTTCCTCTTCCTCTCTTAGTACCTCTTGAATCCGGTGAGCGCCCGCGAGCGAATTTTGGGTCATCGACAGAACCATCCCCAAGTTCAACAAAGCGTGCGTCAGATTCAATTGTAGAACCGCCAGTGCGGCGACGCTTCCCATTCCCATCAGTCCGTAGGCATAAAGAAGACTGCCGATGACGATGATGCCGCAGAACGTGACGTAGCTGATAAAATGATTCACCGCAGCCTGCATGCCGTTCTTCTGCGCGGTTTGCCGAAGCGTCTGCGTCATTTGTTCGTTCAACGCCTCGTACTGGCCGTAAATCGTGCGGATGCGGAACAGCTTCACAATTTGAATGCCGCCCATAAAATCTTTGAACTTTTCGGTCATTTTACCGAGCGTTTGCAAGCCTTGTTCGGATAAGGCGCGAATATCCCGCGCAAATTTCAGGCTGACCACGGAGGACAGCAGCAGAATGACGAAGGATACGCCGGCAAACCGCCAATCGATCAACACCATGGAGACAATGGAGCCGATGCAAAAGACAAGTTGAAGCAGCAAAATGAAGTAAACCTGCGAAAATGTAAACTCAACGGTCGTTACGTCGTTGTTCACCCGCGACAGCAAGTCCCCATGGTGCGTCTGCTCCAGGAATCTCGGCCGCACCCGGCACAGCTTGTCATAAAGACGTTCGCGGATATTCAGCACAGTCAGCTCGACACTGCGTTGGTATAAGTAAATGAACCAGGGAGAAATTATATTTTCCAGGAACAGGACCGCGCCCAAAATAATAAAGGCTTCCACCATCAGGGACGTATCTCGGGACACGGCGAAATCAACCAAGTTATGTACGACCAAGCTGAAGGCGATCAGGAACAATGTCTGAGTGAGCGCCGTCACGGCCAGGCCAATGGCGTACTGGGTTTTGCGCTTGCGGTTCATAAACGTCAACAAGTAGCCAAGTTCTTTCACTTGCGAGAGCCATCCGCCCTTTTTCATGTGTACGCCACCTCCCTGCGTTCGGCAGACTCGGTAAATTCCTGGTAGTACGACTGGGCGTACAGTCCCTTCATCTTCAACAATTGTTCATGAGTGCCCTTTTCCACAATATCTCCTTGTTCCATGACCCAAATTTCGTCGGCATTTTGTACCGTAGAAAGCCGGTGGGCAATAACCATCGTCGTTCTCTGCTTCATCAATACGCCCAGCGCTTCCTGAACCGCGCTTTCCGACTCCGGATCAAGAGCCGACGTTGGCTCGTCCAGCAGCAGAACGGGAGCATCCTTCAGAAAGGCCCGGGCCATTGCAATGCGCTGGCGTTGCCCGCCGGACAAAAAGCCTCCGCGCTCTCCGACATACGTCTGGTAGCCGTCGGGAAGTTGCAAAATGAAGGAATGCGCCTGAGCGGCTTTGGCGGCTTCGATTATCTCGTCCATCGACGCTTCTTCCCGCCCGTAGCCGATATTTTCGGCGATCGTGCCGCTAAACAAATATGAATCCTGGGTTACCACGGAAAAATGCGACCGAAGCTGCTCCGGATCAGCGCCGTGGATCAGGCTGCCGAACACGCGTATCTTGCCCTGATCCTCCGGAAGCGGATAAAAGCCGCATACAAGCTTAAACACCGTGCTCTTCCCTCCGCCGCTCGCTCCGACAAGCGCAATCGTCTTCCCTTCCGGCACCAAGAAGCTAACATTCCGCAGGATCGGGGAGCTCTCCTCATACCCGAAGGTTACGTTCTGAAACTCGATGGGGGCGGCGCTCGCTTTCGGAAGCGAACGGCCATTTTCCGTTTCGGTCGGCTGCTCGACGATTTCGGAGACCCTTCTCAGGGCACCGGTCATTTCGAACGTCCGCGTGATGAGCTCGGGAATATGCTCCAGCGGCTCCAGACACAGATTTAGCAAGTACAGGAAGGCGATCAGCTGTCCAGCGCTTAGCTGCCCGTTGTAGATCAAATAGCTACCGTAACTGACGGCGAAAATGATCGGGCTGATCATCAACGTGGAAAGCAGCGGGTTAACCCAGGCTTCCCGCTTTTTTACGGCCAGCTTTTTTTGGGCCGTCAATTGCAGCAGCACTTGGTAGGAGCGAAATAATATGCCGGATAGCAGGTAGCTTTTCACAATAGGCATACCCCCAAGCGTATCCTGGAGGTTGACGTTCATTCGGCCCATGTTCGCCTGGGCTTCCTCCGTCAACCGCTCCAACTGCTTGCCGATCCATTGGGAAACCAGCAGCGCTACGGGAAATAACAGCAGGCTGTACAGCATCAGCTCCCATTGGAGGTAGATCAAATAAGTGAAACAGCCGATGAACAATAGCGGATGATAAAACCACTGGGCGAGGTCCCGAATCATAAACTGCTGGATGAGCTGCAGGTCGTTGCTGATCCGCGACAATACGTCGCCGGAGTGTTGCTTCTCCAAATAGGAGACCGGGAGTTTGCCGAGATGACGCATGACATGGTTGCGGATATCCTGTACCGCAGAGGCGCTGCTTCGCTCCACGCCGAAGCTCATAAAAAACTTCGCCGGCACACCGATCAAGATGACCACAAAGACCGTGTACACGATTTGCAGAACGATTGACCCCGACCCCTTCCCGGCCTGGGTGGTCAACTGTTCGATCAAACTTCCCGTCCATATCTCAATAACGGCGGCGGCAATCGCGGACAAAATACCGACGATCATCCAGCCTTTGTGACGGCTTACATAGGACATCAGCCAGCGGAACGCTTTCCAGGCGGCGTAAGCAGTTTGGCGCTTGGAAGGTGCCGCTGTGCCTTGTTCTAGAACAGACGGCTGGCGGTCAGCTTCCATGCAGTACCCCGGCCTCCGCTTCGATCTGTCGCTTGACTTGCTCTAAGACGTCCCGGATGACGACGGCCGTTTCGTCCACGCGCGCGAGTTCCAGCAATTCCTCGTGCGCGCCCTCCAGCCGGTAATCCGCGTAAGCTTGCGTCGTTGCCCCCCGCCAGGAAGGCAATTGGTGCTCCCGGCGGAACGCTTCGCTGTCCTTCGCAATCAGTTCGTAAATCCGGGCCGGGATCGTGCCGGAATTAATAAGCTGTGCTTCGTACGCTAAGGTCGCTTTGACCTTCCGATGAACCCACTCCCGCACGAGCGGGTTGCTCATTAATTCCTTCTCTTCTTCGTCGAAATCGGTAAGCGTCTCTTCAAGCTCTTTCTCCGACGTTTCGGAAGGCGTCAGCGTGTCCTTAATCCACGAGTCCACCATGAGTACGTCCGTTACGGAATACCCTCTTTTCACCATCGTTTTGGCTACCTCGAACGTCAGGTTGCCTCCGAAGCAGTAGCCGAGCAGTACGTAAGGTCCTTCCGGCTGGATGCGGACGATCTCGTCCACATAACGGTTCAGCATGGCCTCGTAATCAACGGCATCGTCGATAAAATCAATGCCGTAGAGCACGAACCGGCCGTCGAGCCTGCTTGCGAGCTCTCGGTAACCGATGCCGAAACCGCTGCCCGGAGGGAAGCTGAACACGTTCAGATCTCCTGCTTTATTCAGCTTAATGAAAGAGCTCCCGCCTTTATCCAGGCCTAGATCCCCTTCGCCGAAAGCCATGGCTTCAACTGTTACATTGTGGAATAGGCGGTTCGGTGGTATCTCAATGCCCGTTTCATCGTAAACGGCTTGAACGAGCCTCATCAGACTTAACGAATTGCCACCCAACTCAAAAAAGTTATCCTTTACGCCGACCTGCGGAACGCCAAGCGTATCTTGCCAGACGCGGGCGATCTTCATTTCGAGCAGCGTTCTCGGTGCGACATATTCCGCTCCTCCGGTCGCGGCTTCCTCCGGCGCGGGCAGCGCTTTGCGGTCGATTTTCCCGTTCGGGGTCAGCGGCATCCGCAAAAGCTGCACGAGGTGCGAAGGAATCATATAGCCCGGAAGCTGCTTGGCGAGCTCCTCCTTGAGTTCATGCGCCGCCAGCCTCGTTTCCGCGACGTAGTAAGCGACAAGCTGCTTTTGGCCGTTCGCGTCGTCGCGGTCGAGCACCTTGGCTTCTTGCACGGCGGCGATCTTCAGCAGCTGCTCTTCGATCTCGCCAATTTCGATCCGGTAGCCGCGGATTTTGACCTGATGGTCGATCCGCCCCCGGTATTCGATGTTGCCGTCCGGCAGCCAGCGGGCGAGATCTCCCGTCCGGTAAAGGCGTTCTCCCGGCGCAAACGGATGTTCAACGAACTTCTCTGCCGTTAGCTCCGGATGGTTCAGGTAACCTCTCGCAAGCCCCACGCCTGCCACGCACAGCTCGCCATCCACTCCCGGAGGCACAAGCTGCAGGTGGGCATCCAAAATAAAAATCCGGTGATTGGCCAGCGGGCGCCCGATCGGAATGACTCTGCGCTCCGGCTGCTCCTCATCCGCATCCCAAAGTGTCGTAGCAATCGAAGCTTCGGTAGGGCCGTAAGCATTGAAATAGTGGACCTTCGGTTTCCACTGCTGCACAAATTCGGCCGATACCGCCGAGCCTCCCGTTACGAGCTTCGTTAAGCTGGGAAGGCGGTCCGGGTTCAAATAAGCGCTGTACGTCGGAGGCAAAATCGCCGCCGTAATCGCATGCTCGTTCATATAACTCTCGAACAGGCGGTTGTCGAGAATCGTCTCGGCCGTCGGGATGTACAAAGCCGCGCCAAAATAGAGCGCTTTAAACACTTCCCAGCAGGACGCGTCGAACGACAGGCTGGCAAATTGAACGATCCGGTCATGCTCCGTGATGCCCAGCCTGTCCGCGAACATCAGCTTCAAGCTGACCAAACCGCGATGCTCCAGCATGACCCCTTTGGGTTTGCCCGTCGTACCTGACGTATAGATGACATAAGCCAGATCATTCGGACCGCTGGCCGGCTCCAGGTTCGAAGCGTCCAGCGCATCGGCGGAGTCCGCCCCTCTGTCACCCCAAACGAAATCGTCCAATTCGAGGCGCGCTCCTGCGAAGTCGGTCTTCTCGTGCAGATGCTTTTGAATCAGCAATAACGGCGCGCCCGAATCCTCGATCATGAAGCGGATGCGCTCCTCCGGGTAGTCGGGATCGACAGGCACGTATGCTCCGCCCGCTTTGAGAATCGCCAGAATGCCGACGACCATATCGAGCGAGCGTTCGGTCAGAATCGCTACCAGCTGGTTCGCTTCTACTCCCGTCTCCCGCAGCTTCCGCGCAAGGCGGTTGGATCGCTCGTTCAGCTCGCGGTAGGTCAGCTGCCGCTCGTTCATGACGGCGGCCACGTTGTCCGGGTAATGCTCCGCCTGCTCTTCGAACAAGCCGTGAATCGTTTTCCCCCGCTCGAACTCGGTTTCGGTGTCATTAAATCGCTTCAGCAGCGTCTCCCTCTCGTCTGGGGACAGCACATCGGCTTGTCCAAGCTCCAGATCCGGCTGAAATAAAAGCACGGACAGCAGCCGAACAAGATGGTCGGCCGCCTGTTCCATAAATGCCCGCTCGTACCGCTGCCCGTCAAAGCTTATCTCCAGCTCGATGGAGTGGTTTTGGCGGTCGAAGCGAAAAACCGTATCGGCCGTCACCCGGTTACCTAGCGGTCCCGGATGAATCGGGGCGAAGGATGCGACGGTGTTGACGACCGGGAGGCCGTCCCCCGTATAGTCCAGATGGAGCGGCTCCACCATTTTCCGAAAAGGCAGGTGCTGATGCTCCAGCGCCTCGCCGATGGAGGCTTTGATGCCCCCGAGCAGCGTTTTCAGCGTAGTCTGGCGGCTTACGGACGTCTTGATCACCAAGATGTCATGCGGCGGCGGAGTCCCGTCGGGGTCTGCGCTATAAGAAGGCATGCCGACCAGCACTTGGTCCCGCCCGGTATATTTGAACAGCAGGCTTTTTACTCCTGCCAAAACAATCATGTACAAAGCCAAATCCGAACCGTTGGCGAGACAAATGATTCTCTCCGAGAGTTCGCTCGGCAGAGTACGGTGAAGCAAGCCCAGCTCGGCCGCAGCTTCCCCGTCGGCAGATAATTTGGTGGATTGACTGTAGGGAAGGAAGCTCAGGCTGTCATCGGCGTCAAACTTGCCGCTCCAGTACCGTTCTTCCTTTTCAAATAAAGATTTCATTTGTACCTCCCCTAAAAATGAAGTGAACGCATGCCCCGGCGCAGGTCCGAAAAGCTTGCTTTCGGCCTGCGCGTTTACGGGCTCGGACGTTGTTCGCCGTCTTCCTTGGGATGCGCGCCGCTTTCGCTTGACGGCGGAGGCGCGCTTGTAGGATTAGAACGCGAATTCGATCGTATCGACGGCACTCTTTGCGCCTGCCGCCGGTTTATGACATTCAATATGGCCTAGCTTGAGTTGTGGATTTTCCGCAATTTGAGACAGTACCCGCAGGTAATCCTCGGTCAAGGTGCGGATCATCGCTTCTTTGAACAGCTTAGTGGCGTAGAAGAAGCCCCCGCTCAGCGCCCCGTTGTTTTCATACATAAATAGCGTCAGATCGAACTTCGCTTCTTCCAAATGGTCAAGCTCGTAAGTCTTCAGGCTGACCCCTTCCAGCTCGGCGTCTCGTTCTTCGATATTTTGCAAGTCGAAAACGGTATCGAACAGCGGGAAGCGGCCCGGCTCCCGCTTCACATTCAAACGCTCCACGAGCTCCTCGAATGGATAATCCTGATTCTCGAAAGCACCCAAAGCCGTTTCCTTCACTTCTTCCAGGTAGGACAAGAACGTTTTGTCGCCCGACGGACGATTGCGGATCGCCAGCGTATTGACAAACATCCCGATGACCGGTTCCAAATCGGCGTTCGTTCTTCCCGCCACCGAGGTGCCCACGACCAAGTCCTCCTGCCCGCTGTACTTGGACAGCAGCACGGTATAAGCCGCAAGCAGCACCATGAACAGTGTGCTTTCACGCTCGGCCGCCAATTCGCGCAGCCGCGCAAAGAGAGAAGCTTCGACGTCGAACTCCAGATGCGCGCCTTCGTAGCTGCGAGCCGCAGACCGTTCGTAGTCCAGCGGCAGGTCCGCCGTCGGCAGCTCGCCTTCGAAGGTTTGTAGCCAGTACGCTTCTTGCCGCCCGATCCGCTCTCGGTGGGCCTTCGACTGCTGCCAAACGGCATAATCCTTGTATTGAATGCGCAGTGGCGGCAGTTCTTCCCCGGCGTAGAAACTCGAGAACTCATCGATCACAATCGCCATCGATACGCCGTCGGACACCATATGGTGCATGTCGAAAAGGAGAATATGCAGGTTCGGCTCCAGCTCGATGACTCCGGCGCGCAACAGCGGCGGCTTGCCGAGATCAAACGGACGAACGAAGCTGCGGACGATCTGCTCGATTTGAGCCGCATCCTCTTTATCCGCTTGATGATGCTCGATAGCAAAATCGACCTGCGGGTAAATCCGCTGAACCGCTTCGCCCTTCACGATTTCAAAACCGGTGCGCAGTGATTCATGCCGTGTTATCAATTTCCGCAAGGCGGCTTCCAACCGGTCTAAATCAAACTCGCCTTCCATCTGCACCAGCTCCGGCATGTTGTAAAGCTGATCCGCTCCATCCAGCGTGTGCTGAATGAACAGCCGTTTCTGCGTGGAGGACAGAGGGTAGTATTCTCTCTCCTCCGCTTGAGGAATGGCCTCATGCTCCCGCCGTTCCATCCGGGCGATCGCCTCGGCCATCGCCGCAATCGTCGAGTGACGGAATACGTCGCGCAGCGGCAGGTTGACGTTTAATTCCTTAAATACCTTGCCCGCCAGCGTCGTCGCTCGCAGGGAGTGGCCGCCGAGGTCGAAGAAGTTGTCGTGAACGCCAATCTCCTTCTCAAGCCCCAGCACCTCCTGCCAAATCGCCACCAGCTTCGTTTCCAGCTCATTTCGCGGTGCGACGTACTCCGTTCCGCTTCCCGCTTCCCCTTCCGGCGCCGGCAGCGCCTTCCGGTCAATCTTTCCGTTCGGCGTCAGAGGCAGGCGCTCCAGCTCCACAAAGTACGACGGGATCATGTACCCCGGCAACTCCTGTGCCAGCGCGCTGCGCAGATCATTCACCGCCAGCTCCGCTCCGGTATCCGGCATGTAATACGCGCATAGCGCCTTCTGACCGTTCGCGTCACTTCGAACCAGCACCACCACTTCGCGCACGCCTTCCACCCGCAGCAGCTGCGACTCGATCTCGCCCGTCTCGATCCGGTAGCCCCGGATTTTCGCCTGGTTGTCGATCCGGCCGATGAAGTCTACGTTCCCGTCCTCCATCCACCGCGCTAAGTCTCCCGTGCGGTACAGCCGTTCGCCCACGGCGAACGGGCTGTCTACGAACTTCTCTTCCGTCAGCTCCGGACGGTTCAAGTACCCGCGCGC
>NZ_JBSHGA010000026.1:0-15400 GCF_053617595.1 Paenibacillus sp. NPDC055715
GCCGACGATCGACTCCCGGCCGATGCCGCTTGCGCGCAACGTAGCCGCCAAGCGGTTCGCCCGCTCGTTCAGCTCCGCATACGTCAGCCGGTCGTCCTCGTACACGACGGACGCCGCTTCCGGCGTGCGCTTCGCCTGTTCCTCGAACAGCCGGTGGAACGCCAACGCAGGAGCCGCTTCCGGCTGCGCCGGGTTGAACGCGCCGAGAATTTGTTCTTTTTCCTCTGCCGTCAGCAAGTTCAGCTCGGCAATCTTCGCATCCGGACGGCTTACGATCGCCGCAAGCAAATGTCCGAAATGAGTCGACAGCCTCCGGATTGTGCTTTCTTTATAAAGAGCCGTTGCGAATTCAAAGCTGCACTCCAGGCCGCCGTTTTCTTCCGTAACATCCACACTCAGGTCGAACTTGGCCGTGCCGTATTCGCTAGGGTACGGGGACAATTTCAGCCCTTCCAGCTCAAACTCTTTATCCTCCAAGTTTTGCAGGGAGAACATCGTGTCAAACAGCGGGTTGCGGCTCAAATCCCGGCTGACTTGCACTTTATCGACGAGCTCTTCGAACGGATAATTCTGATACTCGTAAGCTCCTAAGGTCGTTTCTTTCACTTCTTCCAGATACGACAGGAAGGTCTTCTCCGAAGCCGGATAATTGCGGATCGCCAGCGTATTGACGAACATTCCGATCAAAGGCTGCGTGTCTCCGTGCGTTCTGCCCGCAATCGACGTTCCGACGATCAAATCTTCCTGAGCTGTGTATTTATGCAAAAGCACGGTATATGCCGCAAGTAGCACCATATACAGCGTCGTTCCTCTTTGAGCGGCCAACTGCTTTAAGCCTTCGTTCGTTGCCTCATCCACGAAGGAAGTCAGCGTTTGTCCCTCAAAGCTCTGCACGGCAGGACGCGGATAGTCCGTCGGCATTTCCAGAACCGGCAGCTCGCCCCGGTAACGGTCCAGCCAGTAATCTTCCTCGCGTTTCAACTGCACTTTCTGCTCGGCCGACTGCTGCCATACCGCATAGTCCTTGTATTGAATGCGTAAAGGCTCTAATGACTCGCCGCCGTACAGACGAACGAGTTCCTCGACTAACACGTCCATCGAAACCCCATCGGAGACGATATGGTGCATGTCGAACATCAGCAAATAACGTTCGGCTGCCAGCTCTACGAGCTCCGTCCGCAGCAGCGGAGGCTTCGCCAAGTCGAAAGGCCGGATGAAGGCCTGTACGACCTCAGACGCTTCTTCCTCGCTCGTATGACGGTACTCGACGGCAAAGTCGACGTTCTCGTAAATACGCTGTACTGCTTCGCCTTGTACGATCTCAAAGCCGGTTCGCAGCGTTTCGTGCCGTGCGATCAGTCCGCGGAAAGCTTGCTCCAGCAGGCTTCGGTCAATCGCCCCTTCCAGCAGCAGCACGCCCGGCATGTTGTAGCTCTGATCGGCCCCTTCCAGCTGATTCAGGATAAACAGCCGCTTCTGAGCTGAGGAAAGCGGATAATATGCTCTTGCGCCTGCCAGCGGAATCGACGAGAACGACTGCTCTCCGATCCGGGAGATGGCGAGAGCCATCTCTTCGATCGTCGAGTAGCGGAATACGTCGCGCAGAGGCAACTCGACGTTCAGCTCCTGATGCACCTTGCTCACCAGTGTCGTCGCCCGCAGGGAATGGCCGCCCAGGTCGAAGAAGTTGTCATGAACCCCGATGTGCTCCAGTCCGAGCACGCTTTTCCAAATTCCCGCCAAGCTGGCTTCCAGCGGAGTCCGAGGCGGAGTACGTTCTTCGCCCGGCTGCAAGCTCTCCTCCGGCGCCGGGAGTGATCGGCGGTCGACCTTGCCGTTCGCCGTCAGCGGGAGCTGCTCCAACTGGATCAGGTACGCCGGAATCATATAGGCCGGCAGTTCCTGGGAAAGCACGCTCTTCAGCTCAGCTGCCGGAAGCTCGCGGTCCGCTTCATAATAGGCGCAAAGCTGCTTCTCGCCGGAGGCGTCTTCCCTCGCGAATACCGTCGCTTTCCGAATTCCCTCCACTTTCTGAAGCTGAGCTTCGATCTCGCCCAGCTCAATGCGGAAGCCGCGGATTTTCACTTGGTCGTCCGTCCGTCCCACGAATTCGATCGTGCCGTCCGGCAGCCATTTTGCCAAATCCCCCGTCCGGTACATGCGTTCTCCCAGCACAAACGGATTGTCCACAAATTTCTCCGCCGTCAGCTCCGGCCGGTTATTGTAGCCCCGTACCAAGCCTTCTCCGCCGACGCAAAGCTCCCCAGCCACGCCGATCGGCAGAAGCTTATTCCGGCTGTCGACGATATACACCGTCGTATTACTGATCGGCCGTCCGATGGGTACGGTAACCGCCGACTCATCGACGAAGTCGACCGGAAGGTACGTGGTATAAACCGTGCTTTCCGACGGGCCGTACACATGGTTGAGCCTGCCCGGTCCGATATGGGCGAGCGCTTTACGCACATGTCCGACCGACACTCGCTCTCCTCCGAACAAAATCGCCCGGACATCCCGCAGGCAGTCGACGTTCACATCTACAAGGACGTTGAAGAAAGCCGTCGTAATCAGCATAACCGAGATGCGTTCGCGCTGGATGAGATCCGCCAGCCGGACGATTTCCAGCAAAGTCTCGCGGGGAACCAGCACCAGCCGCGCCCCGTTGGTCAAAGCGCCGAAAATATCGAAAATCGCTCCGTCGAACGAATAGCTCGAAAGCTGAAGGACATGATCCCGTTCGGTGATGTCGATATAATTCGTATTTCGCACGATCCGCACGATGTTGCGGTGCGAAACAAGGTTGCCTTTCGGCTTGCCCGTCGTGCCTGACGTATAAATGACGCAGGCCAGATCCGTCGCTTCGGTGCCCGGATTTAGATTTGTGCCGTCCTCGGGATAGAAGGACTCGTCATCCAGTAAGATCACGGAGTCCGAACCCGCCAGGCGCTCGCGCAAGCGGCTTTGCGTCAGCATGACCTGCGCTCCCGAATCCTCGATCAAGAAACGGATACGCTCCTCGGGATATTCCGGGTCAATCGGTACGTAAGCCGCTCCGGCTTTGTGTGCCGCCAGCATACCCACCACCATTTCGATGGAACGCTCAGCCATAATGGCGACCAGACGGCCTTTGGATATCCCGTGGCTACGCAAGGTACGGGCAAGGCGGTTGACGCGTTCGTTCAGCTCGCGGTAGGTCAGCTCTTGCTCATTCAAGGAGATGGCGACTGCATCCGGGATGCGCTCCGCCTGCTCTTCGAACAATTGAATGAGCGTCTTCCCTCGCGGAAATTCCGTGGTGGTGTCGTTAAAACGTCCGAGAAGGTCGGCCTTTTCCGCCTCCATCACAAGTTCCAGCTCACCCACGGTAATTTCCGGGTTATCCGTCACCTGCTCCAGCAGATGGACAAGATGCCCCTTGAGCCGTTCGATGCTGTCTTTATCGAACACTTCGGCGTTAAAGTCGAACCGAATTTCGATCTCGGCTCCCGGCACCACGGTCACGTTGAAGTTATAGTTCGTCTGCTCCTCCATCTGAACGTCAGTGATCGTCAGGTCGCCATGCTGCTGGTCGCCCGCCTGCTCCATCTGCTCGTCCACCGGATAGTTCTCGAAAGCGATGATATGGTTGATCAGGTTTTGCTTTTGCACGCTGCCGGCTTGAATTTCATACAGCGGATAGTAATCATAACGCCCGGACTCCAGCGCCCGCTCTTGCAGCTTCGCCATCAGGTCGGCGAATACAGTGTCCCCTTCGCTCGTGACGCGGACCGGCACCGTATTGATGAACAGCCCGATCATGGACTCAATGCCCGGGATTTCCGCCGGTCTTCCGGCCACGACGCTGCCGAATACGGCATCGTTTGTTCCGTTATATTTTTGCAGCATCACGCCCCAAGCGGCTTGCAGCAGCGTATTGACCGTAACCAGACGCTCTTTCGCCACCCGGTCCATCCGCTCGCTCAAGTCCTTATCCAACTCGGCGGTGACGTGATCAGCCGTAAATCTGCCGTTCGGCTGCGCTTCCTTTTGCCCCGGGAGTACGGTTTGCCCTTCGTAACCTGCCAGGAACGCCGTCCAATAGCCGGATGCCGCCTGATCGTCCTGTTTCTCCAACCATTCGATATAGGCGCCATAATCCGATCCCTTATTTCCCGCTGGCTGCTTGCCGGATGCCAAGGCCGAGTACGTCTCAAACAGTTCCTGCGTCAGCTGCGGCAGGCACCAGCCGTCCATCAAAATATGCTGGAAACTCCACAGCACGTGATAGCTTTGCTTTTCGGTGCGCAGGATCGTAACCCGAACCAGCGCGTCATGTTCCATGTCGAAGCCGCGAAGCTTGTCATCCTCGGCCTTTTTATCCAAATACGCTTGTTTCTCGTCCACCTGCAAATGAAGCAGCTCTTCATATTCAAAGCCGACCGGCTTGTCGCGGTATATGATTTGCAGCGGCTCGCCCGTCGGTCCTTTCACAAAATTCGCTCGCAGCACCAGATGACGTTTCGCAAGCTCCATCCAGCTCCTCTCGAAAAGCTGGACGTCGAGCGCTCCCCGCATCGTAAACCGCGTCTGCTCGAAGTAAGCGGCCGTCTGCCGGTCAAGCGCGCTGTGGAACCACATGCCCTTCTGCATCGGCGTAAGCGAGTAAATATTTTCGATTTCCCCGACATGGCCCGAGCGCTGGGCGATTTGCTCCAATTCCGCGATAGTCAAGCCTTTAAATTGCACGTCGCTCGGCGTCAATTCGGTGTTTTCTTTGCCTGCGCAGTGGGTAATGAGTTCTCGGAGACTTTGCTCCAGCCGCTGAGCGAAGGCTTCCATCGTTTCCTTGCGATACTGCTTCCGGCTGTAGCTGAGATCGAGCGATAAAGCGCCGTCCAGCACCATGCCGTTGATATCCAGCACAAAGCTGCGGGCCTGCCGGTCGCTGGCTGGGCTGCCACTGGAATAAGAAGATATGCCGATCTCGTCTTGGTTGACATCATCGTCGAACTGGCCGAGGTAGTTAAAATTAATTTCCGGCTCTGCGCCCCAAACAAAGCCATCCTCCGATTTGGAGAGATAGCGACATACGCCGTACCCAAGTCCTTTGTTCGGAATGCGGCGCAAGCTTTCCTTGACCTGTTTAATCTGATAGGCCAAATCCCGGTCAGTTTCCGGCTCCAGGACGACCGGAAACTTGGTCGTAAACCAGCCGACTGTGCGCGTGATGTCGATATCCGTTCCGATCGATTCGCGTCCGTGTCCTTCGAGATTGATCCGCACCCGTTCGTGTCCCGTCCACTTGCGAACAGCTATGCCGAGCGCCGTTACCAAAATATCGTTCATTTCGGTGTTGTAGGCCCGATGAACCCGCTTCAGCAGCAGCTCCGTTTCTTCGGGAGTCAAACGGACGAACAGCGATTCGCTGTCCTGCTGCGTCGTAACGTCCGCCTCCAGATCCTTCGGCACGGCCGGAATCGCAATTTGTTCCACGGCCTGCCAATAGGCCCGTTCCTTCGCCATCTCCGGGCTTTGCGCGTAAGCGGCCAACTGCTCGGACCAATTGCGGTACGCATCCGTTTTCGCCGGGAAACGGATTTCCTCGCTTTTGCCAGCCTGCTCGTAACCCAGAGCGAAATCCTCCATCAAAATGCGCCAAGACACGCCGTCCACCACGGCATGATGAACCGCGAGCAGCAAATGATCGCCGTCCGCGCACCGGAACAGTCCCGCCTTCACGAGGGGCCCGTTCTCCAGATCGATGCCCGCTTGAATGTCCGTTGCCTTCGCTTCCACAGCCTGCGCGGTATTCTCCGCATCCTTAAAGTCGAACACGTCCAACGTGAACAGCACGCCTTCCTGAATCGCGCGGTTCCGCAGGCTAAACCCTTGTTCCGTCTTGCGGAACACCATCCGCAAGGCGTCATGATGCTCGGCCAGCTTTTGCAGCACCTGACGTACCGTCTCTTCGTCGAAGCGTTCCTTCCGGTACAGCATCACCGACTGGTTGAAATGATGCGGGTCCGCAAAGGAGCTCTCGAAAAACCAATGCTGAATCGGCGTCAGCGCCGTTTCACCCGTTATTTCGCCTTGATCGATGGTACGTCCGATCGGTTTCACATGCAGGCTGAGCTGTGAAATAGTCGGATATTTGAATAAATCCCGGATTTCCAGCTTGTACCCGGCTTGATGAAGCCGCGAAGATACTTGAATGGACTTGATCGAGTCTCCGCCCAGCTCGAAGAAATGATCCGTTACCCCAACGCGATCGGCGTTCAATACCGCCTGCCACACATCGACAAGCGTACGCTCGGCTTCATTGCGGGGAGCTATGTACTCGCCGCCGGTCAGCGCGTTTCCTTCCGGGGCGGGCAATGCCTTGCGATCGATTTTATCGTTCGGCGTGAGCGGCATCTGCGGAAGCTGAACAAAATGCGCCGGAATCATGTAATTCGGCAATTTTTGCGCCAGCGTGCTTCTCAGCTCGCCGAGCGTAAGCGGTTCGCCCGCGACCAGGTAAGCGCACAGTTCTTGCCCGCTTTTGCCTTCCCGCGCGATTACGATTGTCTCCTGCACGGAGTCGATCTTCAGAAGCTGCTCTTCAATCTCGCCGATCTCGATCCGGAAACCACGGATTTTCACCTGATGGTCAATCCGGCCCAAGTACTCAATATTTCCGTCCTGCAGCCAGCGGGCCAAGTCGCCCGTCCGGTACAGTCTTTCTCCGGGCTCAAACGGGTGTTCGATGAATTTCTCCGCCGTCAGATCTGGCTGGTTCCAATATCCCCGGGCGAGGCCGACGCCCGCGATGCACAATTCTCCCTCCACTCCGATAGGCGCCAGCTGATTCTGTGCGCCCAGTATATACAAGCGATGATTCCAGATCGGACGTCCGATCGGTATCGCTCTGCGTTCGGTGTCATACGTAGACGCCGCCCACACGGATGTGGCGATCGAGGCTTCCGTCGGACCGTAAGCATTATAGTACTGTACCTTGTCTTTCCACTGCTGCACGAATTCGGCTGAAACGGCGGAGCCCGCCGTGATAAGCCTTCTCAGGCTCGGCAGGCGGTCTGAATTCAAATAAGCCGCATAAGTTGGTGGCAAAGTGGCGATCGTAATTGCATGCTCGTTCATGAAACGTTCGAACAGCTGATCATCCAAAATCGTCTCGGTTGACGGTATATATAAGGCCGCCCCGAAATACAGAGCGTTGAACATTTCCCAGCACGACGCATCGAACGATAGGCTGGCGAATTGCAGCACTCGATCCTGTTCGGTCGTGTGAAGCGTATGGGCAAACGTCAGTTTCAGGCTGACCAACCCGCGATGCTCCAGCATGACCCCTTTGGGTTTGCCCGTCGTACCCGACGTATAGATGACATAAGCCAGATCGTTCGGACCGCTGGCCGACTCCAGGTTCGAGCCATCGTCGCTGTAGGCCTGCTCGTCATCCAGCGCCACCACGGTCCCTTCGAACGGCACCTGCTGCTGCAGCTCCCTTTGAGTCAGCAGCAGCTGCGCGTTCGAGTTCTCCAGAATGTAGCGGATGCGTTCTTCTGGGTATTCCGGGTCGATCGGTACATAGGCACCGCCAGCTTTCAGAACCGCCAGAATGCCAACGACCGTCTCCAGCGATCTCCTAGCCATCAATCCTACCAACTGATTGGGCAGCACGCCGACCGATCGCAGCGTCCGCGCCAGCCGGTTCGCTCGTTCGTTCAGCTCCGCGTACGAAAGGCGCCGCCCCTCAAAGACAACCGCCGTCGCTTCGGGCACCCGCTTCGCCTGCTCCTCCACGAGCTGATGAATCGTCCGATCATGGGGATAGTCCTTCTCAGTATCGTTAAAGCTTTGCAGCAATTGAAATTTCTCTTCCTCCGACAGCATGTCCGCCCGCACGATGTCCAGCTCCAACTCGTGAAGCCCCACGGCCAGCAGGCGATTCAGATGGTCGACGACCCGAGTCATGAACTCGGAGTCATATAAGTGCTCGTTATATGACAGCGCTAGCTGTATCGTCCCGCCGGTTAAGCTGAATTCAAAGGAACAATCCGTGACTACGTTTTGCCCGATTTCGTCCAGATGCAGCTCCTTAAGGGATACTAGCGTATGGACGACGGGTATCCCGCCTGCATATTGCAGGTCCAGCTTCTCCGTCGTTTTCAAGAACGGAATATGTTGATGCTGAATCGCTTCCGGCAAGGAAGTCCTCAGCTCGCTCAGAAGCGCTTTAAAAGTCGCACCCGCCAAAAGCGAGTTTTTCAAAATGACCGTATGATTAACAGATCGACGCGTCTCCGTCGGTTTCCGTACAACCGGCATGCCGACCAGAATGTCAGAAGCGCCTGTATATTTATGCAAGAGCGACTGAACACCTGCGAGCAAAATCATAAAAGTGGCCACCGGATTGCCCTTGCTCATTTGAAGGACGCGCTGCGCCACTTCCTCCGAAAGCGTCCCACCGACGGTTGTCATAATGGGCGCCAGGGAGCTTGGAGCTTTGCTGTAAGGCAGCCGCGTCAAGGTATAATCGTCACTACCAAATTTTTCGTTCCAAAACAACGTTTCTTTTTCAAAAGCCATCTGGATCGTTCCCCTCTCTTCATCGGTAAAGCAATCGGGCGGAGCATATGCCGCAGCAACGCTCCAGTCTCGCTCCCCGCCTTTTCAAACATGTGACAACAATGTCAATGGCTTTCGCCAGGTCACCGCTTCGCTTGCCCGGTTGATCGCATGCGGCAATCCTCTGCCTAGCAGCTGTCCCGCTCTGCTCCCATGCGTGAAAGACAACAAAGAGCATCGTTCTACGCAAAAGATGCGGCTGCTTTCGGCTCCTCTGCTTCAATATGCTTGATGCGGACGAGCCGCCCGAAGACGGGCTTTGATTTAACATTAGGTTCGGAATTGGATCTAGGGTTGACAAAGGATGTTCCTCCCATCGATGTAAGGCTTGCTGTAGGGTTCCGGTCGGCCAGCAGGAAGTCGGCCGTACCTCCGGATTCGGCACCGGAGCTGCCTTTGTCGAAGCCTATGTTTAAGGGATATTGATACACTCTATGTACGATTTGTGTATTCCCCCGCCTGGTGTGGATAAGTAAAGATCCGGCTGCGGGGTAGTGAGCTTTTCCTGACGATTAGATGTGACGATGGTGCTGCATGAGGCTCAAAGAATGCTCCGTATGGCATGAACGGGACACCCCTTGGATTGGCAGTGAAAACGTTATCTTAACATCAGGGCCGCACGGCCCCCCGGAAGACTCTTCCGTGCCTCTTGCCCGGGCGGCCACCGGCTTGGCAGAGCTTAGGTCGTTACCAGCAAATCCAAGGTCTCCTGAGAGATCACCTGGCTGCATACTGGACTTGATAATGTCGCAGCCGGCGGCCAGATGCTCGATTGAGACGGTCAGCGGAGGCATGATCTTCAGCACGCGGTCTCCTCTGCCGGCTCTTTCAATGATGAGCCCGTTCTCGAAGCTGATCTCCGTCATCCGCTTCGCCCCGGCTTCATCCGTGAAGCCCGAGACGTCAATGCCCCCGATCAGGCCGAGTCCGCGGAGGGCGATGGACGGATGCAGAGGCTTGATTTCTTTGTCAAGGAACGAGCGCACAAACTCTTCCTTCTGCTTCACCTGGGCTTCCAGGGCGACTCTGTCCCGGAACTCGAGAGCGGCCTTGGCGGCCACAAAAGCGAGCTGGTTGCCGCGGAAGGTGCCGTTGTGCTCGCCTGGCGTCCAGAGATCCAGTTCGGGCTTCAGCAGCAGGAGGGACATTGGCAAGCCGTACCCGCTGATTTGACTTCGACAGGGTAATGAAATCCGGCTCGATCCCCGCACGTTCGAAGGAGAAGAATTCGCCTGTCCGGCCGCAACCGACTTGAATCTTGTCGGTAATGAGCAGGATATCGTGCCTGCGGCAAAGCTGCTGCAGCCCGCGCAGCCACTGCGCGTCGACGACGTGAATTCCGCTTTCGGCTTGTACCGTTTCAAGCAGGATGGCGGCCGGCTTGTCGATTCCGGAGTGCGAGTCATTCAGGAAATTCTCGATATAGCCGAGCGTATCCATTTCTGCGAAAGCCCCGCCCCTTCCCTCATGGACTTGGAGCTTGTCGCCGACAGGCTGCCGAGCGACATGCCGTGGAAGCCGCCCATGAATGCGAATATCCCGGTTCTCTTCTTCGCCTTGTGTGCGAGCTTAAAGGTCGCTTCCACCGCGTTCGTCCCCGTCGGACCGCAGAATTCAAGCTTGTAATTCAGCTTCTTCGGCTCCAGGATCCGCTCCGAGAAGCTCTGGATGAATTCGCGCTTGGCCATTGTATACATAGCCAGACCGTGCATAACCCGGTCGGAGGTCAAGTAATCGAGAACCCGGGCCTTGATATAATCGTTGTTATGACCGTAATTCAGTGCCCCGACACCTGCAAAAAAATCATTATATGTTCTTCCGTCCTCAGAATATAACTGGTCCCCCTTGGCCCGGTCTAATATCAACGGGAGGCTTCTGCAGTAAGATCTTATCTTGGATTCCAGCTTTTCAAAAATGCTCACGCGCTTAAACCTTTCTGAACCTTCTGACGTCATGGAGCAACATATTTTCGGCTGTCATTTTCCACAATTGTCGGTCCCCACATGCCGGCTTACTGGGTAGCCAGTGGACTGCTCTCTCTCTCGCACAGCTTGGATAGGTATAAAAACCATCCAATTCTATTTTCTATCATAATTGGAAAGGTGGTTTAGGTAGAATTATATCAAAATTCCGAAGAATGTATAGTAAAATTTTAGTTAAATTCAGTCTGTTCAACATAAGGTGTTAATATTTTACCTAAAAAGAGCGAATGGAGAAGAAGTGCTGGGAATGGTTCGCCATCAATCGAGGAATTCGACGCGTGTTGGCATTCAGGCGGGGTTTCGGCCAATTTGGGAGATCTTCCCTGTATACATTCTCTGTCGGTGCTCCGAATTCCTGCGCTTTGCGATAACTTAACATGATTACCTGACGAATTTATGGAAGCCTGGCTGGAAACGTGACTGGATGTCAGCTGGATATTCTGCTGGAAAATCCGTTGGATACTCGGTCAGAACACCTGATGACTGCCCAGTTGGAAGCTGGCCGTAGCATCCGCCCGGATGGCAGCCGGCATAGTTTTGTATCCCGTCGTCTTCACTACGCCTCTGCTAAAGTAAAGGGCAGATAAATTCTGCCCCTCCTCATCAAACCGTACGTGAGGTTTCCCCTCATACGCTTTCCGATGTTCGTCATTCATGTGCATGCAGATTACAATAGCGTTCTGAGTCCGAGTTGAACGGACAATGATTTCACTTCGCGTAATGAGCTCCTCCATCAAGCGCGTTGACGCTTCTTGGCATACCATTTTGTGAGTCGCTGAAGGATGTACCAGTCACGTTTAGCCATCTTCCTTTGGCTGTAGGTCGTAACGTAGTAGTTACGCCAACCCTGTATTTTCGGGTTTAAGTATTCCAAATGTTCTTGGAATGATTTGTGACGCATATTCGCAGGGACTAGTCGTTCCTTCACGACTTCCCTAATTTGCTCCTCTGCCTTACGGCACAGCCATTGTTGGGTCGTATAATAGAAAGTGCAATAAATTATATACTTTCTTCTTTCTTTACTGTAAGTAACATATCTGTAGTCATAATGATGGGAAGCTTATTCTTGGGGTCAGTTGGATGTTTAATACCTAACTTTTGAGCAATATAGAGGGTTTTATCTAGGGGTAATAAAGGAAATTGTTCGCGAATATCAATCACTTGCTCTGACCACTCCATTTGGTAATGATGTGCCAATTCAAAGTGTTTAGACAGATAATGGTGAAGTCGACCACTTTTTCAACCAAGAATTCGAGTAACTATCCCTATTGAAGGTACATCATGTACAGTCACCAAGGTTTATATTCCGAAAAGTGGCCTTGACCTCTTCCTTCTTTGATTTTCCGTTGAATTGATGCTATAGAGTTACTTGATCGAATTTTGATCATTATTCACCTTCTTTTTAGAACTGCTAAATTAGAGTAATGTTCAGTTATCTTTTTCTACTCCCAAGATATATTTTAGTTTTACTTCAAAATACAAATGTAGAATATAACAACTCACAGCTTTATACAATAGCAAAGCAATATTTTTTTGGCTATATTTCACTTCGTAGCCTATTCATAGGCTACTCCATAAATGGAACACAAGAGGAACTTGCTAATAAAATCGGGGTAATCAAACAGGTTCTTTTTAATTGAGAGTGAAATGTAGCACGACCTGAAATTAATCATTTAATATCTTTAGCAGAGGTTTTTGATGTTACAATCAATTATTTACTTTCTATTGCTAATCAAATGACGTTCCCCTGCTGTGTGGACTCAATTGATACAATTCATTCGGACCTTAATAACGAGAAAATCAAAAAATCCTTTGATCTTTTATTATTTCCAAATTCTGGTTTTCGAATTGAATTAAATGGGCAGGTATTAGAACAAGAAGATTTGAATCTAATCGGTAAAAATATTACCTTTTTAATGGAGTATTTTTTCTCTCCTTTAAAGAAAAGATATAGTAAACAGAAAATTTTAGTACCTATTAATTCGCTTAAAGAAGTAGCGCCTCACACCTTCTTTTACAATTTAATTAAATATGTGATAGCTGAAGTTTTACTTTTAGGGATAGTCTTTCAATATTTCTTTTGCAAGTTTCATTAGTTGCACACTCTGTAAATAGGTCTCTATGTTAAGACCTTGTAATGATTCTTTTACCACCAATCTACATTCTTCATAATCTTCAAATTCATTTCTTATGTAAATTGAATTTTAGATCAGTTGGGGTATATCTAATGCTGAGGTTCCAACCGCCTTCTTTCAAAGCTCTTTCAAACCATTTCTAACGTATGGCTCTTGAGCAAGTATAAAAAACTTGCTGAAAACAGATACCCTGGGGTGTTACAAAAGCAATATCAAATATGCTAAGTGAATTTAGTGACATGAATTACTACACTCCTTTCTCTATTCATATTATAGTCATTGTTATTTTTTTATGGATAAATGCCAGGAATAATCGGTATACGGATAATTCATGGCTTTTATGTACCAAAATTAAAATGAGTATTTCAAGACATATTATTAGGGAACTCCCGTGAAAGATTAGTACCGAACATTCTTCAGTTTTATAAAATCAATAATTTCATCTCTATCTTCTTTAATAAGTTTTCGAAACAAAGAAATATGTTCTAATTCCTGAGCTTCAATGGCTAAATTAAAAATAGTGTTCTTTGATACAAGCGTATCTCCAAAGAATAACCACTCTATATGGGAATTGAAGTTTTCTTTAATTGCTATAATTATATCAAGAGAGGGTCTGTATTTATCTCGCTCCAGCTCACTCAACGTTCCTTGAGAAATTCCAATTATATTTGCAAACTTTATTTGATTTAAGTTGTTTGTTTTTCTAATAGTTCGAATTCGTTGGCCTATTGTAGATATCATTGCCCTCCTAAGCTAAAAAGATCCCGATATATCATCGGGATCTTTCTTGATGTTTGTAAAATGACTAGCTCCAGACTTTTTTTTATTGGTTCCACACTTTTTTATCACCAGACATCCATTGTTGGGTGTTAAAAAAGTCGGGAACCATTTTTGTTAATTTTTATGTGCTTTCCGCGGCATTTAATAAACGCGAAAAAAAGAAAGTGTGGAACCACCAGAAATTACCATGAAAAGAAAGTTTGAAACCGAATTGAATATTAGAATATTTCTATCAAGTGGGTATATTCCTAAATGAGGCCTTCCTCTTCGTTTATTCCATAATCCGCTGGTTCGCTTACAACATTATAAAGCTTAAAACCACAATTAGTGCAAATTGCCTTACCCGATTTAAAGCAATGCTCCCCTTTATTAATTTTATGAGGGGAGGAATAATTTATATCTGGATAAAGAAAAAGAGTGTCGTAGCTGCATACAAAACAAGTTTTTTGATTTATTTTGAATATCGTATATTTGTCTTATTACATCTTCTTCATAAATTCGTTGTAGAAGATTGCCGACTGGTTTTTGATAAAGTGCTAATCCAAAACTGCTTTATAAGACGCAATTGCTTTATGATCTATTCATCGGGAAATACTTTTATTTTATATCCAACACGGGAATATCCTTTTACTGGAAGACTCATTTGCAATACTCCTCACATACGTACTGTTCAGTTACATTATAGCTGCTACCTGAAAGAACCAGTAAAATCAAGTGTTTTTGAACTTTTAGGCTATTTTCTAAGTTGCATTATAGTTGGTGTCTGAGAAAAAAATCGAGTTCAGCACACGATTACATTTTCTACCGTAAACTTGGTACCTCGGATTTGCATTATAGTCGGTTATTACATTTAACTTTTTTTAAACTTCATTAGCACAAATTTAAGACGCAACCAACGGCAAATATTTACGATAGTAGTCCATATGATCATCGGATAGCTGCGGAACCGAGTTACTTTGGCTAAGACTTGATTACGATGAACAACATCGTTGTGCTTCAATTTAGCAAGGTAATAAACAAAGATTAGTTCGAATTGCTCCCGTGATATTGGGTTTTTGATATGCTTGACGAGACCGCGACAAGCTCGTCCATATCATCAGAACCATGTCCAAGCACATTCTCCCGCCGTATAAGGACTATGACGTATCTAAAAGAGACGCTTCATGGATTCGCCCTCCCTACCGCCGCGACGGTAGGTTCTTGCTGCTCTCCACTTCCGTTATAAGATATATGCTTCCTGTTCATCGTAGCCGAAGCGGGGGATGGAATCGGTGTAGCCATACAAGCAACTACGAAACCTTTCCCAAGAAATATCACGCAGAACGACAACGCCCGATGTGTTAGCTCAACTTTTGAATGCAGTCTTTTACAGGATGATATAAATGATTTCTCCTTTCGAGACGTTTCCCCTTATATGGGTAGACACCCTACAGGCAGGAATCACACACAGAAGCATAGGGAGATTCTTGAATCTTGAATATGTCACATCGGAATAATATATCAATAACAAGACAGCCTAGATATTAACGGTAATTTCCGAATGAATTCGATTAGATTCTCGCATCTCGTCACACTATTGGATGATAATCCGATTCGATTCAATCTCAGCAGGGGTAAGAATAATCGAATTTGCTTGGCTTCGTTATCTACCGCCCGCTTAATCCATATGTTTTCATTCTACTAGCCCTTATTTTTTCTGTCCAACTAAGTGTAACCGATCCAGTTTCCATATCCTATTTTTAAATATCTAATTCCGAAAAAGATAAAAGAGAGCACAGCCCATTAAGGTTGTGCTCTCTTATCATGCTTGGCAACGTCCTACTCTCCCAGGACCCTGCGGTCCAAGTACCATCGGCGCTGGAGGGCTTAACGGTCGTGTTCGGGATGGGTACGTGTGGA
>NZ_JBSHGA010000027.1:0-10161 GCF_053617595.1 Paenibacillus sp. NPDC055715
ACACGTACCCATCCCGAACACGACCGTTAAGCCCTCCAGCGCCGATGGTACTTGGACCGCAGGGTCCTGGGAGAGTAGGACGCCGCCAAGCAAGACAAAAAAGCACACCCTTTAATGGGGAGGCTACTGAAAAACATCGTTCTCACAGATAGCTGAAAGAGAATCCATTAAAAAGACGACATCTCATTCCTTTGTTTTTGAATGAGATGTCGTCTTTTTGGGCTTCCTCATGTCTACGATTGCTCCTCTTTTTAGCTCATCAACTTCAAGATCCGCTTCAGATTCACCGCGAAAATCGCCATCGCTCCTTGCATTTCCATGCCAATCAGACCCGAGGATTGAGTTCACTGTTCTTGGCTTCAATTTTGAATCGCTCTTTGGCCTTGGTCTTAAAGACCTCACTCTCCTGAAATACGGCTTGAGCCAGATGTTCATCGCTTTTTATACTTACAGAATACGTCTTGCTTATTGCCCCGTCCTTGTAGCAGCCTTCCCGAAGAAGGCATCGCTTGCATGTTTCTACGTCAAAGTAATAGGTGTCAGTTTGGTTTTCTCCTTGGCCTTTTTTTTCCTGCCGCGCCCGGCGAGTTGCTAGATGACCAGCCTTGCGCACTGTAGGCGGGGTTATCTTTTTCTGAATAGGCTGCATCTCCAATCACCGTCTCCACTTTCATTCCTACCGCCTTACTTTTTTCAATCAAGGTTTAGAGTTGCTGGCCGTCGTGTTTTTCCCCGGTGGTAATGGTTGCCGCTGTTATGATTCGCTCTTCACTCATAGTGATGTGGGTTTTGTAACCAAAAAACGAGAAGTCCACACTTTTGTGACCCATTTTGGCATCGGGATCCGCAGACGTTTGCAGATGCTCCACATCGTCGGTGACGGTTTCTTTCAATAGGTTTAACGGTTCTGTGACCTTCGGCAGTCCGGTAAATTGCCCATCCTGCTCAATCACAGCGACCAGCTGTTGGCTATACTGGATTTCATCCTCTAGGACATCCGTGGCGGGTTTGGCGGGAAACTTACTTTTCATGGATTCATCCAGCGTGTAGATGGCCTTTCTCAGACGCTTGGAACGTTCCCGTAGCACGGCTTGCTCCAGAGGTGAAGCTCCGATCCAACCGCCCGCTTTTTCTATAATGCGAACCTTTGGATTCTTTGGCATCCCGGCATTTAGCTTCTCCAGCCCCTCGCTCATCGCTTGTTTCAGCGTCGTAATAAAGGCTTCCGCATCGAGCGGATGTTTCAATGCTTTGTAGTACTCTTCCCGGCGCTCTTCAAAATCAGCGGGCAGGTCTCTGTCCAGATCACGGTATCGATTTGCGTCCACGACCCATACTTCTTTGCAGCGTAGTTTGTCACGCAGCGCTTGAAGGGCGCTGATTTCATAATTTATCCGATTAATGCGTTCCTGTCCATTATCGTCCTTCTCGACTACGATATCTCGGTTCACGCTGCGAATGACACCGTCAATCGGGCTATTCTCGAAGGAGGGGAAGTAATGTAATCCTGAGTCCGCATAATTTTGGATTAACTCCAAGGCCTGGATAACAGGACGATGAACCTCGTTATTGCTGCGGAACTGCCGAATGCTTAGAATTTCCGGTACCATACGTCGGTAGTGGCTGCCGTAGGAAGCTTGGATGACGGTGTGGATTTTCTCCCGATACGCGGGGCCAGTGTGTTTGAATTCTTTGATTAAGTCTTTCAAGGTTTGTTCGCTAATAACAGGAAAAATCACGTCGCGAATAGTACCTTCCGGGTTATCAACGGCTTTCTGAGCCATGTTGAACAAAATGCCGTATTTATTACTTACCCGGCGAAGATCGTTCAGGATCTCTTTTTCTACCTTTCGTTCGGCACGAACGCTGATTCGGTGAATGATTTGAATGAGCAAATCCACGAGGTTATCGGTGATCTCTTGACTGCGGAGCCAGAAGAACGCGCATAACAGTGCATAGCGAATGGGATCAGGATGACGACGAAGCTCCCGAATATCTTCCGTTGAAACACGCTGCTGGTACTTTTTCAATACTTTGAGCGGTATGTCTCGAAATAGATCATCCGGCAGTTTCAAATGCCGTAGCGTCCGGAGTTTATGTCCTTCTTTCAATAAGCTGTCCAGACTAGGACGGCCCGGATCAGCCTTCAGCTCATGAAACGAAATTCGGCCGCTTTCTTCACCCGGGGCTTCGTCGATATCATCGAGCAGCGCAATGCTCTTTAATCAAGGTATCAAGCTTGGCGGGTGTGGTTGGGGGCAACTTTTGAAGCGTCGCTTGAAAGAACTGTTCTTCGTAGGTATGGATCGCGGAACGGATGAGACGTTCTACAAGGTCAGATGTCGGCGGCTCGACTTTCAGCTCTCGGAAGCGCCGATACACCACATCCATCACCTGCTCCCATTCCTGGTTGTGATGCAGCACATGTCGGCGAAGCTTTCTGCTACGTCTTGGCTGTCCCGAACAGTCACTTCTCGAAATTCAAAGAATTCACGGATTTGTACACGGTGGGGTTTTATGACTCTCCTATTCCAGTCGTACTGTGCGTATAGCTCGGATTCGCAGAAAATCTGTTTGGCAATGTATGAAATCACTGCTTTAGGAACTTCAAACTTGTGTGTGGGAAATCTGGCTTCGTTCTGAAAAAACTTGAGCAGTACGGCAAACCCGATTTTGTTTTCCGCCAGCTTGTTTTCAACCAGTTTCATTTCATAGGGTAAAATCGTAAAATGCTCAATCAGTTCGTCGAGCTCCCAATTTCGCTTCACAATATCCCCTCCCAGATAAAGTTCTTATTATGTTGAGTATCGGAATTTTTGTATCGATTCTAGTATATTTTTGCTGGATAGAATGGGCAATCAAAAGCTAAAATGCACTTAAGTTCCGATTACAAAAACAAAGTCGGTACTTGTCTTTTGGAGGAGATATTTTGTATAAGAAGGTAAATGAATTAGTTGCACAAACAAACATGGATGTGTCATACATTTACTGATTATAGTGTCCGGAGGTATAACGACAGGCTGGTTCCCCGAAATTTTCCAACAAAAAATGACTTGGGTAGGTTCAATTTGGGCGTATTGTTGTTTGTGATTTAGATAACATAAAGTTAATCTTATTTATAAATAATGTTAATTTTATGTCATTCATCGCTTCAATTGCTCTGATATAATTTTTGCTAGGTAGATGAAAGGGGAATATAGTGTTGAAAAATGAGCTTGGTATAGTAATGTTGTTGAGTGCCGTTTTTTGCTTTCAGGATGTGGATCATATAAGCCTACAACGGTTATACGAGGTGCGAGCGAGCCTCTCAGTAAACAAGTAACAACTCAACCGGAACAAAACACTGAGGCAAAACTGATAAAGGCATCGGAAAATAAAGAAAAAGTATCGTCCCATTTGTTATACAGCAGTGAAGGATTACTCGCTGTATAAAAGTAGCTTTTAGCACATGGTGATATAAAAACGATGGAACAGAAGATTTTAATCCATACGGGGATTAATTCAGTTAGCAAGCGAGTAAACATGCGAAAACATAACTTTATAGTAGGAGTGTGAGATATGAAAAAAACATTATTGGCTTGTATTATGATAATGTTGATGCTAGCATCGGCTTGTGGAAATGTTGAAACGACATCAAATCCAAATACTTCTGTTGAGCCTAAACCTGAAACGGAAGAGTCTATTATTCCAAAAAACACATCCGAATATTGTACTGTAGAACGTATAAGTTTGGATAGTGAAACTGAAAAATTTTTCTATGGAACTTGGAAAGTTGAGAAGCTTTTAGGATTTGCAAATTCATATAATGATGCTTCTGAATATCCAATAGGGCAAAAATTTATTGGAGATGAGATTATAATCAAAAAAGACTTTTTTTCATCAAAAGGGCTTGAAAACTATAGTAATTATCAATATGAACTAAAAAATCCATTATATGAGATTACAGCGACATGCTATAACTCTGACTCTTTTTATAGATTATATAAAATAGATATTCCAGACTTAAATATAAATGATGTAGTAAAAGCAATAGATATAAGTGACCCTTCTACAAAACTTAGCATACCTGTAAGTGTAAGTTTTTTTGTTGTTAATAACGATAGGCTTATCCTGTTATCAGAGGCAACTATTTTTGAGCTTAAAAAAATTACTGATTAAATGAATTAAGGTTATGTAATAAGTTCTGTGCTAATAGAATAGAAAATATCCAGGAAGGTAAGGATATCCTATAAGCGATTCTGAAAATGCCTGTGAATATAATTTTTTAAACAAGAAAGTCAGCCTTTAGGCTGACCTTTCTTGTTTATGTCATAAAACGATTAAACTATAGTGTATATACTGGATATTTGTGAGTATACTTCCTGCCTTTACAAAATAAAGTTGCTTCTTCATTTCTTCGTTTTTGTAAATTTCTATCATATGAAAATGCTTTGCTGACTAATTTTGAACAAGTATCAATTTGACTTTGTGAAAGTGAACCAACAAAAGTTGGATATATATGCGCATTGGCAAGCATAGCTTTTACATCATTGGTTCCTAGCACCCCAGGACCTGCATTAAAAGTGAGCGAAACAAGTGCATCAAACTGAGATTGTGAAAATTCCTGACCTGTAGGAAGTACCAATTTATTTACTGCCGCTACAGCACTTGCAGTATCATTAGCAAAAAAAGTATTTGCTTGAGACTGAGAAATGGGTGAAGTATAACCTAGATTTAAAGATTTTGATAGAGCATCAGCTTGTGCTTGGGATAGAAGAGAATTATTTGGATTACCTGTTGTATTTTTAGTATATACTTTAGTCTTTGTTATCAAATGTCCCCATCCAACTGTTGGATACCCATAAGGATCTCCATAAAATTTCAAGGAAAATCCCTCATGCGATTTGATAAGGTTTGCTCCACTGGTGCCTAAAGAAAAATTTGCCATAATAATCACTCCTGAAATTAATATTAGTAGAAGAACAATAGGGAGGAATCATAGACAGAGTACCATTCCCAAGTTTTCTGCAATGCCATATTGCCTTCACATATATATAAAGAGAAATGAGTCTCTTTTTTACAACCACTCTCCAAATTTTATTCCAATTCACTAATATCAAAAGTTTGTATAACCTCAATCATTTTGATATAGAGTTCCTGTTTTAAATCATCTCGATGATCGGCGGGTACTTGTCGCAAGGAGGCTTTGATCTTTGGTGTGAAAGATTCTAGGATATGTAATGTTGCCTCCTGATCGTGGTGTTGCTGTGCTTGTACTAAAAGTTCGTCCAACATAAAATCACCGCTTTACGTTTTTTTTGTATTTCATTCTTCAAGCCATTAATGGCATCGCTTAGATCAGATATTTTTTTTCAAAACGAATAAGTAGGTACAAAGTAATTGCAATCGGGAAGCCTAAATTAGCAATAAAAGTAGCAATTTCACCCTCCGTCATAATTCATCCCCCTTCGGTTATTAAGCTGCGTAATTTAGTTAGAGCTTTTAAGCGTTGTTTCGAGACGTTTTGTTGGAAAACTCCCAATATTCTGGCTATTTCCTTGTCATTTAGTGCTTGTACGTAAGCAAAAGATAAAATCTGTTGTTGTTGTTGTGCTGAGTGGGATTCATAAGCTTGATAAAGTGAGTGATCCGTAATGTGATCTTTTAAATTTGGTGGCACAGATTCTGAATCATGAACAGTAAGTAAGACAGATTCTAGGTTTTCATCGTTGTCTAAAGTCAGCGGGAATCGGCTGCCCTTAATTCATCTCTTTTTGTCATAATTGATAGAGTTATAGTGAATAAGATTGCCATATACTTGATAAAACGAAGATTTACCTCATCATCCTTATTCAATACAAGCCCCCCCTTCTTTATGAAGAGATTACTCCTACTTAATAAAGAGAAATGAAATAGTGTTTTTACAACCATTTCAATAAAAAGAACCTGTATTCCCATGTTTTGTTATTAATAGAGCCAAGGTCAGAGTCGTATCTAGGTAGATCAGGGAAGGCATGGTGGCATCATGTCCGCTCTGCGTTGTTGCGCTCCCATCAGCTCCCATCAAGCAGCCATGCATAAAGGCAGCACCATAAAAAAAGAACCAGCATACGATACGCCAGCTCTTGAAATAGAAGACACAGAAAAAGGTAAACCTCCTAATATTGGGACGGTTACCCTTTTAAATTGTTAACATACATAACCATTTACTTTGCGTGTAGTACCAGCGAAGCTGACACTACACGCAAGAACATGTATTAAAGCAGAACGTAAACGTTCAGCAAAACGGGACCGGATAAAAATTCATTTAATTACATAATACGCACTTGGTGACAGCGACGCTGATACTACCCCCAGTACGGTATCTAAGGTGATACCAAGTGCGACCAAAGGTCCTGTAGGTGCGTTATAGAGCTTTTTTGCCTCTACTTTCCTGTTTATGATGCCAAATCAAACAGTGGAGGAGTGGCTTCTATGAAAGGATCGTTTCTATTTAGCCCCAAATGAACTTGGACAGCACACCCCTTATTCCAATACAATAAAATCAATCGGAGGGGACGACAATGGAGAGGAAACGGTACGAACTGAATTTTAAGAAGAGGGTTGTAGCCAAAGGCAAAGAGTTGGGCAACATGACAGCCGTTGCCCGTCAGCATGATCTCGATCCGAAAATGGTACTGCGCTGGGCAAGGCAGCTTGAGCGTCAGGATCTTGATCAATTGGATGGCTCTTCATTGAAGCAACCTGCTTTCATTCCATCAGCCACCGATTATGCAGCGCTGGAAAAAGAACACGAGAAGCTGAAAAAGCTTTATGCCGAGCAGGCGCTGGAGCGGGAGATTCTCCGTGACCTGTTAAAAAAACAAACCTACACTTGCGGATAAAATAGCGATTGCACAAGTGTACATCTCGCAAGGCCATTCGATTTGTCTGGTGCTGCGAATCATGGAAGTTGAGCGCTCCACGTATTATGCGTATGTGGAACATCAGAAGCAGCCGTCTGCAGGAGTGGCCGTCCCGTGCCAGGATACGCCTATACGCAAGACGGCGGACGAGTGAGCGATGAGCATATCTGTGAAGGGATCATGGAGATGCTGGCTGACGAGTATACGTCCGTTTACGGCTACCGTAAGCTGACGAAGCCCTTACGGCGCAAGCACCGACTTGTGATCAACAAGAAGAAAGTCTACCGCCTATGCAAGCAGATGCATGTGCTGCGGCCACAGCGGCAGTTGAAGATCAAGTACCCGAAGAGACTGGCGAATAACCGGATCATTACAGGCTCCAATCAACTGTGGGGGACCGATGTGAAGTACGGCTGGATTGCTGGACAACAGCGGTTCTTCTTTCTCATGAGCATCATTGACGTATTTGACCGAGCAATCGTGACGTATCACCTCGGTTTATCCTGCGAAGCCAAGGATCTTGTTCAGATCATACAGGAGGCGCTAATGAAGCGCCAACTCTTTGACAAGACCCATCGGCCTGTCATTCGTTCCGACAATGGACCACAGTTCATCAGTCATCGGTTTGCAGAGGCTTGCGAACAGTTCAACATGATTCATGAGCGCATCCCGCCCAAGACGCCCAATAAAAACGCTCATATCGAGTCGTTCCATGCAATTCTGGAATCGGAGTGCTACCAACAGGTGTATGAAGTGGTCACTGGTTTTATCCACAACTATAACCATGATCGCATGCATGGCAGCATTTACGATATGTCGCCCTACGAGTATAGGAATGCGATAAAACATGGCATTGCCAAGCCGATATGAATCAAGCGAAGAATTTCGGAGCAAATTCAAGTATTTCTAGAAAATCCATCGAATAAGAGGTGCATCATGAAAAAAGCATTAGTAGCTACATTCATGTTGATGACATTTCTAAGTATTTTGATTCCGATTTCCTATCCACCTTCAAATGCAACTATTACTCCTTTCAATCACGGTGTTAACGGGTAGATCAAAAAGGCCATTTGCAAAATGCAGGTGGCCTTTCGTCTTTTATATCGCATTAACGTGTAACGTTTTGTCTCGACTTCGTCTGTGATGATATAAGCCAGATATGGATTGGAACTGATAGCGCCATAAAAACGGTAAAATATGAGGAGAAGATGAACTTACAACCCCTTCTTGAAAGTTGGGAGGTACCGTTGTTTACAAGAATAAAACGGTACAAAGGTTTCCGTGAGCGGAAAGACCGTCACCCTGGATGTCCTGGTCCGTGTAAAGAAAGATCTGACCGATGTAGATAAAAAAAGTGCCTACCGAATTTTTTGGTAGGCACTTTTTTTATTTTACCATTACCTTTATGGAAGTCTTCGAATGTAGCTATATTAATATTGTATGATTATAGCTACACTAAAGTATTCGTTTTTTTGTAGATCCACATATCGTGTTAAACTAATTTAGAAGCTTTGTAAGAATACAAAGCACCGATAGGGTAGGAGGTGAAAGAATTGGAGTTTATAAGCCATATTTGGACTTTTATAGATACCCATCATTGGATGATTACTAATGTTGCTGTCCCTATACTATTATCGGTTCGGTTGGAAAGGAATCAAGAAAGGAGAAAATCCACCGCTGGGAAGACGATGGATTCTCAAGAAAGTGATTTGTAATAGTTGGTGCATGCGGCTGAAATCGTTCTTGGTTCTTTTTTTGTAAAAAAAGTTTACAATATTTGCTTACATTATAACCTAACAAAATAATATTTTCTATAGGAGCATTCTTCCTGATACAGATATAAATTGCCTGATTTCAGATTGGTTATGACTAACAATTAACAAAACAAGGCTGAAGGACAAGGGTTCTAGGGAAAAATCCTCAATAGAAGTGGGCTTACATAATGATCTGTGATTATTTTAATTTGCCTTCTACAAGTAAGATTATTAACGCTCTCATGCGGTTCTTATAGCTTATTCAACTCATCGTAGATGGTCTTATAGTCATAAAATAGAACACCAGTTCCAAAAAAATGGATTTGTAGGAGCGTATGATTTTGGTTGGAGGTGCTTTCATTTTATGATATACAACACGAGCTGCACCGAGAGATCGCAGAACACCTAGAAGACGAGTCCATTGATCTGATAATTACCGATCCTCCCATATAACTTGGGCTATGGCGGTACCAGGCAACCCTGAATTGCACCTCAAAAATGATCATAGAAGATGAATCTCAATATTCGGAGTCTTCTCCATACAAAAAAATCCACTCCAAGGTTTGAAGTGTTCTGGTGTTCTGATTCGTTTACTCTGTAAGTGACTCGATCAATTTTATCATCGTTTATGGATTTCGTTTCCGAAATGGGCCTTTGTTATTTGATTCACCCACATCGTCTGTGTACACGCTTGATAAAATGAACTGGATCAGGTATGCGCCAAGGCAACAAAAAGTACTCCTGCATTGCCTGCAGGAGTACTTTTTGTTGTGTATTGAATTTGTTTCAATTATTGATGAAATGTAGCGTTCCTAAAAGCATACATTTAGGAACGGTTCTAAATTAGTCTATTTTACGTTCCAAAATGTTCGTAAATAATTATTGGAACGTTTCAATATTAATCACCCCTTTTGGAACTGAAAGGGGGAGACATCATATAGTAGATATAGCTTATGTTTGTGTGTCGACCAAATACCAAGCTACTCCCGATGCTGCTGTTGATTAATCTGAACAAGATACAAAAAAACATCATAAAATCCTAACTGCTATACATGAAAAGCATCTTTCGGATGCAGTAGATCTGGTTAAAGATTCACGGTACATATAATGAAGAAAAAATCGAAAGTATGAGGAGTACAGTAATAAAAATGATTTTGATAAGCTGCTTATTAATTAGTATAATTTTCATGTGGTAATCAGCAAACCTAAGTGATATAATGATTATTCGCCGTAAGATAGGCTGTGATGTAATGGTTAGATGGATTTTATAAATTCAAAGTATCATCTACGAGGTATTATTTACCAGTAGTATAAATCGCTAAAGTATGATATATTATTTATACGGCCCAAGAGAAGCCGGATGAAAATTTGATCTTTGAAAACTGAACAACGAGTGAGTAAATGATTTTGTTCGCAAAATCAACCATGAAGATTTCGGTGCACACCGTAAGGTTGTATGAAATCGGAGTGTAAAAGAGATATTTTATCTCGTCAGTTTCAAAATGAGCGAATCGCTCTTTCTA
>NZ_JBSHGA010000028.1:0-6260 GCF_053617595.1 Paenibacillus sp. NPDC055715
ACAAAAGCTCAGAGGACTGTCGCCGGTAGAATACCGCATCCAGTCCTATGTAGCAGCCTAAGTCAGTCTGTGTCTAACTTTTTGGGGTCAGTTCAGTTAAGGTTAGCGGGGATTGTTTATTAGCCAAGCGTGCTACAATCCCATATGCCAACCTAACACTTCAAAACCATCGTTTGAAATTGCCTTTGGCATACTTACAACTTGACTACTCGTTGTTTGTGCACTTATTACTAATACCAATAAAAAAGTAGTCGTGCATAGCCTTCTAATTATTCGCTTCATAAACATTGCCCCATTTCCATTAAATTATGATACTCCGTCTTGGCTTCAGCTAAGACAAATTTCCGATAACGTTCGAACATTCTCACGCAACGAAGGATAGAGCGTTCATTATTGATTATAGTGGATTTTCTCATGCCATCCAATAAGTATCGAATTCCTTTTTCGTACTGGCCTCTGGATAAATAATAGTCAGCCAATTCACTCAAAAAGCCAATAATCTGATCGTTAATATTTTGTTGGTCATTAGTTTGTTTTCCTCTTTGATCATATATGTTTGATATTTCCCACTCAAATCGATTCAAAATATCATCTATGTCTATGTTATAACGATTGGCTGCAATCATGATATTCCATAAGCCCGGGAAAATTTCATCTTTTTGCGTTGAAATGAGGTCAACATATACTTTAAGCGCCGCTATATCTCCAGCCATGAGCTTGGTCAGACACAAATTAGCCTTGCCCCACTCCTCAAATAAGTTTTTCCAGCGTAGCGTCTCGTTATCAGTCTCTTTCACCCATTCCAAATCAGTAGATTCATTGGCTACTTGCAAGGCTAACGCATAGTTTCCTTGCTCATAATAAGCACCTCCAATAAGTAAATTACTGAAAGCTACATAGCAAAATAACGGTCGCAATGGCTTCTTATGTTGTTCCCTTTTCAAAGAATGCGCCATGGAGTATTGAACTTTGGCTAAAGTCCTTAAATCCTTAGCAACTTCCAAAACACGATCCCACTCACGCAAAGAACGATACACATTCGCCAAATCCTTCAATGCGTCAAGTTGATCTATTTCATCTAGACGATGGACAAAAGATTCAAAACGTGTAGCTGCATTGAGATTTCGTTTTTGATCGTCTCCAACCTGAATCGTGAATATACGATATTGACAGATGGCTAAGCGTTCCGCATGCTGATATCTTTCCACTTCTGCCACATTCTCATAGAGCAACAGCGCAGCAGCATGTCGTCCCTGTGCGAATAAGTTTTCCGCAATCTCGAATAGTTTGTGCGAATAGAGCAGATTGTCCATGATGACTCCTACCACTCGACGGATCGCATCCAATTTGTTCAACTCCGCACAACGATATAACAACCGCTCAATTCGACGCATATTCGGGGGGATGTCGATAATGTAGTTGTCTATGAATAAGTCGTAAAAGCGCCCTTCCGGTAATCCCATAGCCTCCGTAATTCGGTCAAGCTGGTTAACAGACATAGACTTATTTCCTGTCACAATGCTACTTACTAGCCCCCGATTCATGCCTGCAATATGCCCAAACTCGGTCATGCTTAAGTCTTGTTGTTTTAGATATTTTTCCAGTTCTGCTCTTATCGTAGGTGTATGCTTCATGCCATAGCCACCTCTCACATAAAAATTACAAAATTTTTATAGTATTGAAATCTATTGTCGTCCAAAATATAACAGTTGTCAATGACTTTTGTAACTTTTGTGAGGTGTTCGCTTTTGGTCAGTACATCTATTGAGCAATATAAAACCAAACAATTCCCACCGACCAATTAAGGTTAGTGGGAATTTTGGTTATATCTTTTTTTCGGAATTATTTTTATTCTTTTTCTCAGCAATAAGTAGACCTAGCAGTGTATATCCCCTGTACAATGTTCCTAGCCCCTCTAAAAATGAAGCTTTCAATTTTTTGTGATTTCCATGTTTGTATTCATGTCCATCGTTTAACGCATCCCACGGAGCCAACCGAGAACTGACGAGGAACTTATAGAATAAGAATAGCATTGGGGGGGTGAAAGCCTATGAAAAAATCAAAATATTATTCTACTCATTATTGCGGTGTCTAAACAACTTATTGAGAAGGAAATTCCTAATCAAAACAATTATAACTTCTGGTAGAAACACAATAAACATATATAGGGTGATGATGATTGGTAAATTTGCAATAAAAACTACTGCCACCCGCTCCTCCACAATCCAAAACAACCAAATTGGTACTGATACAATCCATAACAATGCATTAGAAATCATTAAATTTCGAAGGTTTTTCCAAAGAAAACAAAACAAAACTGCAATGACTGCTGGTATAACCCATGAAGCACCATTACTTAATATCACAAATGCCGTAATAGGATAGAGTATTACGCTTAATATCTGAACCAATCTATTATTATAAAAACTCAATTTTCCATCTCCCTCCTCTTATCTTTTAGGATAAGTATACCTCTTATTTCTATTTATTCCCAAAATATTTTGTGCATAATTGGTCTTGTAACTAATTTTATAGAAAATGGTGGTGTATTATGGAAACTATCCAGGAACCAATATTAGAGTCAGGGTAGGAGATGTGCTTTATTCATCAAAAGCATTAGGCGGAAGTGCAATGATTGTCGGACATGTTGGAATTATCGGACCTGATTATATGGTTTATCATGTAAATGCCGTAAATGATAATCAAGGAGAAGGTGGAAAAAGGGATACCATTTCTTATTACCAAACGAGGCATTATCCTAATGAAAAAATTGATGTCTTTAGAGCGGCTCACGGCCGTAACGCAGCTTATTGGGCAAAAAACAATTACTCTTCGGTAACAAGTTACCATATACCTTTATATTCTTGGGATAACTATCAACTTAAAACTATGAACCTTAATTACTGCTCTAAATTTATTTGGCAAGCATTCTATTATGGAAATAATAGCACAGACTATATTATAGTCCATTATAAACCAAATAAAGAAGATATTGTAACTCCATATCAAGTGATTGATAGTAAGGATCTTAGATATGTGGGTTCATTCAGTAGTTAATGACTAAAACATAAATATGCATATTCAAAGCAAATTAAAAACGTATTTAGTTTACTGGTCAAGCCTCCATTTAGTAGACATTGTAAAAAAAGACCTAGGCTAGAAGCTGGTTCCTGTACTCCACAGGAGTCAGCTTGTTTAATTTTCGCTGTATTTCATTATGGAAGTATCTAGTCCTACTTCATGAAAAAGTATTAATCGTAGAGCAGGACGTTTCTGGAATGAATCGGGAGCGTTTTTTTATACGTTGGTTGCAACCCTGGGCTGGTTTAAACCAGCCTGAATTTTGGTAGAAAGGAAGCTGGCTTTCAGATTGGTGAGCTTCAGGGGGAGCGGTCAGGCTGAAAAGCTTCAGATCGAAACCGGGAAACCGGGCTAACGCTTTAGCAGTTGGGCCGCTACTCACGCCGATAACAAGAGCGGCAAATATCTTGCATCCGAACACGAAAAATTGCCTTTACCACTTTGGAAATCGCGTTTCGGGGATTGCCTTATGAATGAATTTCCTCCGAACGTACAGCAAATCCGTCCTAACGCCTCGCGAACAGCAACGGTTTTGAATTTTGCCGTAAACTCGACACGGAGATCGTCTCTGGGGTAAATTGCGCATATCCTACATCCTAATCCAACTAAAATCTTCTTCCCCACAAGAAGGCTTAATCTCTCGTCTCCCTGTATTTATAGACGTAATCACACCTGTGAGTTCTGTATCGTCAAATGTGGGAGTGTGACGCTTGTTCGCGAGTTGTATGAGTCTATAAGTGCCTGTTCAATGAGTCGTCCTCCGGCGCTCTCTGTCCCTCATTAACTTTGGACACGCCTCTTTATGTTCTGGAATTATGAATCTCAAATTCTCGAACACACCATTGTACCGCCAATCCTGCTTTAATATCTGTTGCACGATAACCAATAAACATTTAGCGTCCCGGGAAACGAGAGTGGAGCAGTATGCCACGGCAGCTGCTCCACTTTTTGTTCAACTAAAGGACAGTTTTAAATATAAGTGGATAAAAAAAGACACAGCTCAGGTATCGCACGTATGTTAATAGATGCAGCCTTGAAAAGGCTCTCTATCTGATTAATCACAGACCACGAAAATGCTTGGGATGGAAAACGGCTCACGAATCCTTTTCAGGGGAACTGTCGCACTTGGCTTGACAATCCGTCGATTATACACCTTTGATAAGGATAACTATTTGAAGGTGTAATTAAATATTCAAACTCACTCATTTTTAAGTTCTGAAGCCAATTTTCAAAATTCTCTTTTGTTGCCAAGGCTAAAGAATTGATGTTATAAACCAGTTTACCAATTGCAGGCTTTCATTTGAAAAAAACACCCGGCAGGATGCATACCGAGAGAAATACGGCATACACCCAAGCCGGGTAAGGGATTAGAAAATAATATCAATGGCCTCTATCACATCTTGCTCCTGTTCGGATTGCCCGTTCAGGGAAATATCCTTCAACAGCACCGAAGGCTGTTCGCAAATTTGGGTGATGATCACGAGCAGGTCCTGAGCGAAATTGTCGATCAGATTGCGCGTAAACAACTTGGTGGCATATTCAAACTGCCCGTTCATTCCCTCATCCAGCAACGAAATGATCAAGGTAAGATCAAATTGGGAAACTGTATGAGTTTCCGGATAAGATTCGATCTTGATATCCCCGAAGCTTTGAACGTTATCTTCCTTGGTTTCCAGAACAAACATGACATCGAATACAGGATTGCGACTTTGATCTCGCGGCGCCTGCAGCTTTTTCACAAGCTCCTCGAACGGATAATCCTGGTGGTCGTAGGCCCCCAGCATCGTTTCTTTGACTTCGTTCAAGTAAGCGAGGAACGTCTTCTCTCCGGACGGATAATGGCGAATCGCCAAAGTGTTGACAAACATTCCGATGAGCGGCTCCAGGTCGGCATGTGTGCGACCCGAAACCGGCGTGCCTACAATGAAGTCTTCTTGTCCCGAGTACTTGCTGAGCAGGACTGAATAGGCCGCCAATAACACCATATAAAGGGTGGCACCGTTCTCATCGGCGATGCGCTGCAAGCTGTCGGTCATCTGCTTGTCGATGCTGAAAGGCAGCACATCTCCCTCAAAGCTGTGAGCGGCAGGTCTGACAAAGTCCGTAGGCAGTTCAAGCGTCGGCAGTTCGCCTTCCAGCACGTCCAGCCAGTAGGCTTCCTGACGTTTCAGCCGCTCTTTTACAGGTTCGGACTGCTGCCAAGCGGCGAATTCCTTGTATTGAATCCGAAGCGGTTCCAGAGTCTCGCCGTTATACAGGCGCAGCAGCTCTTCGACGAAGATGCCCATCGAAATGCCATCCGTGACGATATGATGAATGTCCAGCATGAGCAGATGCCGTTCCGCTTCCCATTCGACTAAGCCCACACGCAGCAGCGGCGGCCGCTCCAAATCAAAGACGCGCACAAAGCCATCTACGATGCTCTTCGTTTCACTTTCCGTCGCTTTCGTATACTCGACGACAAACTTCAAGTCCGGATCAATCCGTTGTACCGGTTCGCCGTCAGCCATTTCGAAGCCGGTTCGCAAAATTTCGTGACGAGCTATCAATCCTTTGAGCGCCGTCTCGAATTGATTCCGTTCCAAGCGCCCGACGAGAACCGTCATGCCGGACATGTTGTAGCTAAGCTCGGCGCCTTCCATCTGCTGCTGGATGTACAGCCGTTTTTGCACGGAGGAAAGCGGATAGTAATCCCTCTTATCCAGAACCGGAATGGAGAGGTGTTCCTGCCGCTCCAATTGGCTGATTGCTTCGGCCATCGCTTCGATGGTCGAGTGCCGGAACACATCGCGCAGCGGCAGGTTCACGCTCAGCTCCTTGTGCACCTTGCTGACCAGCGTCGTCGCCCGCAGAGAGTGCCCGCCGAGGTCGAAGAAGTTGTCTGTCACGCCAATCGTGACCGGCCCGAGCACGCCCTGCCAGATGGCGACCAGTTTCGCCTCCAGTTCGGTGCGCGGCGCCACGTATTCGCGGCCTGCGCTTGCTCCCCCTTCCGGTGCCGGCAGCGCCTTCCGGTCGATCTTTCCGTTCGGCGTCAGAGGCAGGCGCTCCAGCTCCACGAAGTACGACGGGATCATGTACCCTGGCAGCTCGCTGGCAATCGCCCGCTTTAGGTCCGCCGCCGTCAAGCCTTCTTCCGCTGTATAATAAGCGCACAAAGCTTTCTGACCTTCTTGATC
>NZ_JBSHGA010000029.1:0-5919 GCF_053617595.1 Paenibacillus sp. NPDC055715
GTTCAGCTTGGAGGAAGGGCTGGAGCTGGTGAGCGTCCGTGGGCGACTGATGCAGCGATGTGAAGCGGGAGCGATGGCGGCGGTGCATCTCTTGGTAGCGGTACGCCTCCAGCTCGCCCGCCAGGTCGGTGTGCCGGGCGAGGCCCCGGGTCATCTCGAACGCCCGCCGGCCCCGGGTCGCGGCCTCGTACTCCAGCGACCACGCACGGCACTGCTCGGCCGTCCCGTACCCCGGGGCGTCGGCCTCGGCCAGGCCGTCGCGCTCGATCGCCCACAGCCGGTCAAGGAACTGAAAGGCGGTCATCGACCGGGTGCCCTTGGCGCCCTTGGCCGTCGAGTGGGCGACTTCGGCCGCCGCGCCCTTGGCCGCGTCCACGTCGGCCTGGACCGACTTGGCCGTCTCCCCGCCCACCTTGGTCAGGTACTCGATCAGCGCCTTGTCATCGGGCGACCGGATCACGTCGATGCGCACACCGTGGCCCTTGCCGCCGCACTTGCAGTTGGCCCGCTCACACTCGGTCGACGTCTCGTACGTCGGGTCGATCGACCGCAGAGCCCCCGCCCAGAAGCCGTGCATCCACTCCTCGAACGCCTCCAGGTCCTCGGCGGGCGGCTCGAACGTGCAGCTCCGGCCCTCGCCCGGCTCGAAGTACCCGTTGCCGTCCTCATCCGTGTAGATCAGCTGGCCGTTGGCCGGGGTGCCCTCCAACTGGCCACCGAGGAACACCAGCAGGTTCAGGTGCGGGTGCCACCCGCCCGCCTGCGAGCGGGTGATCTCCGGGTTACGCGCCATGCCGATGTAGCCGACCGCCGGGGCCACGTGGCGCCGGAAGCTCTGCGATGTCAGGAGCCGCTGGTAGGCGCCCGGGACCCTCGGCGTGACCTCCCCCGTCGTCTCGTCCACGCGCTGCCGCGTCCCCCACAGGGCACAGACCAGGTCGTCCAGTGCGTCCGCACGGGTGTGCCGGGTGGTCAGCACCACGGCCGCCAGAGTCCCCCCACGGGCCAGCCACCGCAGAGCGGCCGTGGTCAGCTCGTGGGTGTCCTCGGCGCGCTTGGCGCTCTCGCACACCGCGCACGCCCAGATCGACTCGCAGAGCTGGACCCCGCGGCCGGACGCCTTCCCGTCCTCGGTGCGGGCCGTCAGCGTGCCCAGCTCCGGCGCCACGGCGCGGCGCGCGCACTTCCGGCACCGGTCGATCGCGGTGATCTCCTGCATGATCCGGCGGCGCCGCCACCGCCGCAGAGCCGGGGTGACGACCGTGACCGGACCCCCCTCGGTGGCCCCATCGACCGCACCGCTCTGACCTGCGGTTTCGGCGATCTGACAACTCTGTTCGTCAGTTACCAAGAAGCGGACACCTCGGGAGGTGTCTTTCTGCAGGTCAGACCCCGTTTTCGGGGGTCGAACCGCGTCCGCCTCGGAAGCGCGCTTCCGGCAGTTCGGGGAGCAGTACGTTTGGCCCGGTGTGCGGGGGTTTGGGGTGAACTTCTTCGAGCAGCCGCTACGGCGGCATGTGCGGCGGGCGGGCCGCTGTGGCGAAGGAGGCGCTTCGCTCCGTACTCTGGTCACAGCAACGTTTCCGTTCGGTGGTTTGGCACCTGCGGAGGCGGGCGGCCCGGGAGGTGAGATGCCCGGGCCGTTGCCATTTCTGAGGGGTGATCATCCCTTACGAGCGAGACGCCCCGCCGGATCACCGGCGGGGCATCGTCGTGTCGGTCAGATCGTGGTGATTCCTCCCTCGTCCCCGGCGGGGCGGGGCTGGACGCTGATGCGGACCGTGCCATCGAGGCGGGGCTCCATCGCCACGGCGTGGAACGCGCCGTCCAGGCCGCCGAGCGCGTCCTTCTGGAAAGCGCCGGCGGGCAGGTCGAGCGAGCCGCCGTGGTGCATGAGGATCGCGATCAGCATCGCGTGAGACATGTCGGCCGGGGTCGCCATCACGCCTCCTCGCGGGCCGAGCGGATGACCATCAGGGCCGCCTGCGGGAGGTCGGCCACGGCGTCGAAGTGCGCGAGGGTGACGCCGTGGCTGCGAGCGGCCTCCAGCAGGTCCCGCAGGAGAGCGGCTGCGTCTGCCTTCTCGGCCGGGGTGGCGGCCGGTCCGCCGAGCCGCGCGGCGGACGCGGTGATACGGGCGGGCACATCGTCAAGCTGGGTCTCGTGCATGGTTCCTCCTGGTGGTGGCGGCGCCCCGCCGGGTGAGGGTGGATCAGGCGGACGTGAGTCAGTCTGACACAATGTGTCAGCCTGCGCAAGAGGGTCAGGGGAGGTGTCCCCTGACCCTCTCTCGGTCACGCGGCGGCCGGGACCTCAATCTCGGTCTGACCCTCGATGTGGTCGTCGTCGTGTCGCGGGTGGACGGGGGCGTTCTCGGTGTCGAGGCGTGCGTACACCCGCTGCACCTGCGAGGGGGCGCGGGTGGACACCCGGGCCGCCTCACGGACGCTCAGGCCGTCCCGCCATGCCTGCTCGATCGCGGCGCGGGCTTCCTCGGTGCTCAGCTTCGGGCGGGGGGGGACAGGCGGGATTTCGAGGTGTGCCCCGCAGATGACCTGCGGCGATGCGGTGGCCGGCACAGGCTCCGGCAGGGGGGTGGGGGACACCGGGGCGTCCACTGTGGACACCTCGGTGTCCCTGCCCGGCTCGACGGCGGGTGCGGCGTCGTCCACGAGGCCGTGGACCTGCCTCATGAGGAGCCCGAAAGCCAGCAGTGCGGCAGTGGGGGGGACAGCGGCGGTCACGTAGTCGAGGAAGGGCACGTGCTGACCGTCCCTCGCTCCGGCCACTCCGGCGACGTTGAGGACGATCGAGCCGATCGACCCGGCCGCCGTGGCGGTGATCGCCCACCAGTCGGTGCGGCCCTGGAGACCGGCCCGCAGCATGAGCAGTTCGCCGCCGACGATGAAGGCGTCGAGGGTCGCGGGCCATGCCCACTGGCGGATCGGGGAGCCTGCCAGGCCGTGCTGGCCGGCCACCTCGGCGAGGTGTGCGTAACTGAGCCAGAAGGCAAGGGCGGTCAGGGTCACGATCACGAGCCCGGCCGCGATCAGCGCGGCCCTCTCCATCGTCTGCTTGCTCATGCCGACACCTCCTTGCCCGCGATGACGATCCCTGCCGGGGTCTTGGCCACGTCGCCGGACTTGACGAGCGCCGCGACGGCGCGGGAGACGCCGCCCTTGTCGATGCCGGTCGCCGCCACGATGTCCTTCTGGGCGAGCGGGCCGGACGCCGACCGGACCGTGTCCAGGACCCGATTCCGGTTGGTCGGGGTACCGGCCGGGGTCGCCGCGGATTCCTCAGCGCGGGGCGCCGGCGCTTCCTCGGCCGCCGCTTCGGGTGCCTCCTTCACCAGGGTCAGGCGCGGCCCGCCGCCCGGGTCGGCGGGCTCCGGCGCCAAGGTGGCGACGTGCTGCCACGGGGTCACCTTCGGGAGCGCCTCCACCGCCTCATCCAGGACGTGCCAGATCCGCACCGGGCTGGGTTTGCGGTCCTTGTGCTTGATCAGGGCCCGGCCAGGGATGCCGCCGAGCGTCGACGGCTCCCAGCCCGTCGTCGCCGCGTTCTCGCCGTAGACCACGCGGTCGGACACCGGCGAGTCCACCGTCAGCGACATGACCGTGAGGCTGTTCTCGCTGACCATCGCCGTGACGCCGCCGTTCGTGCGGGACGGGTACTGGGTCGCCCAGATGATCCAGATCCCCGTCGCGCGGGCCAGGGTGTACAGGTCGTCGATCAGGTCGAGGACGTCCTTCCACCGGTTGTCCTTGGCCATCTGGAGGATTTGCCGTCCCTCCTCGATGACGACCAAGAGGCTCGGGTGCTCCGGCGTCGGCACCCACTGCGTGACGTCCGCGATCTCCTGCCGGTGCTGCATCTCCGCGACCAGCTCGCAGATCGCGTCGTAGATCGCCTGCCGGATCTCCTCGTTCGAGCCGCGCTGGTGACCCTCCGTCCGGACCTTCCCCTGCCACAGCCGGGCTTCCAGCCGCTTCGGGTCGAGGAGGATGCCCGCCCACAGCGGGTCGGCCACGGCCTGCATCATCCACGGCCGCCACGAGACGCTCTTGCCCATGTTCGTGACGCCCGCGATCAGCTTGTGCGTGCCCGCCATCGGCACGTCCACGATCTCGCCGGTCACCTCGTCCACGCCGATGCCGGTGTGCTCCGGCGTCCAGGTCATCGAGATGCCGTCCGACGCGGACCGGGTGCGGATCACGATCAGCGCGCGGTCGCCATGGCTGCCATCGCTGATCTGCATCCGCGTCTCGGTCCGCATCCCGAGCAGGGCGCGGACCGCCGCGGACTCGGCCGCGAGCTTCTTCGCCGACCAGCCCTTGCCGTCCAGCCGGACGCCGCACACGATCCCGGCCGCCGTCACTTCGGGCCGCTCGGTCAGCGTGCCGGACAGGCCGCGCGAGTCGGCGTGCTGCACCCAGTACGACGGGTCCAGGCGCTCCAGCAAGCGGCGTTCCTCCGCCGTGACCCCATCCTCGACCTGCACGGAGACCGACCGGCGACCGAGCCACAGCGCCGAGGCGTTGGCCGCGATGACCGCGACCGAGGTGGCCAAAGGCCACGTCTCCCAGTCCGCAGGCGTCGACCACGCGTACGTGCCGACCGCCGCCGGGACGACATGCACGGCGTGCCACCGCCGGGCTACCTGCGCCATCGTCGCCGGGTAGTTCGCCCGCGCCTCCTTCAACGCGGCCCGCGCGGCGATCCGGTGCGACCGCGCCGCCCTGTCCGCCGTCTTCGCCGCCCGCCGGGCGCCGTTCCACGGGTTCTTGCTCGCCTGCCGTGCCGCCGTCCGCTGCCCCTTCGCGGTCGCGGCCGTCGCCCTCGCCGACGTGTTCTCACGCTGAGCGGCCATGAGCTTCTTGAGATTTTCCGGCGTCCGGAGCGCCTGGCGCCGGTCCGCCGCCGCGTCCCACCGAGCCGCCACAGGGGCGCACATGGGGGACAGGGCATCGACCACGTTGGTCACCTCGGTGGCCGATGCCCGCCAGGCGGACTTGGTCGAATCGGTCGCCTTCCGCCAAACTTCCTTCACGTCCACGGTTCTCCTTCAGGTGCGTGGATGAGGGTCGGATCGCCGTTCGCTGCGGCGGTCCGGCCCGTCTTCGTTTGCTGGTTGCGCCTCTGGTTGCAGGTTGCGGTCGGGTTGCGGGGTGCAACCGCCTCTGACCTGCAAGGTTGCGGGTTGCGGTCGGGGGAGGGGAGGGGGGCCCTACGCACGCGCGCATATACGCGCGCGAGGAGCCCCTCAGATCACTCCGCCTCGGCCGCCTTCCGCCACGCGGCCGAGGTGTTCGGGGAGACCCCTGTCAGGTCCCGAATCCTGCGGTAGGGGACCTCCATCCGGACCGCCTCCACGATCACCGGACGGATCTCCGCGTCGAGCTGCTCCAGCTGAGCCAGGAGCCTGATCCTCTTCGCTCCCAAAGGCTTGAGTGCTGCTTCGGCTTGGGCCCTCAGTTGGGCCGGTGTCTGCGTCATGCGACTGACTCTGACACATCGATCCGCCTTTTGCAAGCGTCTCAGTCTGAGTCATCATTGCCCCCCGGTGATCACGCGGCGACCCTAGGCGCCCCTCTGCGGCCCTGTCAGCCGGATACCGGACCCAGAGGGCACGGCGCCCCTCATCGGCCGTCAGCGGGCCACACAGGGACGCGGGGAGGGGTGCGGGGGAGGCCGGAGAGATCGCGCGGGTCACTACGCAGGGGCGCTCCGCCCCCTGCACCCCCGGGCCACCGCTCCCAGAGGGGGAGGGGGCGCCGTACGCCACTGCGGGTCCGTGGGTGGGTCGGCAGGGGTCGCGGGGGGGTCCCTCCGGTCGGACAGCCCTCCGCACCCTGCCACGGAACCTGGGGGGGCTCCGCAAGCTCCACCCCCCCAGAACCCGCGGCACACCGTGAG
>NZ_JBSHGA010000030.1:0-4913 GCF_053617595.1 Paenibacillus sp. NPDC055715
ACGTGCAAAGCCGGAGGCGGGGAACGGGGGCAGTGGCTGAGAAGCGTGGCAGAACTGTGGAGCGGAGGTGTAAGCATCGGATGGGGAGCGTTACATGAGTCCCGGGTGCGTAACCGGGTAGAATTGCCAACGTATCCGTTTGAGCGTCAGCGCTATTGGATCGAACCTCGTTTGACTGTGTTTTCGAACACAGCATTATGTGGACCCGGCATAGGTCAGGTTCCTTTACACGGGGCTGCGGAGGAAATAGCACCGGTTGTGGAATCAGCAGAACAAATGTATCCACGTCCTCAACTAGCAACGCCTTTTAAGCCACCGGAGACTCCTTTGGAAGCCGGCCTAGTGGAGATTTGGAAGAAGATTCTTGGTATTGAACAAATCGGAATACAAGATGATTTTTTTGATTTGGGTGGGCATTCTCTTCTAATTGTACAAATGGTAGCGGAAATTAAGCGAACTATGGGCTTTGACATTGAGGTACCACGTTTTTTTGAATATCCATGCATCGCACATCTGGTTCTTCTAGTGCAGGAACAACAAACAACGGAGGGGCAAACGGATTTGGATTCACTGGGGATAGACGATTCTGCAGAGTTACTGGAGCGGGTGAACAGTATGACGGATGAAGAGATAGATACTTTACTGAAACGAATGGAAGCGGGGTCTGGCAAAGATGTCACGCTGTTCGAGTCCGAGTGATTTACATTTTAGTGTGAAGATGAATGGATAGGAAGTGGATAAAACATGGAGCTCAGTACGGAGGAAAAACGACTTCGGTTGATGCGCTTGCTGCAGGAACGGGAATTGCAACCCCGGCAATATCCCCTCAGCTTATCTCAGCAAAGATTGTGGTTTTTAGAACAGATGGCACCTGGAAATACATCTTACCTGATTGCAACAGCCATTCACATTGAAGGTGATTTCAGACTGGAGTTGTTTGAGCAGTGTATGCGATACCTTGTGCGACGGCACGAGAGTTTACGTACTCGGTTTCAGAACAGGAACGGTGGAGCAATACAGTATGTCGACCCACCAGCAGAAATCACTTGCTTTCCCATATGTGTAACAGATTTGAGTCAATGGGGGGAGATGGAGAAAGAAATGGAGATATCCCGGCTTCAACAGGTCGAAACGGAAACTCCATTTGACATAGCCCATGATCGGTTGATTCGTGCCCATTGGATCACGTTGGGCGAAAAAGAAGGGATTCTCCTGTTGACCATGCATCATCTAATCTCCGATGGTTGGTCTCTCGGGCTTCTCATCCGTGAAATCGAGGCCTGTTACCTAGCTTATGTTCACGAAGAAACACCCAAACTTGACTCTTTGCCTTTTACCTATGGAGAATATGTACATCGTCAGCGTCTTGCGTTGGCTGGAGATATCCTCAAACAACGACTAGCTTACTGGAAGGAGCAACTTCGCGACAATCCGCCTCAACTGGCATTGCCTGTCGACCGAATACGGCCAGCCACGCCGACGATGCGTGGCGGTACAGTTTCGCTTGAACTGCCGACGGAAATAGTCGAAGGGCTTAAGGGTTTGGCTAAAGGTAGGGGAGCGAGCGTCTTTATGGCGGCTCTCGCCGGATTTTATGCACTACTTGCCAAATATAGCGGTCAACATGATGTCGTACTAGGCTGTCCTGTCGCTAATCGCAACGAAAGTGGAACGGCGGGAGTGGTTGGTCTTTTTGTGAACACGGTTGCTCTGCGAGTGAACGTTTCAAGTAGTCTCAGCTTCCTGGAACTTCTCTCACAAGTAAAAAATACGATGGTCGAAGCGTTGGCTCATCAAGATATACCTTTTGAGAAGATCGTTGAAGAACTCCGTCCACAGCGTACTCTGGATGCCTCTCCGTTGTTTCAGGTTATGGTGGTTCAGACGGTACCATCGTCGTTGCCGGATCTTCCGGGGCTAAAGTTCTCCAAGGTGAGCAGTCTAGGAACTTCCTCCAAATTTGATATGACCTTATATGTGGAAGAAACAGAATCGGGTCTCTCAGTTTTGCTGGAATACAACAAGGATCTTTTTGACGCTGAAACGGTGGAAAGGCTACTGGGACATTATAGGACTATCTTGGCTGCTGCTGTTGCCAATCCGCATAGTTCAATCATTTATCTGCCGCTTATGACTTCAGAAGAGGAACGTCAGGTGCTGAATGACTGGCATTCCCCGGTAACCGTTGCCGAGGACGAAGAAAGCTCTCTTCTGGAGCTGTTTGACCGACAAGTCCAATCCAGTATGGATCGCACGGCCTTAATTGAGGACGGGCAATGTATTTCCTACGGGACGCTGAACCGTATGGCAAATCGGATTGCATGGAAACTTTTGTCATTCAATGTAGGACCGGAAGTATTGGTCGGCGTTTGCATGGAGCGGGGAATTGAGCGAACAGCCGTACTATTAGGTATTTTAAAAGCTGGAGGAGCTTATGTACCGCTTGATCCGGAGCATCCGACCGAGCGGATACGATTAATTCTAGAAAAAATAGCGCCTCCCGTAGTTGTGACCCAATCCTTTCTTGCATCCGGAATACCCACAGGAGATTACCACATTTTGAGTGTGGATTTGTTAGACCAACAGCCGGAGCATTATAACGAAAATCCTCCGGCTCCAAATGTCCACAGGGACAATGCAGCGTATGTCATTTATACCTCAGGGTCTACAGGAGACCCCAAAGGGGTTGTGGGTTTACATCGAGGAATACTAAACCGTCTTCGTTGGGGATGGGAAACATATCCATATTCTGCAGGCGAAGTTTGTTGCCATCAGGCCGCACTTACTTTTGTAGACGCGGTCGCCGAGACGTTTGCGCCGCTCCTGTGTGGTATCCCGGCGGTTATTTTGCCAAAGAAGGCTCTTCAAGACCCCCTGATTTTGGTGGATACCTTGGTGAAACACTCTATTTCACGCATAGTTATGGTTCCTTCTTTGCTGCGAGTTCTTCTCGAAACATGTGCCAAGCGAAAAGAGTATCTACATGATTTGCGCTACTGGTCTATCAGCGGAGAAACTCTCCCACAGATATTATGTGAGCGATTTTTCGAACTGCTGCCCGGGCGAACGTTAATCAACATTTATGGATCATCGGAAGTATCAGCAGATGCGACATTCCATGCCATGACATCCCCTCCTTCAGGGATCGGCGTTCCAATCGGACGACCACTTCGCAATATGCGGATTTGTCTATTAGATGAATGGCTTCGTCCGGTCCCTCTCGGGGTTGCTGGTGAAATCTGCATCGGAGGTGCTGGCTTGGCTCGGGGGTATCTCCATCATCCGGATTTAACAGCAGACCGATTTTTACGTTTTCCGCATGCCGAGGGCCCAGACGAACGCCTATACCGGACTGGGGATATCGGTAGATTGCGTCCAGACGGCACGCTTCTTTTTGAAGGCAGACGAGATCATCAAACCAAAATTCGCGGCATGCGTGTTGAACTGAGTGAAATTGAGTCGGTTCTTATCCGGCACCCGGCAGTTCGCAATGCCGTAGTCACTGCTATAGAGCAAAATAATAGAAACAAGCGCTTGATCGCCTATGTGGTGCAAGAAGGTGAACCATGTGACCCGGCAGAACTGCGCAAATTTTTAAGTGAATATCTGCCGGAGCATATGATTCCTGCAGTATATGTTCCTATGGACACTTTGCCTGTTACGGTAACAGGTAAGATTGACCGTAGGGCGCTCCCAAGTTGGACAGGAGCTTCTATTTCTGAAAAATATGTTTTTACCCCTCCAGTCACGGACATGGAACAACGCATAGCGGAGATATGGAAGAAGTCGCTACAAGTTGAGCGGGTAAGCGTACATGATAACTTTTTTGATTTAGGTGGGCATTCGCTGCTCTTGGTGGAGGTGAGAGACCGACTTCAGTCTGAAATATCAAGAGAATTAGGCATCGTTGAATTGTTTCAATTTCCAACTGTCTCCAAACTAGCGCGTTATTTGGTCGGGCAAAGCAACGAAGCCAATTCTCATTTCAGACAAAAGCCATGTATCCCAGAGGGAACAGCAGCCCCACTCGAGGGAACGAATGAAGTTGCGATCATAGGCATGGCTGGTCGATTCCCTTGCGCGGAAGGGATCGAAGCATTCTGGAGCAATTTGCTGCATGAAGAATGCGGCATTCGAAGCTTTTCGAAAGAGGAGTTGGAGAAGGCAGGAGTCCCTGAAAAAATGCGTGGTGACCGACATTTTGTGAATTTAGGAGGAGCCTTGGAAGGGATCGAGTTGTTTGACGCTGCATTTTTTGGATATACCCCGGGCGAAGCTGAATTTCTTGATCCACAGCACCGAGTGTTCTTGGAATGCGCTTGGGAAGCAATGGAACGGGCTGGTTATGCTCCTGGAGGAAGCGATGGCGCGATTGGGGTATACGCAGGCACTACTCAGAGCACTTATTTGTTGTGCTCACTTCTTCCACGCATGGACCCGGCAGACCCGACCAGTATGTTTGCGATGACTACAGCAAACCATGAGAATTATCTGGCAACTCGCGTGGCATACAAACTGGATTTTCATGGTCCGGGGATCACCATACAAACGGCTTGTTCGACGTCACTTGTCGCTGTACATACCGCCGTACAGGCTCTATTGACGGGTGAATGTGATATGGCACTAGCAGGGGGAGTTACGGTAAAAGTACCTCAAACGACAGGATATTTGTACCGGGAAGGTTCCATTGTATCGACGGATGGCTCATGTAAAGCCTTTGATTCGGAAGCAGACGGCACGGTTTTTGCCAATGGTGCAGGCGCTGTGATTCTCAAGCGTCTGAATGAAGCGCTACGTGATGGCGATACCATCCATGCCGTCATTAAAGGATCTGCCATTAACAATGATGGCGGACGAAAGGTAGGCTACACGGCTCCGAGTATTGGAGGACAGGCGGAAGTGATCCAGATGGC
>NZ_JBSHGA010000031.1:0-3957 GCF_053617595.1 Paenibacillus sp. NPDC055715
GCAAGGAACTCGGCATCGAGCGCGTCACTCTCTACCGATATGTCGGTCCCAAAGGCGAGCTCAGAGACCATGGAAAGCATGTTCTCGGACTTACGTAGCAACTCGTTTCTTTTCGCAGGTTGAGCCACCTCCGCGCTTCATCAGAAAACTGAAGGAACCTCCATTGAATCGAACTAATATTTTTTTTGGTGAATCGCATTCTGACTGGTTGCCTGTCAGAGGCGGAGAATCTGGTGATTTTGTTTTTCGACGTGGTGACGGGCATGCCTTCGCGAAAATCGCACCTGCTTCCCGCCGCGGTGAGCTCGCTGGAGAGCGTGACCGCCTCATTTGGCTCAAAGGTCGAGGTGTGGCTTGCCCCGAGGTGATCAACTGGCAGGAGGAACAGGAGGGTGCATGCTTGGTGATAACGGCAATTCCGGGAGTACCGGCGGCTGATCTGTCTGGAGCGGATTTGCTCAAAGCGTGGCCGTCAATGGGGCAGCAACTTGGCGCTGTTCACAGCCTATCGGTTGATCAATGTCCGTTTGAGCGCAGGCTGTCGCGAATGTTCGGACGCGCCGTTGATGTGGTGTCCCGCAATGCCGTCAATCCCGACTTCTTACCGGACGAGGACAAGAGTACGCCGCAGCTCGATCTTTTGGCTCGTGTCGAACGAGAGCTACCGGTGCGGCTCGACCAAGAGCGCACCGATATGGTTGTTTGCCATGGTGATCCCTGCATGCCGAACTTCATGGTGGACCCTAAAACTCTTCAATGCACGGGTCTGATCGACCTTGGGCGGCTCGGAACAGCAGATCGCTATGCCGATTTGGCACTCATGATTGCTAACGCCGAAGAGAACTGGGCAGCGCCAGATGAAGCAGAGCGCGCCTTCGCTGTCCTATTCAATGTATTGGGGATCGAAGCCCCCGACCGCGAACGCCTTGCCTTCTATCTGCGATTGGACCCTCTGACTTGGGGTTGATGTTCATGCCGCCTGTTTTTCCTGCTCATTGGCACGTTTCGCAACCTGTTCTCATTGCGGACACCTTTTCCAGCCTCGTTTGGAAAGTTTCATTGCCAGACGGGACTCCTGCAATCGTCAAGGGATTGAAACCTATAGAAGACATTGCTGATGAACTGCGCGGGGCCGACTATCTGGTATGGCGCAATGGGAGGGGAGCAGTCCGGTTGCTCGGTCGTGAGAACAATCTGATGTTGCTCGAATATGCCGGGGAGCGAATGCTCTCTCACATCGTTGCCGAGCACGGCGACTACCAGGCGACCGAAATTGCAGCGGAACTAATGGCGAAGCTGTATGCCGCATCTGAGGAACCCCTGCCTTCTGCCCTTCTCCCGATCCGGGATCGCTTTGCAGCTTTGTTTCAGCGGGCGCGCGATGATCAAAACGCAGGTTGTCAAACTGACTACGTCCACGCGGCGATTATAGCCGATCAAATGATGAGCAATGCCTCGGAACTGCGTGGGCTACATGGCGATCTGCATCATGAAAACATCATGTTCTCCAGTCGCGGCTGGCTGGTGATAGATCCCGTCGGTCTGGTCGGTGAAGTGGGCTTTGGCGCCGCCAATATGTTCTACGATCCGGCTGACAGAGACGACCTTTGTCTCGATCCTAGACGCATTGCACAGATGGCGGACGCATTCTCTCGTGCGCTGGACGTCGATCCGCGTCGCCTGCTCGACCAGGCGTACGCTTATGGGTGCCTTTCCGCAGCTTGGAACGCGGATGGAGAAGAGGAGCAACGCGATCTAGCTATCGCGGCCGCGATCAAGCAGGTGCGACAGACGTCATACTAGATATCAAGCGACTTCTCCTATCCCCTGGGAACACATCAATCTTACCGGAGAATATCGTTGGCCAAAGCCTTAGCGTAGGATTTCGCCCTCTCCCGCAAACGACCCCTTCTTGGGGTTTATCACGGGCCGGCATCCGTCAGCCCAGCGTCGGTCCTTTGTAGGTTTTCTGCGGCTGGCGCTCCAGCTCCAGTGTTTTCTGATACTCATTCTCCCCCTGCCGGAACTCGGTGGCATTCAGTTCCCGGACAAGCGGCGCAGCTGCTCGCTTAAACTCAGCACCTGCGTGCTCAAGTCCGACACGCGCTCGTTCAGCACCGCGTTCTCCCGTTGCATAAGCCCAGACATCTTCTGCCATTCCGCGAAGGCGCTCTCCCATTCGTCCAGCCTTTGCGAGTAGTCCTGATGTAGCTGCTCTAATGCGGTCAGCAACTGCTTTTCCAGCTCTGTCATTTTCCGCTACTCCTGTTTCAGGCGGATCCAGGTCGTCCCGTCGTAGGGGATGGCTTCGGCTTGCATCCCCGGCGGCAGGATAAGGAACCTCCGGCCGTCGCTGCTCTCCTGATAGCGCACTCCCCACGTCCGGGCAGTCATTTTCGCCAGGGTATCTTCCTGCTGACGAAGATGTGTGTAATTGTCGGTTATCTGCTGCCCCTGCCACCACAGAATGCTCCCGCTCGTGGCGATCAGCAGCGCTGACACCATCAGGATGGTGAGCCATGCCCTCCCGGCTGTCAGCAGCACGCTCCGCCGGTTTTTCTCCATCGCCTCGCTCATACTCTGTTCGTGGGCGCTGATGGCGTCGCTGATTCTCCTCGCGCTTGCGCTCAGTTCCGCTCTGACAGACTGCTCGTGCTCGCTGAATGCGGCTTTCAGCATCTCGCCGGTACTCTGCTGCTGCGCTTTCGATTTCTGCTCCAAGTCCTTCGCCAGCGTTAAAAGACTGCTCATAGATGGCTCCCTTCAGTCGGATGTTTCGCCCCCCGTCCGGGTCGGCAATGCTGATGCTGCTTTTCGTGCTGCGCACCACCTCAAAACCTGCGCTTTCCAGCGCCTCAGTGACGTCCTGACGGGTTTTCAGCTCCCCGGATGAGGCAAGGGCAAGCAGGCCGCGCGTAATCGCCTGGGCAGCTTCCTGCTTCGCTTCCGGCAGCGCGGACGGCGTGACCAGCGCCCGCCGGTTTTCCGGCGCGTTCGGGTCGTGCAGCCCCAGCCGGCCGTTGACCACCGTCTGCCAGGCATCGATGCGCGGCCGGTCGGCGCGGTCGTAGTACGGCTGGAGCCGCCTGCCGGTCAGCAGCTCGGTATTGGGGATCAGAAAGTTCAGCTCCAGACGCCCCTTGTCCGCGTGCTCCACCCACAGAATGCTGTACTGATCTTTATCGAGGCCGGGCATCAGAACACGCTCGAAGCTGGCCATCAGTTTTTCCCGCTGGCCGGGAGGCAGATCTGCCTCCGCAAACGACAGTACGCCGGAGGTGTATTTCTTCACGTAAGGCGACACATCAATCAGCTCCCGGACTTCTTCCGGCTTGCCCTGCAGGACGGTGGCGCCTTCACGCTGCCGGTCTTTACCCAGCAAATAGTCCACCGGCCCGGCGCCACCGCCGCGACCGCGCGGATGAAATTTAATGATCATCGTCCGTTCCTTTCTCAAGAACGGCGTGCCGCAGCTGCTCAAGGCCGGCATCGATTGCCATCAGCGCCGCCACAATCTGCACCCTGTCATGGCCGGTACCGCCGCCGGCGTTAACGCGGCGGGCTATCTGGTTCAGGTTGTTGCCCATGCCGGCAAGCTGGCGCAGCAGCGCCGGCGAGATCGAGGGTAGCTTTCCGGTACGCGCAGGCTTTTCATCAAGACAGGTCTGCCGCATCCACGCCGCCAGCTGCCTGCCGTCACAGCGTTCGAGCAGCCGCCGGTGCTCGTCCTCCGTCACCCACATGGTGAGCATCTTGTTCCGTTTCTCTGACAAACCGGTCTCCTGATAACGCCGGGACGGGCGGGAAAGCCTTTCCCGGTCGGCGCGGGGTTGGACAAGCCGCAGGCGCGTCAGGCTTTTGGCGGGTTTCGGGGCGCAGCCCTGAACCAGTCACGTAGCGCTAGCGGAGTGTATACTGGCTTACTATGGTGGCACGACGGGAATCGGGATGAAACTG
>NZ_JBSHGA010000032.1:0-3130 GCF_053617595.1 Paenibacillus sp. NPDC055715
GGACCCGCACAAGCAGTGGAGTATGTGGTTTAATTCGAAGCAACGCGAAGAACCTTACCAGGTCTTGACATCCCCCTGATCGGTCTAGAGATAGATCTTTCCTTCGGGACAGGGGAGACAGGTGGTGCATGGTTGTCGTCAGCTCGTGTCGTGAGATGTTGGGTTAAGTCCCGCAACGAGCGCAACCCTTATGCTTAGTTGCCAGCAGGTCAAGCTGGGCACTCTAAGCAGACTGCCGGTGACAAACCGGAGGAAGGTGGGGATGACGTCAAATCATCATGCCCCTTATGACCTGGGCTACACACGTACTACAATGGGCAGAACAAAGGGCAGCGAAACCGCGAGGTTAAGCCAATCCCACAAATCTGTTCTCAGTTCGGATCGCAGTCTGCAACTCGACTGCGTGAAGCTGGAATCGCTAGTAATCGCGGATCAGCATGCCGCGGTGAATACGTTCCCGGGCCTTGTACACACCGCCCGTCACACCACGAGAGTTTGTAACACCCGAAGTCGGTGAGGTAACCTTTTAGGAGCCAGCCGCCGAAGGTGGGACAGATGATTGGGGTGAAGTCGTAACAAGGTAGCCGTATCGGAAGGTGCGGCTGGATCACCTCCTTTCTAAGGATTTTAACGGAATATAAGACCTTGGGTCTTATAAACAGAACGTTCCCTGTCTTGTTTAGTTTTGAAGGATCATTCCATTCTTCGAGATGTTGTTCTTTGAAAACTAGATAACAGAAGTAATTCACATTCAATTAGTAATGCAAGATATCACGTAGTGATTCTTTTTAACGGTTAAGTTAGAAAGGGCGCACGGTGGATGCCTTGGCACTAGGAGCCGATGAAGGACGGGACGAACACCGATATGCTTCGGGGAGCTGTAAGCAAGCTTTGATCCGGAGATTTCCGAATGGGGAAACCCACCACTCGTAATGGAGTGGTATCCATATCTGAATACATAGGATATGAGAAGGCAGACCCGGGGAACTGAAACATCTAAGTACCCGGAGGAAGAGAAAGCAAATGCGATTCCCTGAGTAGCGGCGAGCGAAACGGGACCAGCCCAAACCAAGAGGCTTGCCTCTTGGGGTTGTAGGACACTCTGTACGGAGTTACAAAGGAACGAGGTAGATGAAGAGGTCTGGAAAGGCCCGCCATAGGAGGTAACAGCCCTGTAGTCAAAACTTCGTTCTCTCCTGAGTGGATCCTGAGTACGGCGGAACACGTGAAATTCCGTCGGAATCCGGGAGGACCATCTCCCAAGGCTAAATACTCCCTAGTGACCGATAGTGAACCAGTACCGTGAGGGAAAGGTGAAAAGCACCCCGGAAGGGGAGTGAAAGAGATCCTGAAACCGTGTGCCTACAAGTAGTCAGAGCCCGTTAACGGGTGATGGCGTGCCTTTTGTAGAATGAACCGGCGAGTTACGATCCCGTGCAAGGTTAAGCAGAAGATGCGGAGCCGCAGCGAAAGCGAGTCTGAATAGGGCGCATTGAGTACGTGGTCGTAGACCCGAAACCAGGTGATCTACCCATGTCCAGGGTGAAGTTCAGGTAACACTGAATGGAGGCCCGAACCCACGCACGTTGAAAAGTGCGGGGATGAGGTGTGGGTAGGGGTGAAATGCCAATCGAACCTGGAGATAGCTGGTTCTCTCCGAAATAGCTTTAGGGCTAGCCTCAAGGTAAGAGTCTTGGAGGTAGAGCACTGATTGGACTAGGGGCCCCTACCGGGTTACCGAATTCAGTCAAACTCCGAATGCCAATGACTTATCCTTGGGAGTCAGACTGCGAGTGATAAGATCCGTAGTCGAAAGGGAAACAGCCCAGACCGCCAGCTAAGGTCCCAAAGTATACGTTAAGTGGAAAAGGATGTGGAGTTGCTTAGACAACCAGGATGTTGGCTTAGAAGCAGCCACCATTTAAAGAGTGCGTAATAGCTCACTGGTCGAGTGACTCTGCGCCGAAAATGTACCGGGGCTAAACGTATCACCGAAGCTGCGGACTGTTCTTCGAACAGTGGTAGGAGAGCGTTCTAAGGGCTGTGAAGCAAGACCGGAAGGACTGGTGGAGCGCTTAGAAGTGAGAATGCCGGTATGAGTAGCGAAAGAGGGGTGAGAATCCCCTCCACCGAATGCCTAAGGTTTCCTGAGGAAGGCTCGTCCGCTCAGGGTTAGTCGGGACCTAAGCCGAGGCCGAAAGGCGTAGGCGATGGACAACAGGTTGATATTCCTGTACCACCTCCTCACCATTTGAGCAATGGGGGGACGCAGGAGGATAGGGTAAGCGCGGTATTGGATATCCGCGTCCAAGCAGTTAGGCTGGGAAATAGGCAAATCCGTTTCCCGTGAAGGCTGAGCTGTGATGGCGAGCGAATTATAGTAGCGAAGTTCCTGATTCCACACTGCCAAGAAAAGCCTCTAGCGAGGTGAGAGGTGCCCGTACCGCAAACCGACACAGGTAGGCGAGGAGAGAATCCTAAGGTGATCGAGAGAACTCTCGTTAAGGAACTCGGCAAAATGACCCCGTAACTTCGGGAGAAGGGGTGCTCTGTTAGGGTGCAAGCCCGAGAGAGCCGCAGTGAATAGGCCCAGGCGACTGTTTAGCAAAAACACAGGTCTCTGCGAAGCCGTAAGGCGAAGTATAGGGGCTGACGCCTGCCCGGTGCTGGAAGGTTAAGAGGAGCGCTTAGCGTAAGCGAAGGTGCGAATTGAAGCCCCAGTAAACGGCGGCCGTAACTATAACGGTCCTAAGGTAGCGAAATTCCTTGTCAGGTAAATTCTGACCCGCACGAATGGCGTAACGACTTGGGCGCTGTCTCAACGAGAGATCCGGTGAAATTTTAATACCTGTGAAGATGCAGGTTACCCGCGACAAGACGGAAAGACCCCATGGAGCTTTACTGCAGCTTGATATTGAATTTGGGTACGATCTGTACAGGATAGGTGGGAGCCGTCGAACTTTGAGCGCCAGCTTGAAGGGAGGCATCCTTGGGATACCACCCTGATCGTATCTAGGTTCTAACTTGGTACCGTGATCCGGTACGAGGACAGTGTCAGGTGGGCAGTTTGACTGGGGCGGTCGCCTCCTAAAGAGTAACGGAGGCGCCCCAAGGTTCCCTCAGAATGGTT
>NZ_JBSHGA010000033.1:0-2094 GCF_053617595.1 Paenibacillus sp. NPDC055715
GTCGTTACGCCATTCGTGCGGGTCAGAATTTACCTGACAAGGAATTTCGCTACCTTAGGACCGTTATAGTTACGGCCGCCGTTTACTGGGGCTTCGGTTCATAGCTTCGCCCCGAAGGACTAACCACTCCCCTTAACCTTCCAGCACCGGGCAGGCGTCAGCCCGTATACTTCGCCTTGCGGCTTCGCACAGACCTGTGTTTTTGCTAAACAGTCGCTTGGGCCTTTTCACTGCGGCCCCCTCGGGCTATTCACCCTACCGAGGCACCCCTTCTCCCGAAGTTACGGGGTCATTTTGCCGAGTTCCTTAACGAGAGTTCTTCCGCGCGCCTTAGAATTCTCTTCTCGCCTACCTGTGTCGGTTTGCGGTACGGGCACCTTCTCCTGGCTAGAGGCTTTTCTTGGCAGTCTGAGATCATGACCTTCGCTACTGTAATTTTCGCTCCCCATCACAGCCCAGCCTTATGATGTGCGGATTTGCCTACACACCAGCCTCACTGCTTAGACGGACATCCATCAGTCCGCGTCACTACCCTACTGCGTCACCCCATTGCTCATAACGGATTACGGTGGTACAGGAATTTCGACCTGTTGTCCTTCGACTACGCCTATCGGCCTCGCCTTAGGTCCCGACTTACCCTGAGCGGACGAACCTTCCTCAGGAACCCTTAGGCTTTCGGCGGATCTGATTCTCACAGATCTTTTCGTTACTCATACCGGCATTCTCACTTGAATGCAGTCCAGCGCTCCTTCCGGTACACCTTCAACCCGCATTCAACGCTCCCCTACCCCTGATACCTAAGTATCAAGCCATAGCTTCGGTGGCGTGTTTAGCCCCGTTACATTTTCGGCGCAGAGTCACTCGACCAGTGAGCTATTACGCACTCTTTCAATGGTGGCTGCTTCTAAGCCAACATCCTGGTTGTCTGTGCAACTCCACATCCTTTCCCACTTAACACACACTTGGGGACCTTAGCTGATGGTCTGGGCTGTTTCCCTTTCGACAATGGATCTTAGCACTCACTGTCTGACTCCCGGAACGAAGTCTATGGCATTCGGAGTTTGACTGAGCTTGGTAACCCTTGCGGGCCCCGCACCCAATCAGTGCTCTACCTCCACGACTCTTATTCCGAGGCTAGCCCTAAAGCTATTTCGGGGAGAACCAGCTATCTCCGGGTTCGATTGGAATTTCTCCGCTACCCCCACCTCATCCCCGCATTTTTCAACATGCGTGGGTTCGGGCCTCCAGTGCGTGTTACCGCACCTTCACCCTGGACAGGGGTAGATCACCCGGTTTCGGGTCTACGTCCACGTACTCATTCGCCCTATTCAGACTCGCTTTCGCTGCGGCTTCAGCTCTTCACCTTAACCTTGCACGGGAACGTAACTCGCCGGTTCATTCTACAAAAGGCACGCCATCACCCCTAGATCGGGCTCTGACTTCTTGTAAGCACACGGTTTCAGGATCTATTTCACTCCCCTTCCGGGGTGCTTTTCACCTTTCCCTCACGGTACTGCTTCACTATCGGTCGCCAGGGAGTATTTAGCCTTGGCAGATGGTCCTGCCGGATTCATACGGGGTTTCACGTGCCCCGCACTACTCGGGATCCGTCTCGGAGGGAACGGGTTTTGAATTACAGGGCTTTTACCTTCTTTGGCGGGCCTTTCCAGACCTCTTCATCTAACCGGTTCCTTTGTAACTCCATGTGAGACGTCCCACAACCCCAAGGAGCAAGCTCCTTGGTTTGGGCTAATCCGCGTTCGCTCGCCGCTACTGACGGAATCACTATTGTTTTCTCTTCCTCAGGGTACTTAGATGTTTCAGTTCCCCTGGTATGCCTCTGTTCTGCCTATGTATTCAGCAGAAAGTGACTGTCGATGAAGACAGCCGGGTTTCCCCATTCGGACATCCCCGGATCAAAGCTTGCTTACAGCTCCCCGAGGCTTTATCGTTGTTCGCCACGTCCTTCGTCGGCTCCTGGCGCCTAGGCATCCTCCGTGTGCTCTTTGTAGCTTAACCTAGACTTTTCTTTCACAGAAAGAAAATGTCGATGTTCGATAAAGAATGATTCTTGCCAGAGGCAAAAGATCTTTC
>NZ_JBSHGA010000034.1:0-2029 GCF_053617595.1 Paenibacillus sp. NPDC055715
GTTACCACCGCCGTTTACTGGCGCTTAAGTTCTCAGCTTCGCCGACCCGAAAGTCAGCTAACCGGTCCCCTTAACGTTCCAGCACCGGGCAGGCGTCAGTCCGTATACATCGCCTTACGGCTTCGCACGGACCTGTGTTTTTAGTAAACAGTCGCTTCTCGCTGGTCTCTGCGGCCACCCCCAGCTCACGGAGTAAATCCGATCACCAGTGATGGCCCCCCTTCTCCCGAAGTTACGGGGGCATTTTGCCGAGTTCCTTAACCATAGTTCACCCGAACGCCTCGGTATTCTCTACCTGACCACCTGAGTCGGTTTAGGGTACGGGCCGCCATGAAACTCGCTAGAGGCTTTTCTCGACAGCATAGGATCATCCACTTCACCACAATCGGCTCGGCATCAGGTCTCAGCCACATGTACGACGGATTTACCTACCGCACGGCCTACACCCTTACCCCGGGACAACCACCGCCCGGGCTGGACTACCTTCCTGCGTCACCCCATCGCTTACCTACTACAAGTCTGGTTCGTCGGCTCCACCACTTTCCTTTCCCCGAAGGGTCCGGAACGGCTTCACGGACTTAGCATCGCCTGATTCGATATTGGGCGTTTCAAAGCGGGTACCGGAATATCAACCGGTTATCCATCGACTACGCCTGTCGGCCTCGCCTTAGGTCCCGACTTACCCTGGGCAGATCAGCTTGACCCAGGAACCCTTAGTCAATCGGCGCACACGTTTCTCACGTGTGTATCGCTACTCATGCCTGCATTCTCACTCGTGAACCGTCCACAACTCGCTTCCGCGGCTGCTTCACCCGGCACACGACGCTCCCCTACCCATCACAGCGGGCGTTGGCCCTATTGCTGCAATGACACGACTTCGGCGGTACGCTTGAGCCCCGCTACATTGTCGGCGCGGAATCACTTGACCAGTGAGCTATTACGCACTCTTTCAAGGGTGGCTGCTTCTAAGCCAACCTCCTGGTTGTCTCTGCGACTCCACATCCTTTCCCACTTAGCGTACGCTTAGGGGCCTTAGTCGATGCTCTGGGCTGTTTCCCTCTCGACCATGGAGCTTATCCCCCACAGTCTCACTGCCGCGCTCTCACTTACCGGCATTCGGAGTTTGGCTAAGGTCAGTAACCCGGTAGGGCCCATCGCCTATCCAGTGCTCTACCTCCGGCAAGAAACACACGACGCTGCACCTAAATGCATTTCGGGGAGAACCAGCTATCACGGAGTTTGATTGGCCTTTCACCCCTAACCACAGGTCATCCCCCAGGTTTTCAACCCTGGTGGGTTCGGTCCTCCACGAAGTCTTACCTCCGCTTCAACCTGCCCATGGCTAGATCACTCCGCTTCGGGTCTAGAGCGTGCAACTCAAACGCCCTATTCGGACTCGCTTTCGCTACGGCTTCCCCACACGGGTTAACCTCGCTACACACCGCTAACTCGCAGGCTCATTCTTCAAAAGGCACGCAGTCACGACGCACCGAGCAAGCTCGATGCGCGACGCTCCCACGGCTTGTAGGCACACGGTTTCAGGTACTATTTCACTCCGCTCCCGCGGTACTTTTCACCATTCCCTCACGGTACTATCCGCTATCGGTCACCAGGGAATATTTAGGCTTAGCGGGTGGTCCCGCCAGATTCACACGGGATTTCTCGGGCCCCGTGCTACTTGGGTGTCTCTCAAACGAGCCGCTGACGTTTCGACTACGGGGGTCTTACCCTCTACGCCGGACCTTTCGCATGTCCTTCGCCTACATCAACGGTTTCTGACTCGCCGACCGGCCGGCAGACCGATCAAGCTCATTCCCACAACCCCGCATGCGCAACCCCTGCCGGGTATCACACGCATACGGTTTGGCCTCATCCGGTTTCGCTCGCCACTACTCCCGGAATCACGGTTGTTTTCTCTTCCTGAGGGTACTGAGATGTTTCACTTCCCCTCGTTCCCTCCACACTGCCTATGTGTTCAGCAGCGGGTGACAGCCCATGACGACTGCCGGGTTTCCCCATTCGGACATCC
>NZ_JBSHGA010000035.1:0-1752 GCF_053617595.1 Paenibacillus sp. NPDC055715
TTCGCCCGCTCGTTCAGCTCCGCATACGTCAGCCGGTCGTTCTCGTACACGACGGCCGCCGCTTCCGGCGTACGCTCCGCCTGTTCCTCGAACAGCCGGTGGAACGCCGACGCAGGAGCCGCTTCCGGTTGCGCCGGGTTGAACGCGCCGAGAATTTGTTCTTTTTCCTCTGCCGTCAGCAAGTTCAGCTCGGCGATCTTCGCATCCGGACGGCTTACGATCGTTATGAGCAGTTGCTCGTAATGTTTCGCCAGCCGTTCAATCGTCTCCCTTTTGTAGAGAGCCGTCGCATATTCGAAGCTGTAATCCAAGCCGCCGTTCTCCTCGCCCACATCCAAGCTGATATCAAACTTCGCGGTATCCAGTGCGCTCGGATAAGGAATCAGGCGAAGCCCTTCCAGCTCAAATTCCTCGTCCTCCGTATTCTGCATCGTAAACAGCGTATCGAAGAGCGGATTGCGGCTTAAATCACGGGTGACTTGCACCTTGTCCACCAATTCTTCGAACGGATAGTTTTGATGCTCGAAGGCGTGGAGGGTCGTTTCTTTGACTTCGTTCAGGTATGTCAGGAATGTCTTCTCCGAAGCCGGATAACTGCGGATAGCCAGCGTGTTTAAGAAAATCCCAATCAACGGCTGCACATCTCCATGATTCCTTCCGGCAATCGGCGTACCGACGATCACGTCTTCCTGACCTGAATATTTATGCAGAAGGACGTTATACGCCGCAAGCAGCACCATAAACAGCGTCGTGCCCGTTTCCGAGGCCAACTGCTTCAGGCCGTCGGTTTTCGAAGCGTCGAAGAAAAACTCCAGCGTTTGGCCTTTGTAGCTCTGCACGGCCGGACGCGGATAGTCGGTCGGCATTTCCAGCACCGGAAGCTCATCTTGGAACATGTCCAGCCAGTACGCCTCCTGACGTTGAAGCCGTTCCTTCTGCTCCTGCGAATGCTGCCAAACGGTGTAGTCTTTGTACTGAATGCGCAGAGGCTCCAATTGCTCGCCGCCGTACAAGCGGACGAATTCCTCAACAAAGATTTCCATCGAGACACCGTCGGAAATAATATGATGCATGTCGTACATTAGAATATGTCGTTCTGGAGCCAGCTCGACAAGGCCTACCCTCAGCAGCGGAGGCTTCGCCAAGTCAAACGGACGGACGAAACGGCGAACCGTCTCTTCGACCTCTTGCTCATCCGCTTGATAGAACTCCACGGCAAAATTCACGTCCTGGTAAAAACGCTGCGATGCTTCACCATCCACCATTTCGAACCCGGTGCGCAGCATTTCATGCCGCGCCACGAGCTTACGGAACGTTTCTTCGAACCTTGCCCGGTCCAAAGCACCCTCCAGCAGCATCGCTTCCGGCATGTTGTAGCTAAGTTCCGCGCCTTCCAGTTGATTCAGGATAAAGAGACGTTTTTGAGCAAAAGATTGCGGGTACACCTCTCGGTCATCCGCCACCGGAATGGAAACGAATGTCTGCTCATCCAGTTGGGAAATGACGGCCGCCATGCTCTCGATCATGGAATGGCGGAACACGTCGCGCAGCGGCAGATCCACGTTCAACTCTTTATGAATCTTGCTGACCAGCGTCGTCGCCCGCAGGGAGTGGCCGCCGATGTCGAAGAAGTTGTCGTGAACGCCAATCTCCTTCGCAAGCCCCAGCACCTCCTGCCAAATCGCCACCAGCTTCGTTTCCAGCTCATTTCGCGGTGCGACGTACTCCGTTCCGCTTCCCGCTTCCCCTTCC
>NZ_JBSHGA010000036.1:0-1612 GCF_053617595.1 Paenibacillus sp. NPDC055715
GGTGCCGTCTGCGCCGTCAGTGCCGATCCGGCGGTGCAGACAACGGATGTTATGGTAAAAGCATGATGCCTGGCGGGTACGGAAAAATTGTGGCGACCGAGCCTGCAGACGCAAAAATCCGGCCCATACTTATTCGTCTCCTTCATCAGGAATGCAGTACTATCCAGCCACTGCAGGTATTTGGCCCCCAGCGGGGGCTTTTTTTGCCTGTTGTTGGGGCAGATAAAGAAAAGGGCCGCATTAGCGGCCCTTTTCGGAGAGAGCGATGCCTCAATGCGGAATTTCAGAGACTTCTTTAACGTCGGCTTTATTGATCTGCTGTTTGACACCATTTGCGTCTTTATAGCCCAGCAGGCCTGAGTCTGATTCTGTAGGCTTGCCGTCGCTGACAATTGTACGCCCGTCGTTGGTGTGGATGGCATAGCTTGTGCGCGTGCAGCCGGTTAGGGCTGAAAGCGCAACTGCCGCTGCGAACACTGAAACAAAAATCTTTTTCAAAGCCAGCTCCTTTTATCCGTATCAGTTGTCTAGTTCACTCATGTTGGTAATTTTGTCACGGTTGATCTGTTCGGTTCGGCCTGTATGGGCATCTTTGTAGGATACTAACCCCGTATCACTGTCAACTTTGGGTTTGCCGTCTGTAACGATAGTGCGACCATCTGTGGTTTTTATTTCTTGGTTTGAAGAACATCCAGCAGCGGCAAAGGTCACCAACGCGACCATCATGGCCGCCAACAGCGTTTTTTTATTCATAATAGGTTCCCTGCTTAAAGGTAAAGTGGATATGGTCACTAACCATCTAAGTATAGGTCGTTTTTTCATGCGAAAAGAGGATTGAAGGTGGGCATCATGCCCAGCAGTAAAAATGAATGAAAAACGATTTTGGAATGTTGCTTGTTTTTGAGGATTGAAATGGCCTTATTAATTTCACTGGTTGTAGTGGCAGGTCTTTACTATCAATTTTGGTATAAGCCACATAGAGCGCCGATCTTGCGTATATGGGGGATCGCGCCTGATGGACAAGAATTTCGATTATTGCTAACAGAGCATGGAGAAAAAGAGGCTGTTTTACTGTTCGGAAAGAAATCTTTTGTTGCCGTGCCAGATACGCAGAACCTTTATGGTGGGTGTTATTACCTTTATTTAGAGGATGCTCACAAGAACGAGCTTTTAATTGAGTTAAACGAAAGTGATTTATACCCCGGTGGCGCAATAGAACTTCAACACAACGGCGGTCGGAAGATTCATTGCGAGATACTAAAAGTAAGGTGGAGTCGTTAACTCAAGTAATGTTTCCTAAGTATGTTGATAGGCAAACATAGTGGTAGTTAGTCTCTCTGAGTAAATGATCTTCTTGTGATCCTGTCGTTACAGTCGTAATCTCTTGCTCTGAAAACGAAAAAACCACCTGGGGAGGTGGTTTGATCGAAGGTTAAGTCAGTTGGGGAACTGCTTAACCAGGTAACTGGGTATACGAGACCGCAGAAACCAAAAATGTTCTTTCAGTGTAGCCTCTCTCAGGCCCATACTTCAAGACCTCTTAATTTGTCTCTCGTATACCTCCAGTTACTAATGGCTGCTGCCAGTAGCGATTTTTCGTGTCTTTCCGGGT
>NZ_JBSHGA010000037.1:0-1521 GCF_053617595.1 Paenibacillus sp. NPDC055715
CCCGCGGCACACCGTGAGTGCCGCCCGACCGGAGGGACCCCCCCGCTCTGGCCCCGCCTTACGAGGGCGCGGCGGGCACCTGGGGGACCGTCAGGGTCGGCGGCCGCGACCCGTCACCACAGCGGCAGATCCTCCCCGCCCACCACCGGCCGGGCCGGACGCGGCGGAGTAGCCGGCGGAGCATCCCGCGGCTGCGGCCGCCGGGGTTGCGCACGTGCAGATCCCGGCGCGGGCGGCACGATCGGCTCCTCCGGTCGGCCGAGCACCGCGCGCTCCGCCGCCAGCACCGCCGCCCGCGTCCGGGCCTGCTCCCGCCTGTGCTCCGCCGCCCGCGTCCGGCACCCACCCGTCCGGCAGTACAGCCGCGGCCGCCCCACCACCGGATGCGGCCCCGGAATCGGCAGCCCACACCACCCACACCACCGCGCCCGCTCCGCCCTGCTCGCATCACTGTTCTGCACGTGCACATCATCCGGCTCCGCACCACACCTCTGGCACTTTCGACCGCCACACCTAGGCATCAGGACCCAACGGGTCCTCGCCCAGCTCCTCCCGCATCTCCGCTTGGGCGTCGGCCCACATGTCCCCCGCACCCGAGCAGTCCGAGCACAGGCAGTCGCCCGGACACCTCACCGGCACCCACAGCACGCCGTACTCCTGCGTCGGCTCGGCCCCACCCGCAACGTCATCGCTCGTACTCATGCCGGGATCAACGAGCGCCAGGAGCACGAGCCACGACACACACCTAGGCATTCTCAATTCGACGGGGCTTGCGCAGACTGACACAGTCGTGTCATAGTGAAGCGGTCGGCACAAGCTGACACAACCGCAAGGGAGATCATCATGGGCCTGTTCGGTGGCAAGAAGAACGACGACTCCTCCTCCTCCGAGGGGGTCAACTTCCAGGACCGGATGTACATGGGCTCGGCCGCCGTGTACGCCGCGATCGAGCGCGGCGAGATCCAGGGCGAGCAGGCCGTCCGGGACGCGCTGGAGCAGGCGCGGTACGACGCCAGCTGACGCCCCCTCGGCGGGGCACCGGCCGGTGCCCCGCCCCAACCACCGCCAGGAGGCCCCCATGCGCGAGTTCCTGTACATCCTCACCATGCAGTCCCACGACGGCCGCCAGGCGACCTGGAGCGGCGTCATCACCCCCGCTGAGGGCGCGACCCGCGAGCGGGTCTGGCTCGACCTCCGGGCCACGATCGCGCAGGCGCAGCCGACGCAGGAACAGCGGGAGGCGGTCGCCGCCGCCCCCACGCTGTTCTTCTCCCTGGAGCCCAACGCCCTCTGACCCCGCCCCTCGAAGCCCCCGCCGGATCGTCCGGCGGGGGCTTCGTCGTGCGTTGGGGGGGGTGAGCGAGGTAGTGCCCAGTGGGCCCCATAGGCGCACCCACCCGTGGGTGGACGGGTGGTTGGGCCGGGGGACCGGCGGTGGGACCGCCGGTGGGGGGAAGCCGCGGGGGCCCCCGGCGTTGGCACCGGACCGAACAGCACCGTCCCGCCCCCCCCCCCACCCCC
>NZ_JBSHGA010000038.1:0-1454 GCF_053617595.1 Paenibacillus sp. NPDC055715
TGAACTGACCCCAAAAAGTTAGACACAGACTGACTTAGGCTGCTACATAGGACTGGATGCGGTATTCTACCGGCGACAGTCCTCTGAGCTTTTGTTTGGTTCTTCGATGGTTGTAATAGTGTATATATTGATGTAGTTCTTGAATGAAATGTTCAATGGATTCAAATTCTTGAATATACAAAAGTTCCGTCTTTAAGATCCCAAAGAAATTCTCTACCACGGAGTTGTCCAGGCAGTTCCCTCGACGTGACATACTTTGTGTGACTCCTCTCTCAGAGAGCATATACTGATAGCGTTTTTGTTGATATTGCCACCCCTGATCAGAGTGCAGAATGAGATTATGTTGCTCTGGTAGCTTTTCTAAGGCTTTTTCGAGCATCTCTGTGACCATGGAGAGGGTTGGCCTTCTAAATACGGTGTAACTGATGATTTCACGGTTATACAGATCCATTATCGGAGACAGATATATCTTTTGTCCAAACAAGTGGAACTCCGTCACATCAGTAACCCATTTCTTATTGGGTGCTGTCGCATTAAAATCTCTCTTCAAGACATTTGGAGCTATTTTCCCTTCGGCTCCTTTGTATGAACGATATTTCTTCCTACGAACCATACAATAAAGCCCTAACTCCTTCATTAAACGTCGAACTGTCTTATGATTGATTGGAGTCGTTTTGCGAATCTCTCTGGTCATAGTTCGGTATCCTGCTCGACATTTCAATTCATCATTAAATAAACGCCTCATTTCTGTTTTCACATCGGCGTACTTATCAGGCTTGTTCCACTTTTTCATGTGATAATAGTAAGTGCTTCGAGGAATGCCTGCAATTTTGACAAGCTTTTTGACGTTAAATTCATGCCTTAGCTCGTAAATTACGTGAGCTTTGTCGTCGTTTGTAATGAGTTTTTTTTCTGAACTAAGGCATTCAATTTTTTTAGGTACGTTACCTCCATACGAAGGCGTTGGTTTTCCTTAATTAGCTCGTCTATAACACTTTCATTTGCCTCCAGTTCTTTCTGTGGCTCTTTATTAGCTGTACGTTCTCGACGCTCAATATAGAGCCCTTCAGGTCCTTCATTTCGATAAATGCGCTCCCAATTCCGAATGGATCTATCTTGTACGTCATGCTTCTTCGCAGCAGCTTTATAACTCAAATGGTTCTCATGCATATCTTCTAATATGTACTGCTTTTGTTCTCCAGTAAAAGTCCTGTGTGTTCCCTTATTGATCAATCCCACAGCTCCATGCTTGGAGTATGCAGCTACCCATTCATTAACCGTTACATGGTTCATTCCATACTTACGTGCTGCTTCGTTCTCAGACAGCCCTCCCTCAAGTACATCTATAGCAACTTTTATTCGTATTTCTTCGCTGTATTTGACCATAAAGTAAAATCCGCACCCTTTCTTCTTAGAGGATTATATCATGTGTCTAAGATTTGGGGTGCGGTTCA
>NZ_JBSHGA010000039.1:0-1155 GCF_053617595.1 Paenibacillus sp. NPDC055715
CGGATGGCCAGGGTATTGACGAACATCCCGATCAGCGGCTGAACGTCGCTGTGATTTCTTCCCGCAATCGGCGTACCGACCACCACGTCTTCTTGTCCTGTATATTTGTGCAATAATATTGTATAACCAGCAAGCAGAACCATGTAAAGCGTGGCGCCGTTTTCGGCTGCAAGTCGTTTCAGACCCTCGCTTTTCTCGCTATGCATAAACAATTGCAGCGTGCGGCCCTCGTAGCTCTGCATAGCCGGGCGCGGATAGTCCGTCGGCAATTCCAAAACCGGCAGTTCTCCGCGGAACATGTCGAGCCAGCAGGCTTCCTGCTTGGCAAGCTGAGCTTTCTGCTCGTCCGATTGCTGCCATACCGCATAATCTTTGTACTGAATGCGGAGCGGCTCCAACTGCTCCCCGCTGTACAAGCGGACGAACTCTTCGATCAGTACGTCAATCGAAACGCCGTCAGATACGATATGATGCGTATCGAACATTAGAATGTGCCTTTCCGGCGCCAGTTCGGCAAGCCCTACCCGCAGAAGTGGCGGCTTCGCTAGATCAAACGGACGAACGAATTGGCGCACCGTTTCTTCCGCCTGCTCCCCGCTGATCTGCACATATTCCACCTGGAAGGCGGCTTCTTCGTAAATCCGCTGAACCGCTTCGCCTTTTACCACCTCAAAGCCGGTACGCAGTGTTTCATGACGAGCTACGAGCCCGCGGAACGCTTCTTCAAACCGCTGCCGGTCAAGCTCCCCTTCGAGCAGCATAGCTCCCGGTATGTTGTAGCTCAGCTCGGCTCCTTCCAGCTGGTTCAAGATATAGAGACGTTTCTGAGCGGACGAGAGCGGATAATACTCGCTAGGTTTCGCAACCGGAATAGCCGTGAACGAACCGATCTCCAGCCGCTCCATAGCTGCGGCCATTTCCTCAACCGTCGAGTAGTGGAATACGTCGCGAAGCGGGAATTCAACGCCTAGCTCCTTATGCATTTTGCTGACAAGCGTCGTCGCCCGCAGGGAGTGTCCCCCGAGGTCGAAGAAGTTATCCGTTACGCCTACCGCCTTCTCCCGAACAAGCACATCCTGCCAAATGGCGGCCAGCTTCGCCTCCAGTTCGGTGCGCGGCGCCACGTATTCGCGGCCTCCGCCTGCTCCCCCTTCC
>NZ_JBSHGA010000040.1:0-1019 GCF_053617595.1 Paenibacillus sp. NPDC055715
TTCCACTGATCATCTTGGATTTCGTATCGTCTCTTCATACTTCTTAATTTACCACGATTTAACTTTGTTTTGTAGTTTGAATACACGCCCTAATATACCAATCAAAATAAAAAAGGAAGCCCCATCTACTTAATAGCAGTTTTGAGTACTTCCTCATATCCAGCTTTATCATTCATTATACACAGTATCTTATCTGCTACATCTGAGGTTGCCTGTGACTTACTTAAAGCAGCCCCTATGTCCGTAGCCCCCTGTAAGCAAATCGAGAACTGTGAAATCACTAATTAAGGTCTACACTTTTGCTTTTCGCAGCAGCTTTACCGTCCTTCGGGACCAATACAGTAAAAGAACCATCATGCACAGACAAGTGCACCATATGTTTATTTTTCAGGAATACTTTTTGATTAAAGGTCGATAGATTGGGTTCTTCCGTCCAGCCCCAGGCTGCAATCTCCTCCAGATAGGGAGCAGGCAAGCTATCGCTTTCCTTCAAAGCCGGTAATGCATAGCGTACATAGTCCATGTCTGAGTTGCTGCTGGCCCGATCGGTTTTACTTGCTTCTTTAGGAACCGGAAACGTTTTTTCATTCGCTGCACCCTCAAATGATGTCCAAGAAGGCTCCTCTGTCCCACACCCGGTAAGAATCGCGACAACGACACTGAATAGTACCAATAGAACAAGCCATCTATTTCGCCGCATGATCTTCCCTCCTTACCAGCTTGATTCACTATACAAACCCTATTCGAGAATTTGCATAATTCTGCAAGAACGCAGCGTGTGTATATGGGATTCAGTACCTATATTATACCGGGTTTCCTCTAACATTCCGTAACAAAAATGTTACCTTCTTTTTGTAAGGGTATTTCTAAAATATATGTACGCAAAAAAAGACCACAATCTCAAGGAGATCATGGCCCTTCTTGTCTTTGCTTGGCGGCGTCCTACTCTCCCAGGACCCTGCGGTCCAAGTACCATCGGCGCTGGAGGGCTTAACGGTCGTGTTCGGGATGGGTACGTG
>NZ_JBSHGA010000041.1:0-1000 GCF_053617595.1 Paenibacillus sp. NPDC055715
AATGCGTTAGCTGCGGCACCGACGACGTGGAATGTCGCCAACACCTAGTTCCCAACGTTTACGGCGTGGACTACCAGGGTATCTAATCCTGTTCGCTCCCCACGCTTTCGCTCCTCAGCGTCAGTAACGGCCCAGAGATCCGCCTTCGCCACCGGTGTTCCTCCTGATATCTGCGCATTTCACCGCTACACCAGGAATTCCGATCTCCCCTACCGCACTCTAGCCTGCCCGTATCGAATGCAGACCCGGGGTTAAGCCCCGGGCTTTCACATCCGACGTGACAAGCCGCCTACGAGCTCTTTACGCCCAATAATTCCGGACAACGCTTGCGCCCTACGTATTACCGCGGCTGCTGGCACGTAGTTAGCCGGCGCTTCTTCTGCAGGTACCGTCACTTTCGCTTCTTCCCTGCTGAAAGAGGTTTACAACCCGAAGGCCGTCATCCCTCACGCGGCGTCGCTGCATCAGGCTTTCGCCCATTGTGCAATATTCCCCACTGCTGCCTCCCGTAGGAGTCTGGGCCGTGTCTCAGTCCCAGTGTGGCCGGTCGCCCTCTCAGGCCGGCTACCCGTCGTCGCCTTGGTGAGCCATTACCTCACCAACTAGCTGATAGGCCGCGGGCTCATCCTGCACCGCCGGAGCTTTACACCATCCACCATGCGATGGACGGTCATATCCGGTATTAGACCCCGTTTCCAGGGCTTGTCCCAGAGTGCAGGGCAGATTGCCCACGTGTTACTCACCCGTTCGCCACTAATCCACCCCGAAGGGCTTCATCGTTCGACTTGCATGTGTTAAGCACGCCGCCAGCGTTCGTCCTGAGCCAGGATCAAACTCTCCGTGAATGTTTACCCGTAATCGGGTGCACACGCACTTAGAGCGGGTCAGTCATGTCGGAATAAGACCGACTGACCACTGCGTCCTCGCTGTGTAATTGCCTGCAAGCATCACCCGAAGGCGACCTCACAGGTCTTTTTCAAAGGAACCTCATCCACCGAAG